>JAIPIN010000029.1 GCA_021734665.1 Kiritimatiellales bacterium
TCACAGATGAAGCAATCATGGAATATATCAAGCATCAAGATGAAGACATGGAAAAACGAGGAGATAGTTTCACGATCGTTAATACATGACTTCAGTCATCAGCCAAACTACCAGTCTTCAGCTGGTAGTAGTTGATTTCGTTGAGACGCGCCAGTGGCGCGTCTCTGCGACGCCCCAGTGGCGCGTCGCTACCACACGTTGTGGTGGCTTGTTTTATTTTTCCAACATCATTGCAATCAACTTCTCCACTCGTTTTTGCCACATAAGCTGATGCCAACCTTGCATGCCTTTTTGATACATAGATTCTATCTTCGAACGCTGTTCTGGTTCTAGAGTTGCAAGAACTTCCGTTACAGCTTGTGACATCTCCTTGTCGTCCACATCAATTTCTTTCTTGTCTGCAAGATGTTGTATGCCCATGCGCAAGGTTAGTCGATCAACTGCCTGTTTGTTCATATCAGCCTTGATGTCTTCAGGCTTTTTCTTCATCTGTTTCATCCAGTCGCTAAGTTCAATGTTTCGTTCTTTAAGTTGTTGTGCGAAGTTTTCGAATAGATCTCGTTCCTCTTCTTCTATAAGTTCTGGAGCAAGTTCTACTTTGGTTGCTTCGCGTATCTTCTCTAATAATTCCTGCTCACGCTTTTGATCTCCTATACGTTCCTCCTGTTGCTCCATTGATTCTCGGATACTTTTTTTAAAGTTTTCTGCAGAGTCTGCATTTAGATGCTCTTGTACAAAAGCATCTGTAAGCTTAGGTTTGCTAACTTCTTCTACGTTGCTAACAGAAACGTGGAATGTAACAGGCTTATTCTGAAGATGCTCTGCATGATACTTCTCGGGGAATTTTATCGTGAAAGATTTTTTGTCAGATTTATTTAAACCTTCTAGCTCATCTTCAAATCCTGGGATCAATGAATTACTTCCAAGAACAACTTGGTGACCTTCAATTCGTGTGCCTTCTACCTCTTTTCCTTCTTCATCTTCACCGTGGAAGTCTATGGTCACGCGATCGTCTTTTTTTGCAGCACGATCAACTTCTTTTGCAGTTTGATGTTGTTCTAAGAAGTAATCGATAGTACGTTGCATATCTTTTTCATCTACCTTTGGTGGCTTTTTATCTACTTTGATCTTATCTGCTCCTTTTACTGTAACTTCTGGATACTCAACAAATGTAATCGTAAGAGTGAGTGGTTCTTGGCTCTTGGCTTCAATCTTTGGTGGTGCAATTGGTTTGATTCCACTTCCTTCAGTCAGCTTTTTGATGGTATTTGGTAGCAGTTCACGGATTGTCTCTTCCAAAAGCTGATCGGCACTTACTTTTTCGCGGATCATATCTATAGGCACCTTTCCTGTTCTAAATCCTTCTATCTTGGTTGTAGAGCCAATTCTTTCTAGGGCTGCGTTTTCTGCAGGAGCTACTTCTTCTTCGGTAAATGTAACCGTGCAAACAGTGCGGCCGTACTTGTCTTTCTTTGGGGCTTTGGAATCGGTAGTCATTATAGTAAAAATGGGAAAACTAGTAGTTTGTAGCTTGTAGGTTGTAGCAAAGATAATCAAGAAACAACTTCACAAATTGTCTTACAAGCTACCAGCTATGTTCTAACTTTTCTTCTTCCAATAAACCAGAAGAGGTGTGGCTAGGAAGAGTGATGAATATGTTCCAATAATGGCGCCGGTTATCAACGTGAGTACAAACCAGCGGATACTCTCGGAGCCTAAGAGGAATAATGCAGAAAGCATAATAAGTGTAGATACACTTGTGTTTATTGATCGTGTGACGCTTTGATGCAAGCTCTTCTCTGCAACAATAGAGAATTCTTCTCCTCTGTTGCTTGTAATCACATTATCACGGATACGATCGAAAATAACGATTGTGTCATTAACGGAATATCCAAGTATTGTAAGCAGTGCAGTAACAAACAGCGTATCAAATTCGAATGAAGTGATTTGGCTTAGTATCACAAATATACCTACGGTAATAAGTACATCATGTAGCAGTGTTATCACTGCGATGATTCCAAACCTCCAAGGACTTAAACGCTTAGGCACTTTGCGGAATGCAAATGCGATGTACAAAACTATGGCGATGCTTGCAATAGTGAGTGCCCATAGTGATCGTTCTTTAAGTGATGCTCCAACAGTGGGTCCAATTGTTGTGAATTGCAGCTCCTCTATCTCGCCCAATGTGGTTGTTAGATGATCTATTAGAGCTAGGTGTTCCTCATTGCTTAGATCGCGCATACGCATAAGCATAGAATCACCTTTGGTCGCAGAAATAGAAACATTATCAATAGATGATCCATCTTCAAATGCTAGTGAGCTCATTGCGTTAGCCAGATCATCCTTAGTTGATGCACTTGGGATCTTGAGCTCAATAAGGGTACCTCCTGTAAAATCGATACTAAGGCGAGGTCCAGGCACAATAAGAAGGACGATGCTTACGCCAACAAGGGCTGCAGAAAGCATCAAAAAGTACTTAGCGGGTTTGATAAAGGAGAATTTCATTGGCACGAGAGTAGCGGGAGTATAGCGTGAATGCCAGATAATTAGTCGTTATTCGATGGTTAAATGGGTCACTTGCCCCTGCTGCTCCACTGACCAGAGAATAAACCCAGAAAGATTAGATAGAATAGGTGGAAGCGATTCTGATTTAAGCGATGGAAACGCATCTTTAATAAGTGAAGATGCACTTTCTAATGATACTGCACCATCTGCGATTCTTTTTGAGACCCTCAAAGATGGATTGGATGGCGTGATCACTTCTACGTTCTTTTCCATAATTTGCTGTAGTGCTGATACAGAATTTGCCATAGCAAATGTAGCACCCAAAGTTGCAGTGGCGAACTCGCGTCCATCATTGGTTTTTGTGATTAGCATTGTCCAATTGCCGTACTGTGTAGTTTCTGACTTAACTGAGCTTTTATCAATTCTGATATCAGTTGCAGAAAAACGTTCGTCTAGTGTGCGTTTTTTGATTACTGCTGAAGGTATTACAGACTTAAATCCTTCGTGCAGTGTTTTTATATGATCAGCAAGAGCGCTGGCATTTTCATCTATTCCCTCCAAAGCAAGTACGGTTTTTCCAGAACCATTTTTCCCTAGATGAATAGTAGTGGGCCCCGTAAGCATTGGTAGAATGTCATATGTTAGGCTAACAGATGGGCTGAATGTCTCTTCGATTATTCGTCCTGCAGAACCCACTAAGAAGCCTTTGTCAGTATCGGTGAGTGATTGCATAAGCTTGCTCCAAATATGTGATGCATTTGAAATGCGCAATGTGAGTACAGATCCAGAAAAAGTACTTTTTATAGTTGGTGCAAGGCTTATTATTGGCAGGGGAGTACCGCCAACAAATGAAATCTGTGTTTGATCATTTTCAAATGACAGTGAAGCATGTGTACTGCCCGTAGGTATCATTGCGTTCAGCATAATTTCTGAAAAGGTTTTAGGATCTGGAAGCACAGAAAGATTGATGAACACCCAAGGATCTTCTTGTGCTAATTGGTTGTAAGAATAAGAAGAACTTAATCGTGTAGTGGATGTTTTTAGCATTTCTGTGGCTCTTTGATCTGTAGCAGATACGCTAAAACGTCCAAAAGTGTTTTCATCTTTCTGTGATATCTCTATTTCGGAGAACTCAGCTAGTAATAGCTCTTCATCTATAGTTAGCAGTGCGATGGTTTTGGATTCATGTGGAGTTACTTTACTTAGCTCAGGGAAGATTGCTTCAAATTTTCTAAGTGTTGCTTCATCTACATTAGAAAAAAGTGCAACTGTATTGTTCTCTGGTAAAAAATCTGCGGGAATACTATCTATAACGGTGATGGTATTTGTTGCAGAAATCAAAACTAGCAAAATCGTGCTAGCAATGATCAATGCCACGGTGACAATGCCTAATGCGCGTAGGAATGTTTTCATATTAATGACGTATATACTGTATAGATTTTCGTACAGAGGAGGAAGGTTTAGCTTGTAGCTATTAGCTTGTAGATTTTCCGTAGCCTTACCTGCTACAAGCTACAAGCTAATTAAGCTCTAATAATTTCTCCTGCACACTTTTCAAATTTGGATTGATTTCTAATGCCTTTCCGAATGCTTCACGCGCCTCATCTGTTAGATCTGTTTCCATACATGCCCAGCCAAGCAATTCCCATGCCCTAGCATTTTGTGGCCAGCGAGTGGTGGCCTCTGTAGCTTTGATAAAAGCTTCTTCGTGATTTCCAAGTGCAAGGCTAGCAGTGATGTAACCATCAAACATTTCAAATGGAGCATCTTCCATCTGTGTTAGTGCTTCGTATTGTGAGAGTGCAATGGCAGCATTTCCATTTTCCAAAGCCGATTTAGCAATTAGTCTACGAATTTCTGATTCTGGTTCAAATCCATTTGCGAGTGAATACTCAAAGAAGGTAATTGCGTTCTCATGTTGAGCCATATCGGCATATGCTCGCGCCAAGAAGTATTGAATTTCTGGTTTCTGTGGATCTAAGTTGTAAGCCTGTTCAAGTGAGGCGAGTGCATCTTGTGAACGTTCTGTTATCAATTCACAGTAACCCTGAACAATCCATGCATCTCTGTAGTCATCATTTGATGTAGTTACTTGCACCAAGAGCGGTAGTGCCAATTCACATTCTTGTGACTGCGCAAGGGCTCGGGCGAGAAGTGTAATCAGGTGAAGGTTTGATCCTTCGGGGAATAACATGAACTCGTCGTAAGCTGCTTGGAGTGTTCTGGCATAGGAGCGAAGCACTGGTTCCCATCCGTTAATAACTTGAGCAAGTTCTTCTTGTGCAATTTCATGATTTCCTTGGATGATTGCGAGTAGAGCAAGTCCGTAATGTTTTTGTGGAGAATCTGCCGCAGCATCCAATACATTCTGTGCCTCTAGCAATTCCCCAGCTCGCAAGCTTACAACACTCTCTAGTAAAAGCAGATCTTCTGGGCGTGCGCCAGCTGATCTCATTTTTCCAATAGTGGAACGAACTCCAGAAATATCTCTGCGTTGCAATTGTGCTTTTGCTAGCTTGCGTAAGGCAGGTAAACCGCCGTTTGCTTTAACTGCTGCCTTATATTCATCTTGAGCTTCTTTCCACTCTCCACGTAGTGCCAAAAGGTCTCCTTGGCGCAAATGTACTAGAGCCTTATCACGTGGATCTATTGGGGCATCTGGAATTGTGTTTGCAATGTTTGATCTCAGGTTTGGTTTTAGGAATGAGAGGGGATCACTCAATACTGCTGTAGATTGCGAAATTTGCCACCAAAGAAACGCAACTAGGAGTCCTGCCAAGAAGGCGGCAAGTGCTACTGGAACGACGATTCGGGCGGGTACTCTCATAGGGGGAGAGCGTAGCGGATGTTGTGGGAATGCTCAACTTCTGCGACGGGTAATGTGGGTAATTTAAGTATTGTAGGTTACATACCTAAATTACCTACATTACCTTCATTATCTTCCTTACCTTCTACTCAACCGATGGCGTCAGCTCTCCATCTTCATCAGTAGAAGCCGACTCTATAGTTTGTACTGCTTGGGCTTCTGCAATGTGTTTAGGAATTACTGCCTCTATAGCACCCCATTGTGCTTCGCCTTCCTCTGGGAGAAGAATAGTAACTTGGTCACCAACTTCTGCGCGGTAGAAAGTTACGGAAGCAAGTAAGACGCGATAGGCTTTACCACTTGTAAGAATTTTGTATTGCCCATCTTCTTGAATAAGCACTCCAACAATTGTTTTTCGTTCTACCGGTGAGATTTGTTTGTACATAAATTTGCCTTCATCTGTGATTGTAAGTTTCATTCCATCTCCCTCTACTAGCTTGCTCTTAGATGCATAGTTAGCAGGCACTGGATACGTCTCGCCATTCCCATCTACCATGTTTTGGCCATCAAAAATACCCTCGACTACTTTGCCACTAACGGTACCGCTGGAAGGCATAGATTCTGCCCTATTCATAATGCGTTCTCGGTCTGTATCAGATATACCTGTCATGTCACGCATGAGTGCGTAAGCTGTTTTGAGCGAGGACATAGCTGAGTCAATTAATTCCTGAACTTGGATGAGTTTGTCGTCGGACATAGGTATGGAATGTAGAATGTAGAATTAAGAATGTAGAATTGAGGTTATAAATGGTTCATACAGAGAATTCTTAATTCTGAATTCTGAATTCTCAATTTCGGTATGTATATGGGGTGCACACATTGCTCATTTATTAGGGGGACATACTAGAGCGATTGAACATTCACAGCGAGATTAGTTCGTGCCAGCTTTTCCTTAATCTCGATGTCTGTTAGTAGTCCTGCTTGGGCGCCAATTGCACCTATCACACTCGTTGCATTTATCGTACCTGCCTTTATTGCAGTCATCAAGTCTTCTCCGTTCAAAAGTGCCCATGTTGCTCCAGTCCCAAATGCATCTCCTGCACCAGTTGTATCTACCACTTTAGTATCAGAAATTACTGAGCAGCTATATAGATTCTTTCCGTCTGTAGCGATAGTTCCTTCTTTGCCTTGAGTGATACATACGTTCTTTGCTCCAACGTCAAGAATGATTTTTATTGCTTCTTCAATAGAGTCTGATTTTGTAAATTGCATTGCCTCTTCATAATTCAAAAGTACTAGGTCAGTGTGTGCCAGAAGGTTCTTATTATTCGGCTCATCTAATCCAACTTCCAATTGGCATCCGCCAGGGTTCCATGTGAACCTAGGCTCATCTTCATTTGCGAGCATCTCTATAATGTCATTTTGAATTACGCAGCTGTCTTCTTGAATATGATTCAAGTACACCCAATTCATTTTTCCAATAGCTTCTTTATTAAAGTTTGCGTCATGCAAGTGAACGTTGGTTCCGGGCGTATATAAGATCACTCGTTCTCCTTTATCTGTAGAAAGAATAATAGAGAAACTAGAGACTTCATTTTCAACAATCGTTGTGCACTCGGTGTCTATCCCTTCTTTTTTTAAATTATTAAGAAGTTTCTCACCCCATTGATCTGAGCTAATCACGCCACAGAATCCGGCGGAACAACCAAGGCGTGCAAGTCCTACAGATGAATTTGAAGCGCCTCCGCCACAAGTTTCTATTACTTCTTTAACACGCACCTTAGATCCCAAAGGAAGTGCTATAGACTTTAAATCCTGACACTCGTGAATTAAATCCTCTGTAGTTTGTACAAAGAGATCGTAGGTAGCCCCTCCGATGGACATCGTTCTATAAGACATGGCTTTAAGTATGATAGCGTGATTCCATATCTCGCATAAACTCCATTGTCATTCTAAGTGTGCGTCTGCGGTGCCAGTTGAGTAGCAAGAAGACACCAGCAATACCTAGTGCAATCCAAACTGGAAGTGGAAGACCTGTTTCTGGGGTTCTTGGAGCTCCGCCATGCATATTGGTTGGTGCTGGGTTTGTTGGTGTTGGGTTTGTAGGAATTACTTCATCTGGAACTGGATTGGCGGGCGTAGGTATAAATCCATCCACAGTCGAGTGTGGAGTTCCGGATCCTTTTGCCACCAAATCATGCAGTACATTACCGGTGGTGGCTACTGGCGTTAGGCGAATGTAATACTTAACTCCATTTATAAGATCGCGAAGGCTGTAAGCTCTAATCTCTCCACTAATAGTTCTTTGTTCGGTAAACGTTTCAGGATCTACGCCGTATTCAAATAGGTAAGAAGCTAGCGTATTTTCTTGTGAAGGATTGCTCCACTCTATAAAGAGTGTGCTGTCTTGTTCGGCAATATTAAGAGCAAACCCAAGTGCCATCATTTCTAGTACTTCGCTTTTTTCTGCACTTTCTCGGTCTCCCTGTAGTGCGGTAACGGCAAAGTAATATGTTTTTCCATCAGTTAATCCTGCCACAGTTGCTGCAGCGGTGGCACGGTCTGTATCGAGTGTATATAAGAAGTCATCTGGATTTTCTCCTACATATATACGGTATGCATCTACACGTTCCTCAGTAACAGGATCCCACGTAAGTGATATAGATCCAGTCTTTGCTTCCGCTTCTACATTTTGTACCTGAGGTAAGCTTTTTTCTTTTACAACAAAGTTGCTGCGAACTTCTGTTGCATTCCCAGCCATGTCTGTGGCGACAATTGTAGGCTGGTGAGTTCCTTCTTCCTCGGCTACAAAAGAGAGTGTAAATGCGCCCGATTGAGTAAGATCTGCTATAAGAGAAAGCTCTTCGTCATCTAATATCATTATTACACTGCTAACATCTGCATCTGTTTCTACTTCCAATTCCACTGTGTCATCCATTTCGGGATCAATTGGATCAAAAGTAATAGTTTTAATCTCTGGTGGTATTTTATCCAATATTAGATGGAGATTGCCCGAATCGCTGCGACCACTAGCATCACGAACTCTTAGAGTGTGGTCTGTTTGTGCAGGATTAAGAGCAACTTCTACAGAGAAGAGTCCACTTTGGTCTGTTTCACCTGGTACATCTTTAGCTCCTCCAGAAACAATGATGTTTGCGAAAGGAGAGCCCTCTCCTTCTATAGTGATATTTTCGGAGTTGATGTAACTATCATTTTCGTGAGATGTAATTGTGATGTTTGGTTCCGCAATAGTTGGATCTCCTGTAACAGTGATTACCACCTGTGTACTTACATTTGGGTTGGTACTATCTGCTACATGCAATAGGTGTTCACCTGGAGTTCTAAATCTGAGTCCTAATGTAAGCACCTTCTCTCCTAGGTTTTGTGGCATGAATTGAACTCGTCCTTCTAGAGGAAGAAGTGCTGTTGGATCTGTAGAAGAAAGAAGAACAGTTCCAGTGTAATCTTCCACTCGCTGTTGATTGTAATCAACTGCCGTGATGCGAATTGTAGTATCTTCATTTACATGTAAGCTGTGTGGAACTTCTAATATAAAGCTATCAACCACATCAAATCCATTTACTTGTCCGTATAGTGTACGACCCATTACTGAGCCGACCATTCGGTTGCCGTATGAAGGTTGGGCATATGGTTGTGTGTAGGAGGTAGGGGGTTGCCTGCCTGCCGGCAAGGCAGAGGTGTAGGAGTTGTAAGAAGATGGATAATACTGTTGAGAAGGATATCCACCCATACCTGCACCGGCTTGAATAGTCAGAGTTGTTTCGAGTAGCTTTCCGCTAAGCAGATCCATCGCACGGAGCGAGATTGTTCCTGGCTCAAAAGTAGAAACTTCAAACTGTTGTTCTCCGATTGCATCAGTCTCGTTAGTCAAAGTGCTAACAGTATCCGAAGCTCTGCTGGAGATTAATTCCACAGGCCTACTTGAAAGTGTGTTTCCAAACTGATCGCGGAGAATAACGCTCACATGTACTCTGTCTTGTCCGTCAGGTTGAATGTATTGGCTAGATGCTTGAACAGAACTGTTTAGAATATCGATAGTATCTGGAAGCACTTTAAACGTAGCTTGTGCGATTGTGTCTTCTGCACTTACTACTTCTACTTCGTAGATTCCTGCTACTTCTGTCTCGGATCCTGCAAGTGTAATAACTTCAGAATCATTAATAGGTATAATAAGTTCTGCTCCGTAAGGAGGATAGATTCTAAGCTCCGCATCTGAATAAGCGTCAACATTGCTTACAATTATTTCTGTTCCCAAACCTGCAACAGTGTCATCTGCAGAAATACCAACTGCACTTAGTACAGTAAGAGGAGTGAGTAAGCTCACAGCCATGGTGATCAATTGAATTTTTGTTTTCATGAGTTCAAATAAGATTCACTAAGTGAATTCCTCTTATATTAGCAGAAATCATGGTTTTCTTCAATTCCCTATGAGTATCTATAAAATATCTACAAGTTTTTGTCTACCTTCTTCTAGCGCATGGCATTTTGCATGTGTTTGGAAAACTATTTTGAGTTTGAGGGTTTGGCTGTAAGATACACAGCAATGTACAAGCTTCTCCTTCCATTTTTTGCTTTGGCCTTTCTACTCACAGCCTGTGGAGGTGGTGGTTCTGCAAAAGTTGAGTGTGACAAGGATTACTGGGATGGAGCTATAGGCACATGCCTTCCAGAAGGCTGGATAGTAATGGATCGTGAAACTCTTAAGCAGCGTGGAGTACCAGACGAGACTCTGGCGGCTTTCCGTTACGAGCAATCAGTCTCCGGACAGTTCCCATCCGTTACCATGACGCAAGAGCCTCTTGTATCTGAGATAAGTGCTGAAGATTACAGTGAGGCTAGCATCAGATCTGTAAGTGTTTTACCGGGTTACACATTAATCGAATCTCCTTCTGTAAAGATTGATGGGAAAGAGGTAACTTTGCATATCTTTTCTGCTCAGCCTGTAGAAGATGAGCCTGCACGCAGGTTCTATCAAGTGAGCACTATCAAAGGAGAAATAGGATATACAGTTACAGCCGCAGCTCCATTATTTGTAGAAAGTGAATTGGATAATCAAATTCGATTCATTCTGGAAGGTGCAACGTTTGAGGCACCAGCGGAAGAGTAGGGCTGGGGCTTGGGCTTGGGATGGGGCCTAGTCTAGTTTGTGAAGTGTAAGAGTATTGCTTTTCATTGAGCTAATTCTTTTCTATGCTGTAGGCCATTACTTGTGGTCCGTAGCCAAGTAGCCCCTCGACAGGCTCAGGACTATCGCAGATTGTTCATTCTCTCAATTGGTTTCCTCATTGGTGCCGTAGCCAAGTAGTAAGGCAGGGGTCTGCAAAACCTCCATTCGCGGGTGCAATTCCCGCCGGCACCTCCAATTTAGCCTCCAAAGAGGGCTTTTGATTATATGGCATTTTATGTTATAATATATATACACATACACACATATATCTATGAAAAATAATCAAACAGGAATCGGGATTTGTGGAGTTGTTGTTGGCATGATCATAGGAGCCGGTGCAATTGTATACACGCAGCACTACACAGTAGTGGCACATCTTGCAGGTTCTATTATAGGAGTGGAATATCTCACGGCTTTTCGTGGAATAGATCCTCCTCTTGGTCGTGAATATCAGAAGCGTGCTATTAGCGCATTTGAACGCTTGAGTAATAAAGCTGAGATTGTGACGGAGCCACGTTATCCACTTACACCACAAAAGACAGAACCTACTGTTCAAGTTAGTGATCAATGCGCCGAAACGAATAGAGTTGTTTATCAAATGCGAGAAGCCGCAAAGAGGATTATCCCAAAGACTTCTAAGTACACTCAGTTCCAAGCTCAGATCGATGCGGTACTTAACGGTGTAGCACAGGATTGTAAGCCTGTAGTTGTTCATGAGCAGGCAATGGTTCCTGCTGCCAGCAAATCAGTAACACCAAAGCCTCGTGTAAATAATCATTGTGAACAGTACGACAAGCAATCACAGCGTTATACACGATGTGTTGCTAATGAGCGCGAGGGGCAGAGGTATCAGGGGAGGCAGTAGGGAATGAAGAATGCAGAATTAAGAATTAAGAATGAATAGTGAAAACGTCCCACGGGCGTCTCGCCCATGGAGAGTCATTCGAGAGGTAAAGTGCATGCTGCGACAATGCTCAGCACAAGTAATGAATAATTAAGAATGAAAAATGCACAATTGGTTAGCAGCACGTGTCCCACGTGCGGTTGATCTGGAAAGTTTAAAAACAGCGTATTTAGGATGAGTATCCTAAGCGCAGATAAACAGGTTTTTGCTTGCAGTTTATTTGTAGTAAGGCTTTTATGGGTCCTTAATTTAATCTATGTCAGAAGAAGTTCCTCAGCGGCATTACAAATTATTCACTCTTATTGGAGAAAAACATGATCAATTAGTTGGGACTAGATGGGACATACGTCATAGGGCAATGGCTTCTTTAATGTCTCCTTTAATGAAATTAGGAAGTAGCATTATGGTGAGCGATATAAATCCTACAAAAATGACTGCTGTTGTTAGTGGAACACGTGAAGATATTGCTAATATTATCAACTACTTTTCAGGTAATGATAATCTTGTTGGAGAGATTCAAGACATGCCAAAAGAAGATGGAAAAATAGAAGGATTACCAACAGCATTTTTGGAGTACAACAGAAACTTATCAGCCGAAGGTGAGAGCCTCGGGTGCGAAGATCATCAAGATCCCAAGTGCGTACATGAGAAATCCTCCGAAGACTAAAGTTAAGCGAGCGTACTTAGAAGTAAGTCCTGTTGCATGCAATGTATAAACAGCAATTGCGAATATCACAAAGTCATCGATCATGTAGAGCAGAATATAGAGCCCGATATAACTGTAACGTGCGAATGTGCTTACGTCATTAAATGCTAGAATCTGAGTGAATACAGCAGGTAGCCCAGCGGTGCACACCAGTTCAATCATGTTTACAGAGAAGGCGAGTATTGCAACTCCAATAATCATTGCAGGCCATGCGGAAATTTTTAGAATCTCCTTCATTTTTGCAATTGTCTTCTGTCGCTGAGACATATTAGTTACCTGACATGCATTTGGATTTTTTCCGAATGCTTCGTACAAATAGAAGCCACCACCACCTATCGCTACAATTCCAATTATCTTTTGTACCCACACGTTGTATCCAATAAGAAGGAATGCATTAAGCCATGCTGCGATGAAGAAGTAGTAAACAGCTCCACTAACAAATAGGAATGTTCCACCAATCACCCAAACCTTTTTCATATCATGTGTACTAATCAAAAGCGTAAGCAGAGTAATTAGTACCCACATTGCACATGGATTAAATCCATCTAAGAATCCAAGAAGAGTAGATAAAGCAGGGAGTGACAACAGAGTAAGATCAACTTTGCCTAAGAATGGAAGATCAAAGACATATTTATCTAAATCTACTTCGCAGTTATCTACGCAAATGCCTTCTGCAGATTTTACTTCGACATGTATATCACTATCCAAAAATTCTCGGAATGGTTGGCATCCTTCATTTGAATCCTGACATTGGTTCAGAAGGAAGCTTAGAAGTTGTCCGGTTGATTCGTTATCTTTGTATCCTTGAATAACATCTTGGTTTATTACAGTAGTTGGCACTCCTTGGTTAAGTCCAGGTGCACGTTCTTGTAATTTGGAAAAGAGTGCTTGGTTTTCTGCGTCTGATATTTCTAGAAACTCAATTTCTAATTTTTGGATCTTGGCATACTCTTTAAGATCTCTGCAATGCGGACAGTCTTTACTTACAAATACAACCATGTCCGATTCTGTTGTGGAGACGTATATTCCATCGTCCACATCTTGTGATCCATTAAGCGCCCTATTTGGGAACATAATCCCGAGTGCTATTACAGGTACTATTGCAAGGCCGAGGAAGGAGAGGAGTCGTTTGTTCATATGGCAAGTTAGTAAATTTTAACAGAAAATGTATTTGGAGCAATGATTCTTAGGGGGGCGAGTTCGTAGCATTGCTTTTTCGTATATATGGAGTATAATTATTGTCACCCTTTGGGAGCAAAACCCTCGCCTTCAGGCGATCCCTTTAGGATGATATAGTTGTTTCATGCTTAACTACCGCAAGGGTTCCCATACCGTTTTTGATCTTAAATACCACATAGTTTGGATTACAAAAT
>JAIPIN010000001.1 GCA_021734665.1 Kiritimatiellales bacterium
AATGTGAACCATCTATTCATAACAAAGATCTTCCTTATGGTTGTGGAAACGATTGTCGTTTTGATTCTGAGCTTTGTGGTGATGGGAAACGAGACCCAGGAGAAGAGTGTGATGCAGGAGGACGCAACTCAGATGTTCCAGGATCTACCTGTAGAACTAATTGCTCATCTCCTCGTTGTGGAGACGGAATACTAGATGCTTACGAAGGATGTGATGACGGCAACCTCCTAATCGGCGATGGTTGTAATAACCAATGTAGAACAGAAGTAGCTTCAGCTTTTGCAACAGGGCTTGGATTCCATCAGTCATCTAATGTTCTTGGTCAACAAAACATTGCCTATCCTGGATATGCAAATCTAAATGCACTTCCATACCAGCTTCCACTAGCACCAATTGCTCAACTCACAACTTCAAGACCCCCAGAAGGAGATACGGGACCGGTTGCTATTGCAATAATGTCTGCTGGAGCTGCTGTAGGCTTTGCTGCAAGCAGGAGAAAAAAGAAACAAAAGAGTTAAAAGAGAGCCTATCTAACGTGGACTCTTTTTACTCATTTATCTCCTTTTGATTCTTTTTGTATTACCCTTATTTCTTCTTCATTCCTCTCAAAAACGCTTTCCTGTGTTTTCCGCTCATAGTTGGCAGAAGTGATGCGATTTTGTAAGCAATTCGTTTAAGCCCTGTTGGGTGGCGATCCAGATGTGGGAAATTTGTGATAGAGCGTCCAAGAGTTTCCATTCTTTCCAATGATTCTTCCAAAGAAAGTGGATGGTGATGAATTGCTTTTGCTTCTGGTTCGTAAAAAAGCTGTAGTGGCACATTTTTTATCCGCTCTCCCCATTCCACATCTTCCCATCCGTATAGAGATAAATCTTCACGGAATGGATGTTCTTTAACAATGTCTGTAGGAACACTTATATGGCTTGTATAGGTGAATCGATGTTGTATCGGTTTAGGTATAAAATCTTTGGAATATGACTCGATTAGTGGATATCCAAATTGCCATCCTGATTTCTCTAACCATTTCATTGCAGGTGTTACTTCTATATTTGGATCCCATGTTGTGTAACCTAAAACGGCCATAGAAAGAGGGCCGCCTTCTTCTGCTTGTTTAAGATGTGCATTGATATGTTTCTCGCATGCCTCGGGTTTAAGAAATATATCATCTCCAATGATTAGAGACCTAGAGGACTGTGCTTTTTCGATACCACGATTACGCGCAACTCCTTGCTGACATCTTCCGATCTCAATAAGTTTAATGGGCATTTTCCATTTCTTTTCTTTGCATACAATTGCAGTTTCTTCATCTGGTTCATCACTCACTATCACAACCTCAAGTGCTTCACATGCTGTTTGTTTTTCGATATGTTTTAGGCACTGCTCAAGAATTTTTGAGCGCTTGTGAGTAGGGATGATTACAGAGAGAGAAGGCATAAAAAAATTGAGAATTCAGAATGCAGAATTAAGAATTACGGTACGCTATTTATAGTACATGGCTAATTCTACATTTTTAATTCTAAATTCTAAATTCTTTAAATGCATTGCCTATTTATAGATATAGCTAGTCACGATGGATTTATTGCTCTTCTTAGCGAAGAAGGAGTAGTTGGATCTATAGAAATTAATACTCGTATCAGGGATCATGAGCTTATTCCACTTGTGGAGGACATGATTAATAAGGCTGGTTGGAATTATAAAGATTTGACTAATATTGCATGTGTAATCGGGCCTGGTGGATTTACAAGCTTGCGAGTTGCGGTTTCATTTGCCAATACTTTGATGGATCAGTTGGGTATTGATGGGGCAGGAGTGCATTTATCAGATTTGTATTTAGAAAGGTCGAAAGGTCAGAAGGTCGAAAGGTCAGATGTCGTCTGGCTACACGCCACAAAGAGAGATTCAATATTTGTAAAAGGAAGCGAATGGACAGAGCCAACAATGGTTAAATTGGAAGATTTCAAAGAAAAAGTGCCTCAAGGATCTAAATGGATGGGGGAGCTTTTGGATGAACAAATCGAATATTTATCTTCAAAGGATCTGATTAAAGCAGAGCTTAAATCCATTGAAGAAGTGCTTCCTGAGCTGATTCTTAAGCAGAAATTCGAATCTAAACCACTTGAGCCTTGGTATGGAAGGAATGGATAGATTTCTAAAATCTTAATCACTTCTCTGCTATCATTTATCAGAAATGTCTACGATAGATTTCTTGAACAAACTACTTGGCGATCCAAATGAGCGTGAACTTAAAAAGCTCAGGCCTAAAGTCGCAAAAGTAAAAAAGGCAACAGAGTTAGAAGATATTAAAAAATTGCAGCTTGATGATCTTCCAAAGAAGACAGAAGAATTCAAAAAACGAATTCAAGCAGGAGAAACTGTAGATGATCTGATGCCTGAAGCATTCGCAACAGTTATCCGTGCATGTGAACTTATAAAAGGGAAAGAGGCAACACTCGGAAAGCAGAAATTTGTTTGGAACATGGTTCCGTTTGATGTTCAGATTCTTGGAGGAATAGTTCTACATGAAGGAAATATCTCCGAGATGAAAACAGGAGAAGGAAAAACGCTCGTATGTACGATGCCTGTGTATCTGAATGCATTAGAAGGGAAAGGGGTACATGTTGTTACAGTTAATGATTACCTAGCAAAGCGTGATGCAGTTTGGATGGGAATGCTTTACGAAGCTCTTGGCCTAACAGTTGGCTCTGTTTTGCATGAAAAAAGTAACGAAGAAAGAAAGCAGTCGTATGCATGTGATGTTACTTATGGGACGAATAATGAGTTCGGTTTTGACTATCTGCGTGACAATATGACCAGCTCTATTGAGCGTCAGGTTCAGCGTGGATTGCACTATGCCATTGTTGATGAAGTAGACAGTATTTTGGTAGATGAGGCACGCACGCCTCTTATTATTAGTCAGCCTGCAGATGAATCAACTTCTAAGTATATGCAATATGCGCAGATGGCTAAGAGTCTTAAAGAAAATGTTCATTACAACAAAGATGAGAAGCAACGCGTCGCAACTCTTACAGAAGAAGGAATAAAACATATGGAAGAGCTACTTGGGGTTGATAATATTTACACGGATAAAGGTTTTGAAGAAGTGCACCATATAGAGCAAGCGCTAAGGGCACATGCAATTTATGAATTAGATGTGGATTATGTGGTTAAAGACGGTGAGGTAATAATTGTAGATGAGTTCACAGGACGCCTAATGCCAGGACGTCGATATGGCCACGGCCTTCATCAGGCAGTTGAGGCAAAAGAAGGTGTAGAGGTTCAGCGCGAAAGTAAGACTCTTGCGACAATAACCTTTCAAAACTATTTCCGTTTATACAACAAGCTTGCAGGAATGACTGGAACGGCAAAAACAGAAGCGGAAGAATTCGAATCTATCTATGAATTGCGAACCATTGTGATCCCAACCAATAAGCCTCTTCAGCGTGATGATAAGGCAGATGCAATTTATCGAACTGTAGAAGCAAAATTTAAAGCAGTTGCAAAAATTGCTAAGGAAAAACACGAAAAAGGTCAGCCAGTTTTAATTGGAACTACATCGATAGATAAATCTGAGGCTCTTTCTAAATTGCTAGACATAGAAAAGGTGCCTCATAATGTTCTGAATGCTAAGCAGCATGAAAAGGAGGCGGATATTGTAGCAGGGGCAGGACAAAAAGGAGCGATTACAATTGCTACCAATATGGCAGGGCGAGGAACAGACATTAAGCTAGAAGAGGGGGTTACAGATTTGGGTGGACTATGCATTATGGGTACAGAACGTCATGAAGCACGTCGAATCGATAACCAGTTGCGTGGTCGTGCAGGACGCCAAGGAGATCCAGGAGAGAGTAGATTTTTTGTCTCTATGGAAGATGATCTTATGCGACTATTTGGTGGCGATCGACTAAAAACAATGATGGAAAGGCTCAAGGTTCCAGATGATGTTCCGCTAGAAAATAAAATTGTCTCTCGCTCTATAGAGAGTGCGCAAAAGAAAGTAGAAGGCAGAAACTTTGATATTCGTCGTCACGTGGTTCAGTACGATGACGTAATGAACAAACACCGCGAGATTATTTATACAAGGAGACAAAAGATATTGGTTCGGCTGAAGGATGCAGAGGAGTCAAATAACTCAAATGATTCAAAGGATCAGCCATTGCATGAGGATATTATTGAAGCTCTTAAAGGGGAGGCACAGTCTATGGTAGATGTGCATGTTGCAGGTAACGATCCAGAGAAGTGGAACTTGCAAGAAGTGCATGAGATTCTCGCAGCACTACATCCTCAGTTAGTAGAAATTGTTACACTCGAAAAGCTCAAGGCGTTTAATGATCGTGATAAATTGCATGACTCAATCGAAAAACTTCTTTTGGATTTCTTCGATGCAAAATGTAAAGATTTTGATCCGCAGACCGTTGCACAAGCTGAGCAAGTGGTGACACTACGCTCGATCGATACACACTGGATGTCTCATATTGATGAGATGTCTCATTTGCGTGAACAGGTTGCTTTTTCTGGATACGCACAACGAGATCCTCTTATTGAATACAAGGATCAAGGCTTCCGACGATTCCAGCAGCTTTTGGCAGCTATAGATTCGTCGATTGTACGCACGCTTATGCAAATCGACTTCTTGCAATTCTCTCCACAGGCTTTCTTGTCTCGTGCACAGGCAGAGGTGGAGTCTTTGCAGACAAACGAGGACCAGATTGAAGCAGAGCTTTCTCAAACCGGTGTGGCCGGATCAGCCCAGAAGCAAGTGCAAAATCCTGCCATTATGCAGAATCCTCAAGCTGTGGCCCGTCAAATATCGGCTCAAATCCCTAGAGATATAGATAAGGTTGGTAGAAATGATCCATGTCCTTGCGGATCGGGCAAGAAATATAAGAAATGCTGTGGAGCGCTATAGAGTATTAGATTAATAGAATATTGGAATATTAGGGTCACAAAGCCTTATTATGTCTGTTCCCAATATTCTATTATTCCAATATTCTATTATTCCAATTATGGTGAAGTCTCAGCAAATCGTCGGCCACCAAATCCAGCGAGATCAGCTTCTCGCAGATATTGAGCAGGATAATGTAGCGCATGCATATTTGTTTAGCGGCTCAAGCAATTTAGGCAAGATGCCTATTGCGCGCTGGTTTGCACAGAAGCTTTTGTTGCAAGGCGTTCCCGATGAAAAAATTAAAGATACACAAGGTCAGATAGAGAAACTAGTTCACCCAGATTTAATGGTACTTGATCAATTATGGATTGATGGAGTTTGTGATGATTGGGATATAATTGCTAGAACATCAAATGTACCACAACAACACCGATCAAAAAAACCTCCTGCAAAAACAGACATAATCAGTATTGATGATGTGCGTGGGTTACAAGATAGTCTTTATGAAACTGGAACAGGAATATGGCGCTGTTGCATTATTCGCTCCATGGAGAGAATGCAAGATACTGCTGCAAGTGCGTTCTTGAAAATATTGGAAGAACCGCCCAAGGGGGTTGTTTTTATTCTTACAACACAAGAGTTATCATCACTTTTGCCAACAGTTGTATCTCGTGCACGCGTTGTTCGGTTCCATCGTCTTGCATACCCCGAACTCCATCCGCTTTTAGAAGGTGTTTCTGAAGATGACGCAAAATTTATTTTGCATTTATCCCAAGGGGCTCCAGGAAGGCTTGTTAATCTGCGTGATGACCCTGATCTACTTCGCGAGCAGAGGCTTATGCACTCCAAGGCAGTTTCGTTTTGGAAATCTAAAGTGCTTAGAGAAAGACTTTCTCTTCTTAAGCCTCTTCACCAGCGTGGCGAAGAATCAAAACAGTTTTTACAGCATTTATCTTTAGCTTTGCGAGAGCAAATTTCTAGTGATTCTGCAGCAAATGTATCAGCACTTATGGAATTATCGGAAGGACTTAAAACCAATGCACACAGGCAATTGCTCACTCAGCGCTTTGCTCTCCGTTGTGGAATTTAATATTAAGCCACTTAAAACACATTAATAACAAGCCTTAGACCATATATATAATGACGATTCTACTTGTCAAATGTTAACGGTTAACTGTTAAATGTGTGCCGTGGTATATGTATTAGTCCTTTTCGGCTCTTTTCTAGTTATTTGTAGTATTGTATTGGGGCGAATGTTGCTTAAAAATCGCTCAGTTCGCAAATATGTAAGAAACATGAGACAGCGTATTCAATCCGCTGAAGATCGTGGTGCTGTAATTTTGGACGAGACCCCACTAGAAAAGCCAAAAAGAGATATGCGCACTACTGCGATTCAATTGCAAAAATCGCGCACATTTTTACATCGTGCAGAGAAGGCAATTGCTCAAGGCAAATTTGACATCGCTGAAGGATTACTTATTCAAGCGCTTACTGTAGATCCAGATGCGCATGATGTACGTGCACAATTAGCTAAGCTATATCTAGATGAAAAGAGAGATTCAAAAGCAGAAGCTATGTATAAAGAGCTTTTACAATTTAAAGATGATGCATCTTTCCGTGCGAATCTTGGTCTTGCCTATTACAGGCAAGAGAAGTTTGATCTAGCATGCGAAGCCTATCAGGCAGCACTAGATAGAGATTCGCAGAATCCTGAGCGCCTTGCCGCCCTTGGGAGGGCCTGTGTTGCAGCTAGACACTATGAAGATGCCACTCTTCTATTAGATAAGGCAACAGCTCGTCTTTCGCGTGATACGGAATTGCTAGGGCTATTAGCTGAGTGTGCTATGCAAATAGGGGACAAAGAGAAAGCAGAGGAAACATATCGTAGAATTAATAAAATAGAGCCATATAATCAGGATGTGAAAGATAAGCTAGCAGAATTGGCAAGTGCTTAAAAAAGATGTGCTTGCCGATATGCAGTTTATGCTATTCTTATTTTAATGTTGATGACTACATCTTGGGATGATGGCTATGAATTAGACTTGGAGATTGCTCAGGTTCTACAGGACTATAACTGCACGGGGACATTTTATGTATGTCCGAAAAAAAATAAGAATAAGTCAAAACTTACAGTAGATGATGTCTTTGATCTTTCCAAGCGACACGAGATTGGAGCACATAGCGTGACTCATCCATGGCTTCCAGATTTGGCTCCTGTGGATATAGAAAGAGAGATTCTTCAGAGTAAGCAATGGGTTGAGGGTATTACAAATAAAGAATGTAAAATGTTTTGTTATCCTTATGGCGCAAATAATGCACATGCAAGAAAATATGTAGAGAAAGCAGGGTTTTTAGGGGCTCGTACGGTTGAATCTCTTCAATTCTCTATGGCCAATCAGTATGCAATGCCAACTACTTTGCAAGTCGCACCTTTTCCAGGTCGAAAAGAGTTCAAGCAGTGGTGGCACAAGATAGATATGTTTGGACCTCTGCGTGTAAAATTGCCGCGCTTATTGGAATTACACGTACCTCTCGGTGCAATGAAAAGTTGGTTGCAACTTGCTGGGGCATTATTGATACATGCTATTGAAAATGATGAACCTTACTTCCATCTTTGGGGGCATAGCGATGAAATCGAACGATATGAAATGTGGGATCAGTTGGAAAAATTTCTTGAGTTTGCGAATGCTAATGAGGTGAAGTGTGTCACTAATAGCGAGCTGCTTGAATCACTCATTGGGCAAAATAAAACAGAATAAACCAATCAATCTTCTGCGAGTTCTATTTCACAGTCTCCATGGATCTGTGCTTGGCATCCTAGGCGATCTGAATCTTCTGTGATTCCCATATTCTCTTCTCTGTCGTTTCTAGGACTTAAGTTTTCTGATCCTTTGTTTACCTTGCAGCGACACGTAGTGCAGAAACCATTACCTCCGCATGCATGCTCCATTGGTATACCTTCTCTTAAGGCTGCTTCCAACAGACTTTCGCCCTCTTTAGCTTCTACGTCTATTTTTTTACCGTCATAGGTAAAGGTGATTTTTGGCATAAAAAGAATTGAGAATTAAGAATTGAGAATTAAGAATTAAAGTATAATCCTACTCCATTCTTCATTATTAATTATTCATTTTCAATCAATAATTCATGTCTTCTCTCCTATCCATCTCCAATCTCCATATTTCTGTAGATAAGCAGGAGATCATTCATGGGTTGAATTTAGAAGTTCCTAACGGGGAAGTGCATGCAATTATGGGTCCTAATGGATCGGGGAAATCTACATTGGTGAATTCTTTGATGGGACATCCGGCTTATAGTATTACAAGCGGCGAGGTTCTACTTGATGGCAAAGATATACTGAAAATGGAAACGCATGAGCGTGCGCAGGCTGGATTATTTCTTGCATTCCAATATCCCAAAACAATAAGTGGAGTAAGCGTGCGCAATTTTCTATTTGCAGCATATACAGCACAGATGGCGTTTAGGTATCCAGACAAAAGGAAGATTTCACCTATTACATTTCAAGCACTTTTGCAGCAGAAAATGGAACTTTTACATTTAGACTTTGCGTTTTCTGATCGCAATGTGAACGAAGGCTTTTCTGGAGGGGAGAAAAAGAAATTGGAAATATTGCAGATGCTTATCTTGGAACCAATATTTGCATTGTTAGACGAGACTGACTCTGGCTTGGATATAGATGCGTTAAAAATAGTTGCAGATGGTGTGAATCTTATGAGGTCAGGAAAATTTTCGTGTCTATTAGTAACACATTATGCACGTATTCTGAATTACGTTACTCCAGATAAAATTCATGTCATGAAACAAGGCCAGATTATAGAAAGTGGAGGAGCAGATCTGGCACAGAGGCTAGAAAAAGAAGGTTATGAGCAAATTGTAGCCAAGTCATAGTGCCAAAAAACAGCAAGAAGACTTTTCGATTGAATCGTCACTTTATTGATATTCATTTGTCTAATACAGTATGATCTCTGCTCGCTTTGGGCAGTGCGAATATTTTCTTTCATTCTCTTCCAATTATACTTATGGATAACAATACATGTATGCGTCATCCAGTATGGCTTCCAATTATTTTGGCTCTAATTGTTGGGGGGCTATACATCACAGGAAAATATATAGAAAGCCAAGACTTAAGGCCTGTAACAATCTCTGTAAACGGAGAGGGCAAGATTATGGCTGTTCCAGATATTGCAGAGCTAAGCTTTGGTGTACAGACCGGACGTCAAGAAACAGCAGAAAAGGCTATGGAAATTCTTACAAATAAGATGACTGCAGTTTTTGATGCAGTTAAAGCATTAGATATAGATGAAAAAGATATAATGACTCAATCTTTATCGCTTAATCCATCTTACGATTGGGATGAGGGGAAAAGAACAGATGAAGGGTTCGAAGCAAACCAGAACCTACGTGTAAAAATCCGCGACCTTGATCAAATGAGTGCAGTACTTTCTGCTGCGACTTCTGCTGGAGCAAACCAAGCAGGTAGTGTCGGGTTCACTATTGATGATCCTGAGGAACTAAGAGCTCAGGCGCGTGAAAAGGCTATTAAGAATGCAGAAGAGAAGGCACAAGCATTAGCTGCTCAGCTAGGCAAAAGCGTTGGGAAGCTAAAAGGATTTAACGAAGGGGGTGGATATTACGAGCCACGCTATGAGAAAGCGATGGCTATGGATATGGCAGGTGGTATGGGTGGCGGAGGCCAAGTTGCTCCACCGATTCCTGCAGGAGAACAAGAAATTAATGTAACTGTATCACTCGTTTACGAGCTTAAATAACTATAGTAATTCTATATTCTCATAGGGGCTCCATTAGGAGCCTCTTTTGAGTAATATTTAAAATAGAAAATAACATAAGAAGTATGTGCGCACATACTTCTATAATGAATACCTATATTAAAGTTATTAATGTTATTAATAGAATTAAAAAATATTATTAACTGAATAATTGTCTCACAGGTTTCAAAGATTTTTTGTGTGTGGTTTAGGAGAATAAATTTCCTATCTCCTTATGCGCAACTACAAAGATGCTTCCAGCGGTAATTAATACAATTCCAAGAATAATTGACAGATCAATCTTTTCTTTAATAAATATTGAATTGAATATTATTGCAGCTATTGGTCCAGATGCTATCCATAGAGATATTATTATTAGAAAATTACGGAATACTTCGTTTCCCCATTGGAATCCCAGTCCATAAAGCACATTTATTATAATTGGAACCCAAATGAATTTAATTTGGATCAATAAAATTCCGGTGATAGTAGAGTGATAGGTGATTCCAAGAATTTGACCTTCTGGGCTTAATTTGCCCATGAAATATCCGTACCATGTGATAATGAATTGTGCTGTCAGAAATATGCCAAGCACTAAAACCTTTTGAATCATGAACTTATTCTAGCAGTTCTTTATGTAATTGCCTGATTAATATTCCCTCCCAATTGTTTAACTATGTCGTAAGTTACTTCGTTGGTTGTTTTAGAGCGAATTGCCTTTTTTAAAGTAACAGATAACCACCCTGTTGCAAGGAATCCTGAAATCACGAACATAGCTTTCCATTCCGAAGGCCCTAACCATAGTGCTTTTTTAAAATCAGATGTAATCAAAGCAATTATGATTGTGGTTACTGTAGAAAGTGGCGCAACCCATTCGTGTTTTCCAAGTTTGGCTATATTTCTCTTTAGACAAAGCAGAGTTTTATCGTGTGTTACTACTATTAACTTTTGATTTGTATTAGTGCTTACCTTAATAACTTTTGTATTTAGATCTTCGGGAGAAGCAGCAGAGGGGATAGTATTTGAAAATTCTTCATATAAAAACTCCTTCTCTGATGTTGAAGGCTCGGGGATTACGGAATTTAATTTTTTTAATGATTGCAGGACGTTTTGCATAGGAGGCGTATGCTGCCCTTACAAGAGAGCCATGTCAAATCAATTATTTTTATTGATGTAGTAATTTACTAAATTTACAAATATATTTTATTACGAAAAAGACCCCAAGGGGGGCCAGTTTCCGTAGAAATTTTGAGACTAATTATTCAACAGTCTCTTCTTCTGTTGCTTCTTCTTCAGTGGCTTCCTCTTCGGTAGCTTCTTCTGCTTCAGGAGCGTCTGTTTCTGGTGTTTCTGCTGCATCATTACCGCAAGAGCCACCACAACATCCATCATCAAACATGTGTGATAGGGGAAAGAATAAATACAAAGGTGATTGTGACCTATTTTTCAAACAACTTCAAGGGCACACTCCCTCTTTTGAGAGATTTTTCAATTGATGAGTATCACATCAATTATTCACTAGATTCGTCACTCGTCACGTTGCATGTGCATGCATTTCCGGGGCAGCTGCATCCGTTACATTCCGGACACATTTGTTCTCCGCAGACATCGCATTCCATGAGGCGAGGGGGAAAGAAGTATATAAATATTATCTAGCTCTTGGATGGGCAGATCAATAGCAAAAATGTGTTCGAAATTACATATAAATCCCAACAGCCTTCGCCAAGGCTACGGCTGTCAAGAATCCCAAGCATCAAATCACAAAAAATCCCATTCGTGAGTTTTTGATTTTTGTAATTTGCCTACTCGTACCCCATTGCTTCGATCGGCTGAAGAGCTGCTGCTTTGCGTGCTGGATAAATTCCAAATATCAATCCTATTACAATTGATGTAATCAATGGGATTAGAATTGCTTTTATAGATAGTGCGTAAGTCAGTTCGCCAAGGAATTTACTGGCCACAAGAGATATGAAGTAGCCAAAGCTTATGGCTCCAATTACTCCAATAACACCGCCAATCAACGTAAGTACAATTGATTCCATTAAGAATTGTATAAGAATGTCTTGCCTGCGTGCGCCGACAGCTTTGCGCAGTCCAATCTCCTTTGTTCTTTCTGTAACAGATACGAGCATGATATTCATGATTCCCACTCCTCCTACGAGCAATGAGATACTTGCAATAAGTCCTAAGAATAGAGTGATACTCATTGTTACTGTTTCGATTATTTCCATTGCCTGCTCTAATGAGCGCGCATAAAAGTCATCTTTATCAATATCATCTTCTGGATTGTCTATATTGTGACGTTGCCTGAGCAACGAAACAATATCTTGCCTAGTTAATTCATTATTGCCATTTATAGATTGTAGCGCGATGTAATCGATATAAGTTGTACGTCCCTTGATAGCTTTTGCTACCGAGAATGGGACATAAACCATAGAATCTAGTTCTGCGGTAAGAGGAGAACCCATAGTCTCCAAGATACCTACTACGGTAAATTTACGCGCACCGATTGTTAGTCGTTTTCCAAGTGGATTTTCATTTTGAAATAGATCCTCTGCGGCCTGAGATCCTAAAACAACTACGCTCTTGGCTCCTTTATCATCTTCATCGTTTAGTAGTCTTCCTTCTTCGACCTTCATAGACCAGTTGGCGAAAATTTCTTTAGTTGTTCCTAAAATCATAGGTGCAATATCTTCTCGTCCATATTTTATTCGGTCTGTTAAAAAGATCGCAGGCGCTACATTTTTTACAGTAGTTAAGTTCCTTATAGCTTCCAAGTCACCGAATGTAATGCTCAAAACATCTTTACCAATGTCTTGAATGCCCTTTGCATGAATTTCAAAAGTATCTCCAGAAAAGCTCTCTACTTGATCTACAATAAATCTTTCAAAACTTGCTCCAATAGATACCATAAGCACTACCGATCCAACTCCTATCACAATACCAAGTGTAGTGAGCATGGATCGCATGCGAGATCGTTTTAATCCTTCTAGAGCCGCGGAGACGGTGTCTTTTAAGAGCATGATAAGAAAGTTCCAAGGTCCAAGTTCCAAGGTCCAAGTTTGGCACTTGGCACTTGATACTTGGCACTTTTAATCTGATTATAGTGTGACATGATAATGATCATAATTATTCGTATCGGAGGGCTTCTATAGGTCGTAGGCGCGATGCCTTAAGAGCCGGATATAGTCCAAATGAAATGCCGGTTATCGTTGCCATTGCAAGTGCCACTAGAATTGCACCAAAACTAATTGCAAATTGAAAATCAGATAAAAACTTTCCAACAGCAGTTGAAATCAAAAAATCCAGTGCGATACCAAGCACAATTCCAATGCATCCTCCGATGAGTGTTAGGAAGATTGATTCGATAAGTATTTGAAAAAGAATATCTTTACGTTTGGCACCTACGGCTTTGCGCAGTCCAATCTCGCGAGTTCTTTCGGTCACAGATACAAGCATGATATTCATGATGCCGATACCTCCAACAAATAAAGAAATCCCCGCAATCATAGTTATAAATAAAGTCAGGCTAATAGACACTGTTCCAAGAATTGCTTCTGCCTGAGCAGCAGAGCGCACTAGAAAGTCATCATTATCCGTAGAACCATCTTCTGCTGGGGTAATGCCATGCCTTTGCCTTAGTAGTGCGCGCACATCATCAAATGCTATGTCGAAATCATCAACAGCTTGCATAGTAATCATGTCAGCGTGTGTACGATTTGTTATGGCAATTGCTGTAGATAAAGGCATAACAATGCGATCGTCAAGATTCTGAAAGAATACCATTCCAACAGATTCCAAAACTCCGATCACTGTAAATTTTCTACCTGCTATTTCCACTCGTTTTCCAATTGGATTACTGGTGAAGAATAGATCTTCTGCTATTTCCGATCCTATAACCACAACGAAGTTCGAAGACTCTTCATCTTGCTGATCATGGAGACGGCCTTGATCAACTTTTATATTTTGATTCAGAAAATATTCGGGCGTGGAGCCAACAAGCATCGGGTCAGTTGTTTCGTGTCCATATTGTGCATCTCCTGGAACTATAATCCCAGGTGCGATAGTACTTATTGTAGTAAGTGCTCTAAGAGCTTTTACGTCATCTAGAGTGAGCACATCGAAATCAGGTCGCAATGATGCATTCCCGCCTTCTGGGCCCTGATTGCCAGGGAATATAACCATGGTTTGAGGCCCCATAATGTCTATCTGGCCTAGAATTACACCTTCAACACTCTTTCCTATTCCGGTCATCAGGACTACTGCACCAACACCAATAATAATTCCTAGCATGGTTAATAATGAGCGCATGCGATTTACAGTCACGCCTTTTGAGGCCGTTGAGAATAGATCACGTAGCAGCATTTATTTTTGTAGAAACTTCTCTTCTTTTGCCTTTCTAGTTTTAAATTCATTAGTATCTTTTATTATACGGCCATCGAATAATTCGATAATACGATCTGCATGTTCGGCAGTATTCTTTTCATGTGTGACCAGAATTATTGTGTGTCCTGCTTCATTTAATTCTTGAAGTGCAGCCATCACCTGAATACCAGAAACTGAATCCAAGTTTCCTGTAGGTTCATCTGCAAAGATAATATCTGGTTCTGTAACTAGCGCACGCGCAATTGCAGTGCGTTGCTTTTCACCTCCAGAGAGCTGGTTACTAAGATTATTTTTCCTATGAGTAAGTCCTACAGTCTCTATAGCTTTGGCAACACGTTCGATTCTCTCTGATTCTGGAATTATTGGGTGATAAATTAGAGGGAGCATCACATTTTGTTCTACCGATGCACGGGGGAGTAGATTAAATGCTTGGAAGACAAAGCTAACTCTGGTTGCTCGTATGCGAGACAAAGTATCTTCATCCATCTCTCGAGCAGGTTGACCTTGAAACAAGAAATCTCCACTTGTGTGATGGTCCAAAAAGCCAAGAATATGCATGAGCGTAGACTTGCCTGATCCCGATGGTCCCATAATTGCTACAAATTCATTCCTTTCAATTTTGAGATTAATATCAAAAAGAACAGCTGTTTCTAACTCTTCGTTAAAGTAGGATTTATATAAATCTTTCGTCTCGATGAGTGGCACGTCATTTTCTGGCATGACTAATCTTTGATAAGAATGACAATGGTATCATCTTCTTTTACTCCACTTAAAACTTCTATGTCTCCACCTTCTCCGCTCATGCCAGTTTCTACAGTTTGTTCTTGAATCTTTCCGCCTTCTGTAAATATGCGCACGATTTTTCCTGCGTCGGATGATAATACTGCCCTTCCTGGAATTATAACTACGTCTTTTCGTTCATCTGTGAAGATTTCGCTGTCACCGGTCATTCCGATCTTTAGGCGGTTATCTTCCTGAATAAAATCTAACTTAACTCGGTACTTAGAAACACCATCAATATTGCTAGCTGCGGGATCAATTTCGCTAACTTTGATTATAAAGTCTTCATCTGGGAATGCGTCTAGATCTATTGATCCTGTTTGGCTCATCTGCACCTTGGGAATATCTATCTCTGCAACAAACATCTCAATACGATATGGAGATGATCCGAGCATAGAGAAGGAATATTCCTGAAGATCGAGTCCGCCTGTAAATTCACCAGGCTTAAGATTTACCTTGGTGATTATTCCATCAATAGGGGCGCGAAGAACAGTGTCATCAAACTGAGCTTTGGCGCGATCATATTCTGCTGCAGCCTGATTAACCATTGCACGGGATGAATCAATTTCTGTTTGGCGAGTGCCAGCTTTTTTGAGTGCAAGTTGTGCTTCTTGTGTTCGCAAAGCCGTTTCGTATGTAAGAATATCTGATAGCGCAGACTCTTGTGTGCTTTGAGCTGTAGCTAGGTTTAATTCTTCTGCTGAGATTTTTGAGTCAAAACTTGCGCCAGCATCACGAATACTTTTAGAAGTAGCATCTATAGACGAAAGTGCAGTTTGAACGGTGCTACTCTCTGTGGATAGAGTGGTCTTATGCACTTCTCGATCGCCGCTGTCGTAACTATTACTTAGAGGGAGATTGGCAACAAATGAATATGATTCATTTATAGCTAAAGAAACAGCTACCAATGCGCTGCGTACTTGATCTAAAGTTTCCAGAGCACTTTTGTAGTTTGCAAAATCATTTGCAACTACCTGTGAAGCAGATTCTAGTTCATCAATTGCAGTACGCTGCTTTTTTTGTAGTATTGCGTATTTTGTAGTTTCAAAGTAATTAACAGTATTGATCAGTGCATTATCTTCAAAAACGTCTTCAAGCTTTCTTAAAGATGAACGCGCAACGGTTAGTTGCTCTATGCTCTCGCTGCTTGCCGTTGTTACATATCCAGCAAGACTTGTTTCAGCTTCGCGATTTAACCAATTTAATTTTTCTTGAGATTTCTTTAGCTTTTCCTCTGCGCCTGCCAGTGTTGTATAGGCAGCATCTAATGATGCGCGTTTATTTGCTACTTCTGCTTCTGCAATTGCAATGTCTTCTGGTCGTGTTCCTTGCAAAAGAGAATTTAGATCAGCACGTCTTGATGCAAGTTTTGCGGCAGCGCCATTTACATCTGCTTTAAGTGCTTCGTTTTTAAGTCTGGCTAACTCTTGTCCGACAGTCACTTTTGCGCCTTCGTCTACAAAGACTTCTGCAACAACTCCAGTTACAGGGAATCTTAACTTAAGGTCTTTCTCCGAAATTACAGTACCAACTGCTTCTACTGTTTGCACCAGATCACCACGACGCGCTTTTGCTAATACAACTTCTGGTTCTTCTGGAGTAAATAGCCATAATGCTACCCAGAGGATTGGAAGCAAAATTATTGTTAAAATAAGCAGCAGCTTCCATCGTTTTCGGGCAAAAGGCAGAGCCTTTTGTTTTATAAAACGAAAAGGGGCACTGATTCTAGAAGGGGAGTTTTTCTGTGCCTGAGGCGCCATTTGTGGGTTATTTATAGTTTCCATAATTACTGTAATTATAGCAGAAAATAGATATTTTGACAATATAGACACTATGGCTACTGATCATGCTCCTACAGGCCAGAATTAGCAATTGGCTTCTTGCAATTATTGCCTAACAGGCAACTCAAAGAAATAACCATGCTCGTCTTTTCCAGTAATAACATTCTTGTTAAAAGTATCTAAATCTTTGCTTCTAGATTTAAGTATCGAGTGAGCTTCCTTAAAGCGATTTTCGGAGACGAAGTCTACTGCGTAATCTACTAATCGATTATCAGTTAGAATTGGATATAAGCGTAATGCAATTGATGGGTCACCTTTATTTTCTGGAGTTATTATCAAAGATGCGATAAGTGAATAAGGCGGGGCTTCATTTTTTTGATACAAACTCCAAGAATTAAAACTAAAATTTCCGATGTCATACACTATCCATTTTTCGTCCTGCATTTCTATGCCTTGCAGGTGGTGCGCTCCGTGAGCAATGATAATATCTGCTCCAGCTTTCAAAAAGCTATCAGCAAACTCTTCTTGTGTTTTTGTTCTCCAAGAATAGTTGTATCCCCAGTGTGGAGAGACAATAACAAACCTGTCTGGTTCTTCCTCTTTTAGCTTTCGTATTGCTTCTACTGTTTTATCTCCTAGAGCCAATACTCCACCTTTTTCGCCATCTGCGTAATATCCAAAATATTCGTCATAATCCCAGTAGCGCTCTAATCCTACAACTAGAGCGAATTTAAATTTCTGATTACCAACTTTGATGTCCTTTTTAAAAACTCTGCCCGAGCTATCCTCGGTTGCTCCTGCTCCAAAGTATGTAAACCCGTGACTATCAAGATTTTTTTGTGCCTCTATGATTCCTTCTACCTCAAAGTCCATTGCATGATTGTTTGCCAGATTTACTGTGTGAATGTTATGCCTTTTTAATGCTTCCAAAGATTCATCTCGCGATTGCCAGAGTATATAAGACTTAATGCCCTCAAGTTTTGATTTGCGCTCACCTATTGGTAGTGCTTCTAAATTAGCAATAACAAAATCTGCTTCAGTAAGAATGTCTTTAAAGTTTAAAAGTGGAAAATCGTACCCTCTTTCTTCAAGCATTTCGGATGCACGCTTTGAGTGTTCATAAAAAGTTGTATCTCCTACCAAAAGAATAGATGCAGAATCCTGAGTTGCAGGAGAGCAGGATGCAAGCAGGCATCCGAATAGAATGGTTGAGATTAATCGTAAATGCATTGGATTGTATGTTAGCGGTTATATCCTTTATCTTGTAGCAAAGTTAGATTTGATTGGATTTTTAAGCTTTTAAGCGCTTTTAGGCTCTATACTGGTATCTCCATGCCCATTGCATCTATACATGATCAGACTAATCCTGCAGCCTACACAGAAGGACTGATCAAGGGCGTAACCGAAGAGCTTATTCTAAAAATTTCAGCTGATAAAAAAGAACCCAAGTGGATGAGAGATCATAGACTTAAATCTTTCGAAATTTTTAAGAATTTATCTTTGCCAAAGTGGGGTCCAGATATTTCTAGTCTAGATTTAGATGACATTATTTATTACGCGCCGTTAGGTTTGGAAGAGGCAAGTGATTGGGGAGAGGTTCCGGAAGACATACGAAAGGTTTACTACAGACTTGGAATTCCAGAAGCAGAGTACAAGTGGCTTGCAGGAGTTGGTGCACAGTACGAAAGTGAAATTGTTTATCACAGTTTAAAAAAACAATGGGCAGAACAAGGTGTAATATTTTTGGATATGGATGATGCAGTTCATGAGCATCCAGAACTAGTGCAGGAATATTTTATGAAATGCGTTCCAAATTCCGATCATAAATTTGCAGCACTACATGGAGCGGTATGGTCCGGTGGAACCTTCCTATACATTCCAAAAGGACTAGTGGTCACTGAGCCATTGCAGGCGTATTTCCGCATGAATGCTCCAAATATGGGACAATTTGAGCATACTCTTATAATCATAGAAGAAGGCGCAGAGGCACATTACATAGAAGGTTGCTCGGCTCCAAAGTACGGCACTCAAGCATTGCATGCAGGGTGTGTAGAGATTTATGCAAAGCCTAGTTCGCGTGTTCGATATTCGTCAGTAGAAAACTGGAGCAAGGATACGTACAACTTAAACACTAAGCGTGCAATTGTAGAAAAAGATGCAGTGATGGAATGGGTGGGAGGCAACATGGGTTCGGGAGTAACAATGCTATACCCATGTTCCATGTTAGTTGGCGAAGGTGCCAAGGCTGATCATCTTGGTTTGGCATTTGCAAATGAAGAGCAATGGCAAGATACCGGTTCCAAAGTAATGCATTTAGCACCACACACATCCAGCTCCATTGTTTCTAAGTCTGTTAGTAAAAGTGGAGGAGTGTCCGTTTATCGTGGAACAGTGTACATCGCACCCAATGCATATGATTGCACGGTGGGTGTGGAGTGCGATGCGTTGTTACTGGATGAGACCAGCCGTACCGATACGATTCCTGATATCAAAGTAAGAAACAATGATGTAACTATTGCGCATGAAGCCCGAGTTGGGCGCTTAAGCGAAGAGGATTTGTTTTACCTACAGTCGCGTGGAATAGCAGAAGAAGAGGCAAAATCCATGATTGTGAATGGCTTTATAGAGCCAATCGTTCGCCTGCTTCCTTTGGAATATGCAGTTGAGATGAACAGGCTGATTGAGCTGGAGATGGAGGGGTCGGTGGGTTAAATTTTATCGGGGTTTTTTGGTTTTTGATTTAGCTTTTTTAATCGCCTCATCCACATTGTTGCGTGTTACGATAATCATATGTGGCACACCTGTGTCAGATTTCCCTTTTTGTTTTTCCTGCGCAAGTGTACGACTGATGGTGTTGCGCAGTATGGGGTGGAGAGTAGTGTCTTTAGAAAGTTTGTGGAGAAGTGTGTTAATTTCCTCCGGTGTGCGAGGGTTTTCTCTATTCACTATTTCACTAAATAACCATAAGGCGTCCATTGGTACTTTGCCTTGGCAGAGTCGTACTATATGCGGAGCAATATCTGGCTGCCCCAAATGAGTATGTATGGCATGCGCTCCGCGATCCCACGATGTAGCAGGGATGACACGTTCCTCTTTTGGGGGAATGGGAGGGGGAGCGTCTTCAAAAAGATGTAGCTGATCGGAAGCTTCTTTCATGGTGCAAGCAGTATACTCTTTAGCGGTATTGCAGACCTTCTAGCGTTGATCGTGCATCTATGATGGCACTTTCTAGTTCTGTTGCTGCATTTGCTGGATCTTCTGTGGCGGTTCTTAAAATATGTTCAACGTCACCTTTAAGCTTGCGACCTTTATCTAGAGCCTCTGGACTATCTGATAGTGTTACCAATCGGCTGATAAGTGTTCTTGCTTCGCCTTCAAGGCTTTGCAAATCAGGTTCGGCAACTTCTGTTCCAGCTTCTGTTTGAGCGAAAGCTTCATGGGCTACATCAAATGGGTCTAATGAGGTTTCGAAATCATCCATGAATATAAGGGGAAAAGTATGTTATTAATATACTATATAAGAGGGATAAAGCAAGATCAGGATTTTGGCTTTCTAGTGAGCCTTTTTAGGTCCCCGTGTTTTAAGTAGTGGTCAAGTAATGTAGAAAATGCAATGTTATCTTCTTTCTTTAGTGTTTGCTTAACAATGTGTTCACGGAATCGTTTTACTATATCAATTGCCCGTGGAAGATCATCTAGCCCGTGGATAATACGACTTACATTATTGCGCTTTGTGCGTCTGGCAGTGTCTATACATCCGCCGATTTTTCCTAGTCTTGATCTGGAAATTCGTTGAGCTCTAGAAAGGGGTGTACTTTCTGTGTCGCAATCAAGCCATGTTGCAGGTTGCCACACTTCGTTATCTGCAAGTGAGACAGGTGGTTCATTGTTAGTAAGCACTTCCAAAACAAGCTCATGATATTCTGCAATGCAAGCAAATGGATTTAAACCTACTGATGCATGTTTACTTGAGGTATTAACAATAAATATTTCTCCTTGCTTACAAATATCCATCCAGTCTGCATGTTGATCAATATGCTTAAATGGTTCATCTATTTTTCTATCCAATCCTTCTGCAATGATTGGATCATTTATAACGAAAATTCGAGGTTGTTCCATGATAGTTACAGTATACTTCATGTTCCATGATCTATTTGGCTACAGATACAGGCATTAAACAAGAAATCACAATTCCACGCGGTTTGCAGGAAGATGCTCCAACAGAGATTGTTGTATCAGAAGATGCGCATATTGTTTTGAATGCAGAAGAAGAGTCTTGCAGTGAATATATAATCAATGTTCAAGATGCTCATTTGAATTTAGAAGTGATTTTGGATAAAGGAGCTAGGCTCACTGTAAATTTATCAGTTAACTCTGGAGTTATCATTCAACGCGGACGAGTGGGAGAGAATGCAAAACTAAATTGGGTAAATAAAACTTTTGGTAGCGATGTTAAGCAAGAGTTGGCTTCGGAAGTTGTAGGAGTCAACGGAGAGAGTTCAGTTCATTGGATTTTTAGAGCAGGCAATAAAGATCATTTGCAGTTATCTGCACATAATATTTTTCAGGGTCAGCAGGGCAGAGGAGAGATCGTGATGAAGGGGGTCGTGGAGGATCAGGCTCAGGTGAGTTGTAATGGAATGATAGAAGTGGGGGTAGGGGGTAGGGGGTCGGATGCATTCTTGAAGGAAGACATTTTGATGCTAGATAAAACTGCAAAGATAGATGCAGTTCCGGGATTAGAAATCAAAACGAATGATGTAAAAGTGAGTCACTCAGCTAGCGTGAGGCATGTAAGCCCGGAAGAAATTTTCTACTTTGCATCGCGGGGGGTGGAGGAGAGTGAGGCTAGAAGGATGTATGTGGAGGGATTTCTTGGATGACAATCAACTATCAACACGTTCGTCCCGCATACGCGGGACTCACTTTCGACAATCGACACGTTTTGATAGTTGATGTTTGAGAGGGTGCGAAGCACCTGTGTTGATTGTTGCATGTCAAAAGCCCCGCTTTCGCGGGGCGTGTTGGTCACAACATTGCAGAGTAGAGAAGTCTACCGGGCACCAAGTACGCAAACGCACTTAGAGATGCTCTCCCGGGCAATCAAATAACATGTTGATCTATGAGCACGATCAGCGCATGTCTTCAGAGATAATTCCCTGGTAAGGAAGTGTTCCATCCGCAGGTTCTCCTACGGATACCTTGTTACGACTTAGTCCCAATCAGCAGTTTCACCGTGGTACCGCCTCCGAAGAGTAACGGTCCTTCGGGCGCCCCTGCCTTTCATGACTTGACGGGCGGTGAGTACAAGACCCAGGAACATATTCAACGTGACGTAGCTGATTCACGTTTACTAGCGATTCCAACTTCATGAAGTCGAGTTGCAGACTTCAATCCGAACTGAGACCGGCTTTTTGGGATTCGCTCCCCCTCGCGGGTTCGCTGCCCTCTGTACCGGCCATTGTAGCACGGGTGTTGCCCCAGGTATAAGGGACACGCAGATCTGACGTCATCCTCACCTTCCTCCGCCTTGGAGGCGGCAGTCTCCTATGAAAAAACAACATAGGATGAGGGTTGCGCTCGTTTGCTGACTTAACAGTACACCTCAAGGCACGAGCTGACGACGACCGTGCACCACCTGTCACCGAGTTCCTTGCGGCACTCCTCCCTTTCGGGTGGATTCTCGGGATGTCAAACCTGGGTGAGGTTCTCCGCTTATTATCGAATTAAACCCCATGCTCCACCGCTTGTGTGGGTCCCCGTCTATTCCTTTGAGTTTTAGCCTTGCGGCCGTACTTCCCAGGCGGTGTGCTTACCGCGTTAGCTAAGGCACGGAAATCAATTGATAATTCCCACACCGAGCACACATCGTTTAGGGCGTGGACTACCGGGGTATCTAATCCCGTTCGCTCCCCACGCTTTCGTCCCTGAGCGTCAGTACATTCCCAGCATCTTGCCTTCGCTTTTGGCGTTCTACTATGGATCAACGGATATTACCCCTACACATAGCATTCCAGATGCCTCTGAATGACTCAATCTCTGCAGTTTCCGGCACGTACACGGAGTTGAGCTTCGTGCTTTTACGCCAGACACACAGAGTCGCCTACGGACGCTTTACGCCCAGTAATTCCGAGTAACGCTTGCACCTTCCGTCTTACCGCGGCTGCTGGCACGGAATTAGCCGGTGCTTTCTCCTGAGGTACCGTCAAAAATTTCGTCCCTCAGAACAGAAGTTTACGCCCCAAGGGGTGTCATCCTTCACGCGGTGTCGCTCCGTCAGGCTTTCGCCCATTGCGGAATATTCCTCACTGCTGCCTCCCGTAGGAGTATGGGCCGTGTCTCAGTCCCATTCTGGCTGGTCGTCCTCTCAGACCAGCTACCCGTCATAGTCTTGGTAGGCTATTACCCCACCAACAAACTGATAGGCCGCAGGCCCCTCCCGAACCGATAAATCTTTCCTCTTGCGAGGGCATCCGGTATTAGCCCATCTTTCGATGGGTTATCCCTGAGTTCGGGGTAGGTTCCAACGTGTTACTCAGCCGTTCGCCACTCGCGTCTCACTCTTGGTTCTAGTGTAGTTAGTGCTGTAATTCTAGTTCATGGGGGCGAGTGAATGAAAAATGAATAATGAATAATGAAAAATTATCATTACTTTCCATTTTTCATTTTTAATTATTCATTCGCGCCCTGCGAACGAGAAAGACAGTCTAATACTGCGTAAAAACCAACAGTGAGACGCGCGTGCGACTTGCATGTGTTAGGCGCACCGCTAGCGTTCACTCTGAGCCAGGATCAAACTCTTTAAAAAGAGTTGACCTAACTTAAGTAAAAGTTAGTTCAGTCCTTTTTTACTAAAAAGAACAAAAAAAAAGAAATCGAGGTTCAATGAGTATTTCGTATATTGTATTTCGTATTTCGTATGAAAATCATACGAGATACTAGATACGTGATACTAAATACAAATTTCACACTTCTCTACTCTGCGATGGTGTGAAGGAACTTTCTTCGGGGCACCTAAATGCCCACTTGCCCTATACAACCGAGGCAAATGCCGAGAAGTTGAGGGACTTGGAGTGTCTTGCTCCCCGTGCCCTAAGGGCGTTGGGAAGTAGCTCAAGGGATTCTAGTGGATGGAAAGGCAAGGTCAAGCGGTTTCTGCATGATATGTGCACAAATTTTTGTTCAGGCATTTTGTATCTTGTAGATTCAGATTATTGAGCACTCTGTTCATAGAGCCATTAATGCTTTTTTATAGCAATAAGTGCTATAAGGCCAAGAAATTTTAGAAAATTGAATGGACCTTTTAAGCCAGGTGATAGCTTGCTTGTTCCAATGCGCGATCCATATTTAATTGGTCTGTAGATTACTTTGTAATTATCACGACTGGCACAGATGGTTAGTACAATATGCAAAGAGAATCTTTTGGGATATAAGTGAACATACTTCTCCAACACTTCCCGTTTCATGATTCTTAATCCAGAGTTAATATCTGCGATCTTGCTGTGAGATACTACTTCGGACATTTTTTTTAAAAAGCTTCTAGCCTTCGTGTGCAAAAGAGGTCCGTGCATCAAGGTTTCACGTAGTCCGGTAACCATATCTGCATTTTCTTGTTTAACTGCATCAAACAATATGGGGATATCTTCTGGCGAGTAAGTATTATCTGCATCTATTGTTGCAATCCATTCTCCTTGGGAGTTATTCAATCCTGTAACTATAGATGCACCGTTACCAATATTTTTTTCATGTTGGATTATCTTTATTTTTGGAATATCTAAATTAGAAATAATCTCAGCAGTTCGATCTGTGCTTCCGTCGTTTACAATTATTATTTCATCGTCATCATTAAGAATTGCAGATGAGCGACGAACAATATCTTCTATTGAACCTTCTTCATTGTATACAGGGATGATTAACGAAAGCATATTATTAGGGTATCACTTTAATCTAGATCTCTTGATACTTTTTGTTGATGCTTTCCATAGTTTACGTGCCGACTGGAACATAGGCCCCAGTATCCAATTTGGAGTAATGTCAGCTAAGAATCTACTTGGTGATTTGCTGCAAACCCAGAAGATTGAATCTAACAAGTGCTCGAATACTCTGCGCTTAAAAGTAACAGGTGGCATACTCAAGTTAATTTCCGGCACACGCTTGCCGCATCTTTTCATATTTTGAATACGTAGAAACGATCCTCTTTTTTTAAAGTCTAGTCCGTGCGATTGCATTTGTATGGCTTCTCCTTCGGTAATGTCTTTAAGTTCTAGCTTGCCTTGGTTCGCCATCTCTTTTATTAACTCATCGCCAAGTGCCGTTCTTGTAATAAGTAGCGAGAACCCTTTGCCGCGCTCTTCGTACACTGGCGCCCATGCATCTCCGCCAGATAGATCGGTAAGCTCGTTGGTAAGATCATGAGAAATCAATGAGCTCTTTGTAATGTGGAAGGGGATTAAATAGTTTGCATGGAATTTTGGCATGCTAATTACCTTTCCGTTTTTAAGTGTTACTTCCATATGTCCTGGCCAATCTCCTGCACGGAAATTTAAACTTACAACATCCTGTTTCTTTGCTCCAAATTTTCGCAAGAAACTTTTAATAGAACTCCCATATAATTCATTCCCGTAGAATGGGCCAAAGATGTATTTAATAGATGCAACCGATGGATGATTCAGTTTTTGTAGTCTTCTAATAGATAGTACCTGATGCGGTAGGCCAACATATGCCAGAGGCCCTGATTCATTTTCTAGCTCGGATAAAATTACATTAGTAGGCGTGACCGTATATTTACTTTGTGCTGATTCTAAAATTTCTTCCTTGGTACGAGCAATCGTTGCTACAGATCTCCATGGATGCTCTTTGTCCATCTTAAGTACTACGGCACCATTTATTTTCCCTGTTTCTAATAGATGAATAAGAGCTCCTGTGAGTATGCCGCCGCTTGCAGCATTACTGCGTATGGTTTGATCAGTGTGATTAGCGATTGCAATCCTTTTATATTCGCCCAGAAGTGAACCGGTATACATCTCACCTGGGCTTATTTCTGGCGATGCACTGTAGCAAATTTCTGGTACAGGTCCGGTTCCGGTTTTAGTTGGTATACATTCTCCATCAGGATCAGAAAGTTTAAGAGTGCCCTTGGAAAGCCCGATAGATGTTCCGCTGTGCATGCACAAATTTGGTTTCAATATTTCCTCCTGAATTTTTGCCCATACCGGATCACGACTTGCTGTTTTTTCTGCAATAAAAAAGTGCCTTATACCCATGCGATTAAAACCAATGTGTCGCAGTAATCCCAAATGTACTTTTTCTACAAACTTTTTGAGCCATGCAGGGCCAACCGGTAAAAATACAGTTCCCCTATGGTGTATCACTTTAAATTCGCAATCACGCATTGCTTTAAGCACCTCTTTTACAGTCATGAATCTGTGTGGACCCTCTCCGTGATTATCAAAAAACTTTTCGTAAATTTGCAGTGGAAGTTCCGACCACGCAGGTGGGCAAGAGAGTATTAGTTTCCCTCCAACTTTAAGAACTCTATGGCACTCCAGCAAAAAGTGCAGAGGATCTGGTACATGCTCGAGTGTTTCTAGTGACACTATTACATCTTTTGATTCTGTTTCGCATGAAAGGTTGTGTAGGTCAGTTTGATCAAATGATTCTTGAGGGAATCTATTTTTTGCAATATCAATAAACTTTGCTGAAACTTCCAAATTTTCTATTTCTGCAGTTGGGCATTTTTCTCTTATATATTTAACTGCACTTCCAGTACGCGACCATACATTCAATACTTTTAAATTTTCTCCAGCAGGAAAAAATTTTTGCATGGTTGTAAATCGTTCTGAATGTGCCCAGTTAAGACCTTTGTTAACACTATCATATATTTCGGAAACAGAGTCCCAGTGTTCCCTTACTTGATAAATGTTAAATGAATTTTTTTTCATGAGGTTGTTTTAATGGATATCTGATCCAGAAGTAAGCTCCAATACTAGATGCAAACAAGGTCAGAATGAATATTGTAAAAGAGAATGTAATCGCTTTTTCTGCCGCTATTCCAAGTGTACCAAAGAAATAGATAATGGCTGCATCACGAGTGCCAAGACCTGCTGGGGCAATTGGGAGAATACTTATTATTCCTACCAAGGTCATAATTGAGATAAATATAGGTAGCACTATTTGCAGATCAAATCCTACGGAAAGTATCCAAAGCTGAAGAAAATAAACACACCAATTAACGACAGTAAGTATAAGTGCGCTCAGCCAACTCTTTATATTAATGTTTGGAAGCAAAATTTTTCTTGTGAGTAGAATCAGGATCATTATTAAAGATCCTGTAAGCCCAATACCAAATGCAAAATTAGCAGAGATCAGCTTGGCACTTGCCCATATTCCAATTATTCCAAGGATAAGAACATCAAGAGCGCGATCTATAACAGTTATGCTTGTGGCATCTTTTATCTTTAAGCCTTGGTTTACAAGCGCTGGTATTTTTATAGCTTCACCTAGTTTGCCAGGTGTTGCTATACCCAAAAAAAGTCCACTCATATATATACGCATCGATTCTTTAAAATTTGTGTCAGCTCCTGCTGCACTTGTAAGCACATGCCACCTGTATGATTTGATTAAATAAATAACAGGAAAAAGAATTATTGCTGCCACCAACGCTAGTACAGAAACTTGCATTAAATTTGTACTGGCCTGTTGAATATCTATTTTCAATAGGATCCAAATAAACAGAACGATGCCTATACCTTTGATGGCGTACATAGGGATACGTTGCATGTAATTATGAGGAATGAATTTCTCTTCTTACTGCTGCAACTTGGTCTGCTAGTAATCCAAAGAAGAACAAGAAGCCTGTAAGAGTAATGAGTGCAGTCACACTGTCAGAGATATTATTATTGATGCTCAGTTCAAATATCAAAAGTCCCAAAGTAATTAGCCCACTAACAATGCTCAAAGGAAGTAGCAAGCGCAGGGGAGAGAATAGCATCGTAAGACGCAAGATTAACATCAAAGTCTTTACCGCATCACTTGGTCGTACAGTGCTTTTGCCCGTGCGTGGCTTGATGTTTATTGGTACATAAACAACATTCAGTCTCTCTCGCAGAAAGCACACGGTGCTAGTTGTAGAAATAGAAAAACCATTTGGGAATAAATGAGAGTATTTGTGGAATGTAGAAACACGGAATGCTCGTAATCCAGAATTAAGATCGGGAATCTTAAAATCAGATAGATGGTTTGCAACCATGTGTAGAATTTTCTTTCCTGGCTGTCTGATTAATGGGCCTTTATATCCTTCTCTCTTGCCAACTACCATGTCGTTGTCATCTTTCATTTCTGTTAGAAGCTTGTCTATTAAATCTGGTGTGTGCTGTCCGTCTGCATCGTATGTAATTACCCATTCAGTCTTAGCAGCTCTTACACCGGTCTTTATTGCCGCTCCATATCCTTTATTATAAGCATGAGTTATTACCTTAACTCCTTCAATTTCTTTAGCTTTAGCTCCTGTTCCGTCCGTTGATCCGTCGTCTATTACAATAACTGTTCCTCTGCCATTTATCGCAGAAAAAAGCTCTTTTAGCACTTCAGATATACCTTCTGCTTCGTTATATGCCGGAATAATGATTGTGAACTCCATTTCCGTGACAATAATACCTCATTGCCTATTTAGATATAGTGGATTGGGGGTTTTCTTTTTTTGATACAAAATACCAAAGCCCCAGAATTCCTCCCAAATTAATTATCAAAAACATCATGAGTGTGAGTGCTAGGAAAGATAATAGTAATACTCAAGTGAGTAATATATTATATAGTCATATTATGCGTAAATTTCATTCCTCTGTTTGGCTGATTCCATTTAGTGTATTTATAGTATTTATTTGGATGATTCCGATTTTACTTGCAGGTTATCCATTCTGGATATCGGCCTGCATTAAAAATGCTCGTGATTTTACAGATACTGGCTTGGTTACAGGTATCAGTTCTTCAATGTCGACAATTATTCTTTGGTTATTTCATCCGGTAATCGACTGGTCAAATATTATGGGATGGACTCTATTAAGTGCTGGGTTCATGATGACTGCACTTGTTGTATGGTGGTGGTGTATTTTTAAGATATTTGGTGCAAGAGTGGCTTGGATTTCAACTATTATTTTTGCTCTAATGCCTATGTATTGGGTTGAGGCAGTTAGGCTAGGTGGTTATTCATTCGCTTTTGTATTTTTATTCCTGTCTTTCCTATCATTTATTTTATTGTTTCCCAGAAATAAAATATTTTCCTCTGTAATCAGTGGAATATTTTTCGGAGCTACAATTGCATCTAATCATGCATTTTTAACATTCATTATTTGGATTGTGATTGCATATTTGTGGATGCAACGTAAGCGCTGGAAAGTGGCTTTGCTTGAACTAGTTCTTTTTTTGGGATTTGCATATGCAGCATATGCATCACCATTGATTCCCAATGCACTTCAAACGGATATGACTCCATTGGATCGTGTTGCGATATTCTTGCCGTCTACAAAAGAGCACATGACTGGAAATACACATTTGTATCCAGATTCTTATGCTTATGAATTTTTACGAGATGATTTTGATGAAGTAATTAAGGATCAAGTTGCAGACTTATCTTTTTTGGAGAAACAACAAGGTCAGAACTTTAGAATTATGTTTGGTGTAGAAGAGGCTGGAATTATTAAAAAAGTACTCAATGGTTTTTGGTTACTTGTAAATGTGCTACCTCCATTGGTGTTAAGCGAAACAGTGGGGGGAATATTTCTTTGGCTATTTATTTTGCCTGGCATATTCTTTCTCTATAGAGAGAATAAAAAGTTATTGATTTTGATATTTGGCCTTTGGGTGGCAATGGAATTTCAGCTTAGATTCATATTGCACTATGGCCGTGATCATTTGATGGATGTTGGTTGGGCTCTGTCTATCTTTGCAGCGCTTGGGATAGTGAGCATCAGTAAAGCATTAAAACCCAAAAAATTATCTTTGAATGTAATATGTATATTAATGCTTATTGTTATTAGCATTCAGTTGGTACAGGCAAATAGAAAGATATTTGCACTACTTTATTACAAGAGTGAGGTTCCATTAACTTTCGCCATGAAGGATGTTCTTGATGAGTTGCCCGAGAATGCTTTTGTAGCGCATCCTCGCAAAGAAAATATGTTCTTATTTTCCGACACAGATAGAGTAGTACTTCACAATCCTACAATAGATTTTCTAGCGGAGAGGGGAAGGTTAAAAGAGCCATTCGATTATTACGGAGTGACTCATATATTTGGGTATAATAAAACACGATCAGATCAAATATTAAAAGCAGTAAAAGGAGTGGAGTTAATCGAAGAGCCTGAAATCGAGGGGGTGCCTTTGACACCATTAGTGAGACTAATATTGCATGTCGTTAGATAGTTGTAAGCACAATGTGTATACACTAAACATTTACCCATGGTCGTTCTTGATGGTCATGTGGATGCTTATTTCCTTCTTGCCCTTTAAATCTAGCAGGATGGTAGAGTTTTTCGGGTTCAGGTACTTCAAAATTTCCATTAACTAATTCATCTTGCACAAAGAAGGCGTTAACTCCATTTTTATCAGTTCCAAGTAGTGTGTATCCCTTCTCTTTTCCAAGTTTAACAAGTGCGCTCAGGCTTACTCCATAATAATCCGTCTTATCCCATATAAACTCAGCTTTATAAGGAACGGTTACAGCAGGCTTGTATGGAATACATGCGTTATATTCAATAACTACAACGTGTGGAGTGTAATTAGTTATAGCTTTCCATACCCAATAGTCATTTCCATCGATATCGATGGAAAGCAGATCGAATTTTTCCGGTACTTCATATTTTTTAAACAGCTCTTCAATATTTTCTGCATTTATAAACTCATGCTTCACTCCAGTTCCCGGATATGGGTCACCATCCATCATTAGCCCCTTCCAACCTTCATGTTTCCTCAGGTAATAAGTATTACTCATGTGCTTTCCGTCCCAAGCGCCAAAGTCTACGCAGTACTTGTTCGTAGTCCCAATCATTTTAAATATTGCATGGATGATTCCATCCTCTCCGTTCTGTGAGTAATTATTGCTTTCGATGAAAGGTATAAAGCGCTGAAATAAGGTGATGTCTTTGATTGGTCTTTTAAATAGTTTAATCAAGTTAAGTGTAATATTGGCATGATAGAAGCCCTTAATCCAAATTAGAGATTTTCGAGAGCGGCTGGTAATTCGGTATGAAAGACTGACCATATTGTGGAAGAATAATATAGCACCGTGAAATAATCGAATATTAGAATATTGGGATAATGGGGCTAAAGAAATTCGGATTTGTACATGTATTATACAATAGTTGAATTTGCCAATATTCCAGTACCCCAATATTTCAGTAAATAATTCATGGAAAATTTGAGATTGCCGTTATACGCTTGAATATATGCATGTCTGTGTCCTCCAACCCGTCATCGACCCCTTCAAGGGTGGCAATCATTTATCGTTATTCGCAGCTTTAAGCGATACTCAGTTCACGATTGTGTGCAATAGGAGCAAGGTGCAGGAATCTGAATTGCCATCTAATATTAAAGTTATCGAAGTTTCGGGCAGAATAGGTTCATATTATTACGGTTTTTCGGATTTACGATTCGGGCAATTAGTAACAGGCAAATATCCTCCGGAGTCAGATTTTTGGAAGCAGTTTGATGTAATACATTTAAATCAAGTAATGGGTCCTTCTCTTAGGAATCTCAAAAATACCGGGAAGTCTCTTCTATTTCTAATTCATCATCCAGTTACTGCAGATTTGGAGATTGCTTTGCAGGAATCAGGATTTATCGAATCTTTAAAATGGAGACTCAAGTATTATTTTCTAATCAAGTGGCAGGGCCAGATGTGTAAATTGGCAGATCAAGTAATTACGGTTTCGGGTACGATGCAAAAAAGAATTTCCGATGATTACAAAATCGACCAATCTAAGATTTCTGTAGTACCAAACGGTGTAGATGTATCAGTTTTTACTCCAGTTGCCGATAGTGAATGTGAATTCGATGTAATCGCAGCGGGCTCATTCATTCATCCGCGTAAGGGATTTAAATATCTGCTAGAGGTTTACCGAAAATTAAGTGATTCAGGGAAAAAGATTGCAGATGTTGGCCGAAGGTCAGAGCAACAGATTAAAGCGCTCAGCGAAATTTCCGGAGTACAAGTATATGGAATGGTTAATAACGAAAAGATGGTTGATTTGATGAGACATTCAAGAACTTTGGTATCCACTTCTTTGTTCGAAGGATTCGGGCTTACTCTGATAGAAACTTTGGCATGCGGCCATCCTGCATTTGCATTTGATGTTGGTGCAGTCAGAGAAGTTTTGGGAGAAATAGATCCAGATCTGATTGTAGAACCACGTAATATTTCTCATATAGTTAACAAGATTGAAGCGCATCTGGTACTTACATCTCAGGATAGGGAAAAGAAAGGAGAGGATTTAAGGACAAAAGTTATTGGCAGGTATTCAATAGATCGTTCTTCTGATGCGCTTAGAGGCATATATATACAGAATTAAAGATACAAATTCTTGTTCTAAAACCCCTTCTGCGATAGCTTAGATAAGATTTATGGCTGATGATGTGCGGGCCAATATAGGCAAAATGATGATGATATTAAAAGGTATCCATATACATCCGTTGTACATGTTGATACCAATTTCTTTATCGTTGATTGCTGCAGCATTTGAGGGGGTAGGAATGGGTCTTCTTATACCCATTCTGAATGGGTTTCTTAGTCATAGCTTTACATTTATTACAGAATCTACGTTGATCGGTCCGGTTGTGTCTTTGTTGCCTGTATCAATTATAAGCAATGACAGACTTCTTTTTGGTGTCATGCTCGCAGGATTCATGATTGTTTTTACATTTAGAAATTTAATCAGATATTTATCTGTTGTTAGTATGTCTTTCTTTTCAGAAAGATCTCTGCATCATCTTAGAAAGGTTTTATTCACCAGATATTTAAGCTTTGGTAAATTATATTTCGATACATCTAACGTTGGTCATCACAGTACACTGCTTTTGGAGTTTTCACGTCAAGCAATCAGTCCATTGATGGTTATTGATAAGTTGATAAACGCACTGTTTTCGCTTGCTGCATATTTAGTAGTATTGCTTATGATTTCATGGAAATTAACAGTGGTTGCTTTGCCTTTGTTCGTATTTCTACATTTTTCAATCAAGATAATGATTGTAAGAATTAAAGGATTATCTAGATCTATTGCAAAGCGTGGTAGCGAGCTCGGGAAAAAGTCTGTTGAAATTCTTTCTACAATACCTTTAGTAAAAGCCTATAGAACGGAAAGAAAAGAGCAGCAGAATTATTCTGATATTAGTAATGAAAAAGCAAAACTCGATTTTCATGTTAGAGCTTTGCAAGACGTCATACTCCCTGCTCAGGAAATAATTACCATGGTTGTAGCTGTTATGGTTCTGCTTGGTTCGATATATCTATTTGGGAGAGAGCAAATTGCTTCCGGCCCTGCTCTACTTGTGTACTTTTACATAATCATGAATGCTTCGCACAAGTTTGGTGCGGTATCTGGTTTTCGTGGAATTGTTGCAAGTTCAAGTGGGCCGTTGGATGAGGTTATGGAGATATTTAGCGAAGAAGGAAAATTCTATGTAAAAGGAGGAGGCAAAGAATTCACTGGATTTGAAAAAGAAATAAGATTCCAAGACCTTTCATTTGGATATTCAAGTGATAGAAAAGTTTTGAAAAATATTTCTTTTGAGATGCAAAAAGGAAAAATGACAGCAATTGTTGGGCCTACTGGCTCAGGAAAAAGCACACTTATTAATTTGTTGATGCGATATTATGAATGTCCTGAAAATGCGATATTTATAGACAGTACGGATATTAAAGAATTAACTTTGGATTCCTATCTTAAACATGTAGCACTTGTTAGTCAGGATACTTTGCTACTACATGACAGCTTAAAAAATAATATTGCCTATGGACTGAAAAATATTTCTGACAAAGATGTTGAAGAGGCTGTGGAGAGAGCTCGTTTAAGTGAATTAATTGGTAAACTCCCCAATGGTCTTGATACTATGATTGGAGACAGGGGAGTTAAACTAAGTGGAGGAGAAAAACAGCGTGTTTCTATAGCTCGAGCACTTCTTAAGGGTTCAGAAATTCTTATTCTGGATGAGGCTACAAGTTCCTTGGATAGCAAAACAGAAAACTTGATTCAGGAAGCAATTGACGAAGCTGTAACTGGGCGCACTTCGATAGTAATTGCTCATCGCCTTAGCACCATTCAACATGCTGACAATATAGTGGTGATTGAAGATGGCCGCTTTGTGGAAGAGGGCACTTTGGATGAACTATTAAACAAAAAAGGTGCATTCCACGAGTTATGGGAGCAACAGAAATTCTAGAATGCTTTTTATCTATTCTTATACTGCGACTTTTTTTTAAGTAACAATTCAGCAAGTTCCAAGTCTATCTGAGTATCTATATCAATCGAGGATTCCTGATCCATTATTAGTGGTACGCAATTGCCGCTAAATGGATTTTTTGACTGCAATAGATGATCCCTTGTAAATACATACACTGCACCATTATATGCATAGAATTTTTCCGCATTTTTGGCTGATTCATACGGTTTGGCATCTAGCTTGCCTTCGGTAATTGTCATTGCTCGTTTGGGACTTTGAAGATAATGGATTTCTTTTACGCTAACTACACAATCCGCATCGGTATGTTTTTGCAGTGCAATCCCTTCGTCAATGTGAGCAGCTGTGCGCAATGGTGAAGTTGGCTGGAGCAAGACGACCAGCGACGGCGTGTATTGCTCCTGTTTCTCTAGCTCATTAATAGTGTAGTAGACTGCATCCATAGCATCTGATTCTTCACCTGCGAGTTCATTTGGTCGCATAAATGGTATTTCTACATTACATGCGCGTCCAATTCCGACAATTTCTTCATTGTCAGTACTTAATACCACTCGCGTTATGAATTTACTTTGGGTTGCCGCTTCGCATGTGTAAGAAATGAGCGGCTTGCCGTTCACAGGCAAAATATTTTTTTTGGGGATTCTTATAGATCCTCCTCTTGCAATTATGATGCCGAGTACGTCAGAGTTATTTTGCATCTCTTTAGAGAGAACAAAATGGAATGATGTGATCAGATGTAATGGAGTGGTGTGATTTTAGGAAGGAGCAGATGTCATCAAAGAACGTTACCGCAGTTACAATCACGAGATCTGCTTCCCTGTATCGCGGCGATGTAGCTTCGAGAATCGGTACTGGGCACGCAGGAACAAAGGTCCCTGCCTTGCTCTCATCACTGTCAAATAGAAGAATGTTTTCACAGTTAATATCTCCCAATGCAAACAGTGTATTCATTCCGTTACAAGCCCCATGAAAGGCAACTGTCTTTCCTTCAATTTGTGCCTTTTTTATAATATCTAATATGGGTTGCAGGCCATTGTTAAAGTTTGTAGCTGCAATTTCAAACAGCTCTCTGTCTATTTCCATCTGAAAATCCTGATGTATCGGCCTCCGACCTTTTTTTAGGACATAAAACAATGTATCAAGTTTTTTAACGAGTTTGAGGATTTCAAATCCTGCTTGTGTAATAAGATGATTCGCAGATGCCTCTGAGAAATAATTAATATGCTCAAAGCAGAGAGTGTTAATGTCGCCTCTGCGGAATTGCATTTCAATATCAGGGAATATGAGTACCGCCCTCGAATCCTTCGATCGTAGTATTTCATTTGCTTGTACAAGAAATCCAAAAGGATCGGCAACGTGTTCAATACAGTTCAGAGAAAGAATGAAATCTGGGTGCAAGTTCTCAGTATCTAGATCAAGGTCAAAATATTCACGAATAACATTGATATGAGGATTATCAGGAGTAGCTTTCACACTTGGATCAACAATAAAGTACTCTCCTGCTTGGTCTTCATTCATAAATCTATTTGCCATATAAAGACTGCCAGCTCCAATTTCCATCATGGTCTTCCCTTGTAGGTAAGGCGCATGCTCTTTTGCAAAGTCATAGTACATATCTCCAAGCCAGTTGGCCCAAGTGGAAGAGCCGGGTGGTTTGGTTGGCATTGTGTATCCTGGATCGTTATATGCATCAACTATTTGCTGCTCTACCTCTGAATCCGAGCATTGCCGAATGAACCCCTTCTCATCAAGCTTGAGCCGAAAAGGGTACATACGTTGCCCCCCTGGTCTATCACGTACGCCTTGCCATAGTGGAAATCTATCAAAACTGATTTCCGTTGTAATTTTCTCTGTTGTGCTAGATGAATTCATTGGTGCAATTATTGCAGTTTGGAACCTCTGTGCAAGTCAAAAGAGCATTTTTCTCTTTTAGAAAAGGCAATTTTTATAACATGTTCGCAGGTTGTTTGATAGTCTAGTTTCATGATAGTGCGCAAAAAGACAATTTTGTTTATAACCGGCACGCGTGCGGAATGGGGACTTTTTAGGTCTACTATTTTGCTACTAAAGAAAAGCAGCATTGTTACACCAAAAATATTGGTTACAGGTATGCATACTCAGCGCCAATTTGGCTATACTCTCGATGAGGTAAGAAGGGAGGTTAATGTGGATCATACAATCCCCATAGGAGAACATGATGATCAAGTAACAGCTCTGAGTAAGGAAATAGAAGGCATTGGGAAGTATCTCAAGAAAAATCCAGTCGATGCATTGCTTGTTGTAGGAGACCGTGATGAGCCTTTTGCTGGTGCTGTAGTAGCAGTACATCTTGGTATCCCAATTATTCACATTGCAGGAGGTGATGTTACTGGTCCTACTGTTGATCAATATTTGCGAAATGCGATTACCACATTTTCTAGTGTGCATTTAACGCAAACGCCTCATAGTGCTTCCAATGTAAAGAAACTTGGTGCAGATCCACGTTGGACAAAAAATGTTGGCCCACCTGGTCTTGACCAGTTAAAACGAAGTGAGCTTTTTTCCAGAAAAGAAGTCGCTCGTCTTTGTTGTCTAGATGCTAAAAAGCAATGGTTTCTTGTGTCTATGCATCCAACAATTCTCGACAATACACCGATACTACAGCAGATTCGGTCAGTGCTTACGGCTATTAAGAAGATAAGTCCCGATGATGAAAAAATTCTTTTGTATCCAAATGCAGATGACGGATGCGATACTTTTATTGCTGAAATCGAAAAGATGCGGGAGAAGTCTAATTTCCATATTAATAGGCATCTTAAGCGAATGGATTATCTATCTCTTATGAAGGAGAGTGCCGCACTTATAGGCAATACTAGTTCTGGACTGATGGAAGCAGGATATCTTAAAGTTCCGTTTGTTTGCGTTGGCAATCGGCAGAAATATAGAGAGCATGGGTCAAATGTTCTCTTCGCAGATTATGATTCAGTTACAATTGAGAGAGAAATTACAAAGGCTTTGTCGTCCAAATTCCGAAAATCACTCACTCATTCCCAGTCGATATATAAGGGTGGTGCAGTTGCAAAAAGAATAGCTAAGGCAATTGAACAATTTCTTCTAACTTTATAATATGGATTCTATTCGACACACACTTTTTGAAGAAAATCACATTCATTCCATATTTAGTGATGGGGATAATTCCATCGAACAGTTATTGGAATATAATTTCTATCATGACCAGTTGGATCTCGTTATTTCCGATCATGTTGATAAGAATACAGATTGGTTTTTCAGCTACATTGAAGAAATTAAAAAGCAGCGAAAACGTTATCCACAATTTACGACTAGTATCGGTTGTGAGGTAAAGATTCTAGAAGATGGAACACTCAATACTCGTGCGGATATCCTAGATTCTTCGGATGTTGTAATTGGAAGTGTGCATCATTTTTCGGATATTAAAACAATGGGAAAAGAAGAGATGATTAAGAAAGAGTATGAACTTTCGATGATGATTGCAAGGCATCCAGATGTGGATGTGCTGGGGCATCCGTTTAGCATGTGTAATCGTTTTTACAAAGTCGCTCCTCCTATGAAATACGTGAAGGAAGTGTATGAATTGTGTAAAAAAAATGGCATTAAGTTCGAATGCAATTCCAGTCAGGCAATTGGTGCAGTTCGTGAATTAATAGAGAGCGAAGTCGCTGCAGGAAATACGCAATATCTTTCTTTTGGAAGCGATGTACATGAGCAAACGAGTGAGATTGGAAATGCAGCTTTTGGGTTTGTATATCCACTCACTGTACTTGTGACTGGTGCAGGCGCAGGTGTCGGACAGAGCATCATCAAATCAATCAAGCTTTCTGCGGTTAATACCAGAATCATTTCTGTCGACATGAGTCCTCTTGCAGCTGGTTTGTACCGAAGCGATGCTGCGTATGTTGTCCCAAGTGTAACCGATCCAACATATATAAAAGTTTTACAGAGCATATGTATTTCGGAACATGTTGATCTTTTGCTAATTGGCACTGATGTTGAGCTTAATATATTCGCTCTAAACAAAGAGATTTTTGAACGAGACACAGGAACGCGAATTATTGTTAGCAATCTTGAGGCAATTGAAATTGCAGATGATAAATGGAAGACGATGGAGTTTCTTAAATCTAATCATTTTCCTTTTATTCGTTCATCACTACCAGAAAATATAGATGACTTTCTGATTGAAGCTAAATTCCCAATTGTCCTCAAACCTCGATGTGGTGCCAGAGCCATTGGATTTGAGATAGTTAAAGATGAGGCAGCATTACGTTTTTTGTTGCAAACGCGCAAAGATTTCATTATTCAGGAATATCTGCCCGAAGATAATGATGAGTACACCTGTGGAGCCTTTTTTTACGAAGGTGAATGCTATGGCGTTATTGTAATGAAGCGATGGTTGCGTGATGGAGATACGTACAAAGCCATTGCTCGGCACGATCCTGAGCTGGAGGCATACATCGAACGGGTCGGAAAAGTTTTAAATATTGATGGGCCATGTAATTTTCAGCTGCGGAAATCTGGTGGAGAATATAAAATATTTGAAATCAATTGCCGTTTTTCTGGTACGACTGGTGCCGCGAGTGCTCTTGGATTCAATGTTGTAAATGCGCTTTTGCAGAAATTATTCCTCGGTCGTTCACTGCATAGTTTGCCTTTCATAGAATCGTATGTATTTAGGTATTGGAATGAAGTGTTAGTTTCTTTTAACGATGTGGAGACTATGACAAAGGGGCATAATGAACAGCCCAATTCTTCTCTTAATGAGATATAAAAGATTTATGATCACAAGAGGTATTCTTGGGTTAACACAGTACCAGCGGATAGATCCTTAGATACTCTTTTCCCAATTGTTTCTACTAGGAATTTAGGAGCAAGCCCTGTTCCAGGTCGTTTTATGGCTAGCATATCTTGAGTCAATTTTTCATCCTTTTTTACGGATTTCGTAAGTATAATGCTTCGTCTTGCGGTATCACGTGTATTGATCTCGCAAGGTTGGCATTGTTTTTCGTTCGTACCAAGTGCCTGTTCTATGATGCGAATGCTTTGCACCATATCTTTTAGCTCATCTGGTTCTAATGATGCTGCATGGTCAGGACCAGGATCATTCTTGTTTATAGTGAAGTGTTTCTCGATTATTCGTGCGCCAAGTGCTGCAGCCGCTATTGGCACTGCAATCCCATCTGTGTGATCAGAGTATCCTACAGGGACATTGAATTCCTCCTCAAGTGTTTTCATGGCTTTCAAATTTATCTGGTCCACTGGGGCTGGATAAGCACTAACGCAGTGGAGAAGGGCGTATGGCGTATTCTGTTTTTTGAATGGCGCTATTGCCTCTTTTATTTCTTCTAGTGAGGACATGCCAGTAGAAATTATTGAGAAGATCTTTAGCGTTGCAACTTGTTTGAGAAATGGCAAGTTTGTGATTTCCCCTGAAGGGATCTTCATAGCCTTCACGTCGAGGTCAGCAAGAAAGCGTGCGGAGACAACATCAAAAGGAGTTGTTAAAAAATCCAGACCTTTTCTTTCTGCATAGTCTTTCAAATCATGAATATCGTCATGCGAGAGTAACAGATGCTTGAGCATTTCATGTTGATTCTCTTTTCCTGAGTGCCTCTGGTATTCTGCTAATGGCGTTTGCTCAGATACAATTTCATCCAGAATAAAGAGTTGAAATTTTACGGCATCTACGCCAGCTTCAGTTGCTTTGTCGATTAATTGGTAAGCCTTTTCCATCTTTCCGTCATGGTTTGGCCCAATTTCAGCAATAATATATGTGCAGTGTTTTGGTAGTGAGAAAGCCATAATAGAAGATGTATTAATTTATGGGGTTATTCTACCAATACAGAACTAAAAAAGCATCGATAACTTCTCTCATTAAGATAGTTGAAAGGGTATGTTCTGTCCTCTACTCTTCCAGTATGAACATTCGTGAAACCAAGTATGGCCTTCCTGCTGAAGTTCGTTTTTGCAAGAAATGTGTTATTTCCAATCAGCGACCAAATTCTGCTGTTGAGTTTAAACATACGTCTGCCTCTAAGAAAAAGACTATCCATTTTAGCGAGGAAGGAGTGTGTGATGCTTGCAGGTATATTGAGCAGAAAAAGAAAACTATCGATTGGGATGAACGCGAGCAAGAACTGAAAGCGTTATGTGACCAACATCGAAAGGAAGATGGTTCCTATGATTGTTTGGTTCCGGGATCAGGTGGTAAGGATAGTTTTTTTGCAGCTCATAAACTCAAATATGAGTATGGTATGCATCCGCTTACAGTTACATGGTCTCCTCATATGTACACGCCTTGGGGATGGGATAATTTCCAGGCATGGATACATGCTGGCTTTGATAATTATCTGCATACACCGAACGGCCGTGTGCACCGCCTACTCACTCGTCTAGCTGTGGAAAATCTATTCCATCCATTTCAGCCTTTTATGTTGGGGCAGAAGTTTTTAGCGCCTAAGCTTGCCGCACGTTTCAATATTCCATTAGTATTCTACGGTGAACTAGAGGCGGAGTATGGCAATCCTATTGCAGATGCTGATAATGCTCAGCGCAATTGGTCATATTTTACGGATTCTGATCCGTCATCCATTTGTATTAGTGGCATATCCGTAAAGGAACTTATGGAACGGTATTCTATTACACAAAATGATTTGCATACATATCTTCCTGCTGATCCATCTGAGCTTACAGCCAAAAAGATACAGGTTCACTATTTGGGTTATTACCTGAATTGGCATCCTCAGGGTTGCTATTATTATTCTGTAGAGCACGGTGGGTTTCAGGCATCCCCAGAGCGTACACCTGGCACCTACAGTAAATATAATAGTATTGATGATAAGATAGATGATCTGCACTATTTTACGACATGTATTAAGTTTGGCATTGGTCGTGCTACGTACGACGCTTCACAGGAGATACGGTCAGGAGAAATCACAAGAAAGGAAGGAGTTTCACTGGTGCACAGATTTGATGGTGAATACCCAGAGCGTTTTGAAAAAGACAACTTCGAATATCTTAGTATCACAGAAAAAGAATTTGGGGCAGTGGCCAATGAATTTGAGCATCCTATTATGACACGTGATACATTCCTTAATCTCGCGGATAAGTTTCGCTCTCCTCATCTTTGGAATAAGAATGAGCATGGAGCTTGGGAGTTGCGACATATGGTTAGCTGATCTGCATAATGTTTCATTGCTTTCTTAATACACAAACTTTTATATATTATCAGGGTAGCGAACGGCTTGTATTTCTTCTTTTAACTTCTCAATCTCTTTTACTATAGCTTTCCCCATTATTTGAGAATGTTCATTCTCTGATTTATGTGTGATTTGTAGGCTCCATGGGTCAAGCACACCAGGTATGCACGTTTCCTCCATTGCTTTCATGAATAAATGTGAACTTAGGAGAGTAGGCTTTTCTCCTTGCTCGAAGATACTTTTTACCGCCTTTTCACAGTCCCGTTTTGAGCGTATAGGGAATATTCCTTTGGCACTTTGATAGTATCGTGAACCGAACAGGAATACTGCCTTTTCACGGAAAAGCGCCTCAAATCCTGCGGATCCAGTAACTGTTGCCACGGCCTGACAATTTTCTCGCAAGTCGAAGGTATTGATAGTTGTTGGAATCAAGCGGACTTTATCAAGCTCCAAAAATTCTTTATAGTACTCAATGCTGCGGTTAAGCCAATTACTCCTGTAAGGATGTTCTTTGATGTAAATTAGCATATTCTCTGGTAGAGAATCATTCAGTATGCGTGCAGCAAGAATAAGATCGGCAAATATGCCTCCCATAGGATGAGTAGTTGCCTCTGGCTGATAGTGAAGAGGAAAGTATACGAATGGTCGTTTTAGATCTGGTTCTACCGTGTTTTTCCTATAGAAATCATCTGTTTTTTTAACAAGTTGCCATCTTAAAATTGCCCAGTAGGCGCGCTTCCATCCTGTTGGAGCAAGATAAGCAAAAGCATTTTTTAGGAATGTTAGAGGCCGTTTCCTGAATAGTTTTTGTAGATGATCCCAATAGGTGAGTAGTGGAAATGATTCTATGGCCGGAGGTTGTCCTTTCTCACTAATAAGCCCCTTTTTGTATGATAAAAACGGTTCTCCTAATTGTATAGCATCAGAATTTTTGCCGGCGTACTCCTCAAGGAGCTCTTGGTATCGTGGCAATATCTGTGTGGCAGATTTTCTAATGTCATGTTCCGCAAAAGAGACATCGGGAATTTCTGTTGTATTAAAGTACAAAATAGGAATACCACGGTGTTTGCATAGATAATAAATGACAATGTCTGGAATCTCATGTGGTACCCAAGCAGATAAAAAGAGATTAATCCTATGACGTATTATATAATCGTTCCAAAATTGCAAGTGGCGCAGGTACCATAGTTTGCGCTTTAGATATAGGATGCTTTGTTTGCGCTCCAGTCTGTAAATAAGAGACATGAACTCAGATTCGCAATCGTGCATTTGTACAATTAATTCCTCATCAAGTGGTGAGATGTCATTCCAGTCTATTCCTTTGTAATATGCATTGCGTGTCTCGCTCGAAGCAAACCATTCTTGAGATGAGGCAGGAATGCTACTAAAGGGGTCAGTTCGCTCTCCTCCAGAAATATGAGCACAAAATTCAAAAGGGTGCTCTTTCAATGCGTTTTCCAACGCATGACGAGAAAAGTTGAAGGAAAATCGTCCAACGATAGCTCTAATACGTGGATTGTTAGTCATAACCGTTTCATCCTACTATAATGGCTCTGATATAATAAAGAATATTCTTCTTTGTTCCAAAAAAGCCTGTTAGTATTTAGCTCCATACCCTCATATCATTCCTTCTTTTTTCATGGCATATTCTGATCTAGCTTGGTCTGCCGAACCTACCTACGGTGATGTCTTCTATGAGCGTGCAATTGGCAAGGCGCCGGAAATGGAAAGTAGCAAAGCAACAGCTAAGCAGCTCAAAGGCTTAATTCAGGCAGATACGAAAGTACTGGATGTGGGTTGTGGTTCTGGTCATTATTTGCGTTCATTGAGGCGTGAATATCCTGTTCCATTTTTTTATGAGGGAGCCGATATTACTCCGCATTATATTGATTTGGCGAAAAAGGCATATTCAGATGATTCGCATGCTAATTTCCAGGTTGCAAGTGTTGGCAAATTACCTTACGAATCCAAGAAATTTGATGTAGTTATCTGCTGTAATGTATTGCTGCATTTGCCAGATGTTGCTAGACCTTTGCAGGAACTTTGGCGTGTTACAAAAGGGACTTTACTTGTCCGTACACATATCGGCACAACCAATTTCCGTATCCAGCAGGTTCCGGAGCCAGAGACCTATAGTGGAAAGATGGATCCTGTTTTTAAGCCGAATGGAGAACCAAGAGAACGTCATTTTTATAATATTTATTCCGAGAAATATATTAAGTGGCTTTTTAATACTTTTGATGATGTAGCAGATGTTTCAATACAGCGTGATGAAGATTTTGATCCAACTGCATTAGGATCTTCTCAGTGGCCCGAGGATAAGAAACCATCCGATCTAACGGAGGTATGGCATGGTTGGCAGATTCATCATTATATTCTTCAGCCGTGGAGCTTTCTACGTGTCACCCGCAAATAGACTACTTGATAGCAAGAAAATTCTGGATGATCCGTAAGCCGTGTTCTCCACTTTTTTCCGGATGGAATTGGCAGCCATATATATTGCCTATTTGGATTACTGAAGGGAATGTGCATCCACCGTATTCTGTGAGTGCCAATACTGATTCGCTGTCACTTGGTTGCAGAATATAAGAGTGTACAAAATACATTTCCGGATCTTTGGGAAGATTATCCAAAATGGTTCCTTGCCAGTCTTTTTGCGTAGCTGGTTCGACAGTATTCCATCCTATATGGGGTGTTTTACGGTTTTCTATAAGTTCTGGAAAATGTAGAACGCTTCCTTGTATAATATCTAAACCTTTATGTTCTCCAAATTCCCTGCCACTTGTCAGTAAGAGCTGTGCTCCAAGGCAGATGCCCAACAGTGGCTTTTCTTCTGCGACATGCTTTAGCACCACATCAATAAGCCCACGGATTCTCAATCCATCCATCCCTGCTTGAAATGATCCAACACCGGGAAGGACAAGGGCATCATAAGAACCAATTTCTTCCGGATCTTCCGATACAGTCACTTGCGCATCAAGGTGCCTAAAAGCTTTTTCAACACTAAATAAATTTCCAACGCCGTAGTCAACAATACAAATACGCATCAGATTCGCATGGGGAAATTGGCATTATGAAGATATTTTTTCAAATCATGAATGCTGTATTCATCGTAATGCAGTACGGTTGCCATGGCTATGCCATCAATTTTATTCTTTTGCAGGGCACTTTTTACTGAATCCATGCTTCCCGCTCCTCCGCAGGCGATAACTGGTATCGGGGAAATCGATTCAATTTCCTGTATCAATGCATTGTCGTATCCCTTTCTTGTCCCGTCATTATCCACTGATGTAATCAATATCTCTCCTATACCAAAAGACAGTGCTTTTTTTGTCCATTCCATTACTTCCAATCCCGTGTGTTCTCGCCCACCGTCCGTATAGACTTCCCATGTACCCTCAGGGCTCTTTTTTGCTTCAATAGAGAGAACGATGCATTGTGATCCAAATTGGCGCACAGCGTCTTTTAGCATCTCTGGATGCCGTACTGCGAATGTATTAATTGCAACTTTGTCTGCGCCTGCATGCAGTACGTTATTAATATCGTGAATTGATTGGATTCCTCCTCCTACTGTTAAAGGTATGAATATTTCTCTTGCAACAGATTTTACTAGGCCCACGTCGATCCCTCGTCCATACAAGCTTGCCACAATATCCATGTATAGCATCTCATCTGCTCCTGCATTGTAATACCGTTTGGCAATCTCTGGAGGATGCCCAATCACCTTCAATCCTTCCATATGAATTCCTTTCACAACATTTGGCCCTTTAATGTCTAAACGAGGAATAATTCTGATTTTCTTCATAAATCTTTTAATGATGGTATTGTCATTCTATATACTCTTTTCCTTCAATGAAACGTTACAGGTAATCTATTCGCATAATGTGCATGGCTTAGATTAAACTATATTATAATGAAGCATAACACACCTCTTGCCAGGCCAGATATTAATGAAGCCGATATAGAGGCCGTAGTCGCTGTACTTAAATCGTCTCGATTATCTTTGGGGCCAAAGTTGAATGAGTTTGAGCAGGATTTTGCATCATATATCGGGACAAAGCATGCCGTTGCAGTTAGCAGTGGTACAGCGGCATTGCATCTGTGTATTCGTGCGCTAGAAATAAAGGATGGTGATGAGGTGATTACTTCGCCATTCAGTTTTATCGCATCCAGCAATTGCATTCTATTTGAGCGTGCACAGCCCGTTTTTGTTGATGTGTTACCCGGTACATTGTGCATTGATCCGGCAAAGATAGAGGCTGCAATTACACCGAAGACGAAGGCAATTTTGGGGGTCGACATTTTGGGCTACTTGGCAGAATGGGATGCTATTAAAGTAATTGCAGAGAAACATGGACTATTGTTGATTGAGGATAGCTGTGAAGCAATTGGTACTACTAAAGATGGTAAGTTATCGGGTACCTTTGCCGATTGCGGGGTTTTTGCATTCTATCCGAATAAGCAAATTACAACAGGCGAAGGGGGAATGGTTGTAACAGATGATGAAAAAATCGCTACTGCAGTTCGCTCAATGCGCAATCAAGGAAGAAACGAAGAGAGCAAGTTTCTTTCCCACGATAGACTTGGTTATAATTATCGTATTAGTGATATCAACTGTGCGCTTGGCATAAGCCAATTAAAGCGCTTACCTGAATTCATACAAAAACGTTCTGCTATCTTTGATTGGTATGAAGAGAGCTTGGCAACATTAGTAGATCTTGTTCGTACACCCATGCGACAGAGTGGCGTAGAGGTAAGTTGGTTTGTATATGTTGTGCATTTGGCAGATCGTTTTGGTGCCTCAGATCGCAATCATCTCATTTCATACTTGAAAGAAAATGGCATTGGGTGCAATAAGTATTTTCCTTCTATTCACTTGCAATCTTTTTATAGAGATATGTTTGGATACAAAGAGGGGGCTTTTCCAGTTTCAGAATCTGCTTCCTCGAGTGGGATAGCTTTGCCATTCTATTCAAATTTATCGCAGGAAGAAGTTGTTAATATTTGTAATGTATTACATAATGGCATAAATTCACTCTTATAAAGATATATGTCTTCTTTTTTCCATGACAAGACTGTACTAATAACTGGCGCAACTGGCTCGGTCGGTTCCGAGGTTACCAAGCAGATTCTTGCTTTGCAGCCGGCAGCTGTACGTCTATTTTCACGTGATGAGCATAAGCAATATTTATTACAACGAGAGCTTGAGAGCATGGGGCACAAAGATATTCGGTCTCTTTTGGGTGATATTCGTGATTATCCTAGGCTTTTACGCGCCTTAGAGGGCGTAGATTATGTGTTTCATTGTGCTGCGTACAAACATGTCCCTTTCTGCGAATACAATTCATTTGAGGCGGTAAAAACGAATGTAGTAGGAACACAAAACATTATTGATGCCGCCATTACACAAGAAGTTGAGCGAGTTCTTTTGGTTAGCACAGACAAGGCCGCCAGCCCCTCCAGCGTAATGGGGGCAACAAAACTTCTGGCAGAAAAACTTATGACTTCTGCCATGTATGCTGCAGGTACGCGCCCAATTCGTTTTGCCAGTGTCCGCTTTGGAAACGTATTGGCTTCCCGTGGATCCGCACTTCCATTGTTCTGCGATCAAATACGCCAAGGAGGCCCAGTTACGATTACTGCAGAATCTATGGTGCGTTTTTTCATGTCCATTCCTCAGGCTGTTACGCTTACCCTACGTTCTATGGAGCGCATGGAGGGAGGGGAGCTCTTTATCCTTAAAATGCCTGTGATTGTACTTGGTGATCTTATTGATGTTCTTATTGAGGAAGTGGCACCACGCTATGGTAAAGACCCCGCAAGTATTGAGAAAAAAATTATTGGAATTCGCCCAGGTGAAAAGATGTCTGAGCTGCTTATGACAAAGGAGGAGTCTCAGTATGCCGTGGAGGAAGAGGATGTTTTTGTTGTTCGTTCTCCCATTCTTCTCCCTAACAGGGAGTTCGCTTCTCATATAAACAATCCTCAATTGGCTGATTACGACTCTGCGCAGCTTCCGCCTCTTTCTAAAGAGGAAATTAGGAAGTTGCTTACGGGTATTTTGGAAAAGTATCTTGAGCAGGTCAATAGATAGATTTTCCTATTGTGAGAATTTTCGCTGTATTGCTTGTGCAATTTTGTCACCCAAGATTTCTGCTCGGTCTTTTCTTATAGCTTTCTCGTTCGGCCCAGAAATGACATCTTCGTAATACGTACCGGTTTCTTGCACTGCTCTAAGGAATAGGCGCATATCTCTAAGACTTGGGCGTTCCTTCTTTTTTAAAATTTTTTCCATTGCTTGCTCACAATCTCTGACAGTGCGGATCATATGTACCCCTGGAGCATATTGGTAGAAACGATGACCGAACATCAGTACAGGCACTCCGCGGAATAGCCCCTCCAGTCCGGCCGTTCCAGTGGCAGTTGCAATAGCAACCGCATTTTTTGTCAGAGTAAATGTATCTAATTTTTTTGGCACAAAAGTTACTGTTGGGATCGATAGTAACGATTGATAGAATTCTTTACTTCGCATTCTTTCTCCTTGGCAAGGATGTTCTTTCACGTAGATTGAAATGTCTGGTGGCATACACCAGGCCAATAGTTGAATAATGCGTTCTTGGTCAATAAAAGCTCCTGCCATAGGTGAGGTGGTGGCTTCTGGTTGCAGATGCAAAGGAACGTAAATATATGGCTTATTGAGATCGGGTATTTTTGCAGTTCTATCATAGAACTTCGCAGTGTTGTGCTGGTTAATTTTTCGTCTCCAAAATGTGGGAGAAATGATGCAAGAGACAAACATCCCCGTTCTTTTTAGAAGAATCTTTATGGCCACATAAACCCACTTACTTATAAACCCTTTTTGTTGCATTTGGTCTTTAAATTGCTCCATGTACCATGGTTCTGCATCTCGTTCCGTTTGAGCCAAAAAGTGCTTTTCATACTTCTTATCAAGGGGGATTTGTTTTTTTGGATCGCCATATTCTTCCTGTAACTTACTCAACCGTTCTCCCAGCTCTCTGCTTGATTCTTCCCAATCATCTATGATGAAGAAGGTATCAAAAGAGCATGTACGCTCTATCATGAGTATGGGAATGTCTTTTAGCTTGCACAAGTTATACAGAACGTAGTCGTAACACTGGTGGGGGATGTGGTACATCAAAAGCAGGTCTATTTTTTTGGTTGCCAAGATATGATTCCAAAACCTCAGGTGATCAAAATATTGTCGTTTCCGTTCTTCGTATAAGAGGTTTTCTTGCGTGTCATATCGTTCAATCATCGTGAAGAAAACCGCTTCGCTGTGGCGCATTTTCTCAATGATTGCTTCATCCAGTGGGGTAATGGTATTCCAGTCAATTCTCGGATACTGCCCTGCCCGCTGTGCCTTGGCATCAATCCAAATGTGTTCGTCTGCCTGCAAATTTGGCAACAAGGATTTTGTATCTGCTATAGAAATACACGTATGTATTTTTCGTTCTCCCAATGCTTTCTCTAGGGTTATTTTATCGTCAATAACTCCGTCGAATGACTTCACGATAATATTCATATCGGTAGTATGCCGCATTTCCCTTTTCCTGTTTAGTAATTACTCAATAAGCTCCCATGAAAGCGGAGTACCGCGTTCGATGGTTTTCTTGGCAATTTTTCGCAAGACATGCGGCAATTCCTTCGGTGGCAGTCCGTTTCCTGGGCGAATGGAACGTACGTTCTTTTCGTTCAGACCTTCTCCTTTTGCAATATCTTCAACTGCAAAAATGGAACGACGGAAGATGCGGCTTGCTTGCTCTTTTTCCGAGATATCATATGTCACTTGATCTGCAGGAGCTTTGGTAGAGATATCTGTGATATTACGTATGGCATCTACCATCTGTTTAAATTCCTGTGGTTCTAGAGAGAATGCACTATCTGGGCCTTCATCATTATGAGAAAGTGTGAAATGTTTTTCTACAATGCATGCGCCCAATTTTACTGCTGCCACTGCCACTTCTGTACCAAGAGTATGATCAGATAGACCAATTGGAATATTTAGTTTGGTTCTAAGGTCCGGTATTTTTTGAAGATTCATATCTTCTGGGAGTGCAGGATATGCACTTGTGCATTGTAATAGTGCAATTTCGTTGGCGCCTGCATTTCGAGCGGTTTCTACCGCTTCTTTAATCTCTTCAAGCGTCGCCATTCCTGTAGACATGATCATTGGTTTTCCCTTAGATGCGACATTTTCGATTAAGGGAAGATCTGTGAGTTCGAATGATGCAATCTTGTATGCCGGCACAGCCATTTTCTCTAAGAAATCGACTGATGTACTGTCGAATGGGGTGGAAAAGAGATCAATCCCCAGATTTTCTGCTTCCACTTTGAGCTTCGGCTGCCACTCCCATGGCATATATGCCTCTTGATAGAGATCGTAGAGAGTTCTGCCTTCCCAAATCGTACCCTTTCCAATCTTGAACTCTTCACGATCACAATCAATCGTCATTGTATCTGGTGTATAGGTTTGTAGTTTGACTGCATCAGCACCGGAGTCCTTCATCGCATGAATAATCTCTACAGCTCTATCGTAATTTTGTCCGTGATTTGCAGAAAGTTCTGCAATTATGTACACGGGATTGTTGGAGCCTATATTGTGATTACCGATTTTCATTTAGCTTTAATAAAATGTAGTGCGGGATATCCATCTATTTCAGTTTTTAATGATTCTTCGAATCCTGCCTTTTTAAATACTACTATTGATGCTGCATTATCTGGTTTGATATATGCGTCTATAAGCATTGTATTAGTTGTAGAGAATAATCGATTGCAGCCTATCATGATTAATTCAGTGCCCAAGCTTTTTCCGCGCTGAGCAGGATCTATGCTTACAGAAATTGTTGCTTTTGAATCTTCCATATCAAATCGCACTTGTCCAATTGGCTCACCTGCATTTTCTGCAATAAAAATATGACACTGATCATCAGCCAACTTAGCTGCAAACCAGTTTTCATGATCTTCCCATGCAATTGGATCTTGATAAAATGATGCGGAACGAACTATAGGATCATTTGCCCATTCCCATAGCATGCGAGAATCCTCTTGTATGGCCGATCGTAACTGAAGAGATGGTGACATTCACTTAGGATAGTAAACGGGTAAGCACTCTTTCAACTCCCTTGCCATCTACCAAGCTATGACCTTTTTCACTCATGTTCTTACGGCGAGTTTTATTAATCAAAATATCCCTAATAGAAGCCAGAATCTCATCATCACTACATTTGTCTATGCGCCCAAGTGATTCCACTACTTCTTTTTGCCCCAAGTCTTCTACAACCTTGCGTTGATTTTCAAAAAGCTCGAATAATATCGTTGGAACTCCCATGTATGCGAGCTCATAAGAAGTTGTTCCTCCTGCTGCAATTGCTAGATCAGTTTGCATCATAAGTTCTGGCATATTTTGCGCATCAACAATCACATTCATGCTACTTGCTGCAGATGCAATGCTCTCTTTGTGCTTATTCGCACTACCAATAACAACTGTAACGTCTATTTCTAGATCAGATGACTGCAATAATTCCACAATACGCTGTGTCATATTGTTAGTATCTCCTCCGCCAAGTGAGATCAGAATTTTTTTTGCAGTATCTGGTATTTCATGATGTGGATTGCACTTGCGGAATTCGCGTCGTAGCAAAACATACTCGCATCCCAGCAAAAGATCTGATCCATTCATGCGATTGGCATACATAGATGTACACTCTGGTGCGTACGAATTCTGATTCAGAATAATTTTTGCACTATATTCATGTGCATGACCGTAATCATCAAAGATAAGAAAATCTACTTCGGAACTTTTTAGTGCACGCTGGTAATTATCTGCAAAGTCATACCCATCAACTACGCATTTGGCATCCAGCTCTTTTACAAGATTTGCTGTTTCTTGTGCATCTTCAATAGATGCGCGATTAGAGGAAAGCTCTCGTACTTCACACTCTGCTTCCATGAATCGTTCTTTGAGCTTTTCTGCACCTGGAATCATGAGAAATATCGGCTTATGCCCTGCGTCGTGAGCTGCTTGTGCTAGTGCAAAACATCGCATCGCATGACCTGTACCTATTTCTGAATTTGCATCTGTACGAAAAAGAATAGTGTTCATATTAATCTATGGAAATTGCTGTGGGCTTCTGGCCCTTTTAGTTTTGATTCCAAGCCCCCAGCAGATCTCGCTTCTTTAATTTCAATAAATACTTCTTTGACGGCTTTTAGATATGAATTAACATCCGAATTGGTATGGGCAAATGTAGGGTAAAAAGATCCAGTAGCTAAAAATCCTTTTTCCAGCATATTTTGAATAAATAAAGTTCGTGCCTTATTGGCATCTTCTCCTTCAAATGAAAAATGGCTAAGAGGATATATTCCTCCCACATTAATTTCGACATTAGTTTCAGCGGCAATCCTATTCCATTCATTTTGCACAATTTTACCAATACGAATTAGGTGTTCATGAACTTTTCTATCTTTATGTTTTTTAATTGTGGCTAAAGCGGCAACGAAACCAATGCTTTCTGTCCAATATGTAGAACTAATAAAAGTATCTTGCGCTGAATTCATTACTTGTTTTGTCCCCAATATCGCAGCCATTGGATATCCATTAGAAATTCCTTTCGCAAATACTGCGATATCTGGATTAACACCAAAAAGCAAATGTGCTCCTCCGCAATTTAATCTAAAGCCAGATGATACTTCGTCAAAAATCATTACTGCACCAATTCTGTCAGCGATTTTTCTTACTCCTTCCAAAAATCCTTCTTTAGGATCATCTCCACGGATAGGCTCCATTGCAATGACTCCAATTTCTGAATCGTTTTTTTCTACAATTCTTTCCAGTTCCTCCAAATGATTGTAATGGAAGGGGATAGCAGTTCCTTTAAGAGAGCGTGGTACACCCGCCGGTGCAAGTCCGGGTAGTAAGTGTCCGTCCAGCGCACTATTTTCACCGATGTTGGCTGCTAAGTACCAGTCATGCCAGCCGTGATATCCGCAAAAAGCAACTTTGTCTTTCCCACTTGCCGCCCTTGCAATTCTAATCGCTATAGACATAGCCTCTCCTCCGCACCTTGCATATCTGATCATATCTGACCAAGGGTGCAGTTCTAATAAAAGTTCTGCTAGTTCAACTTCTTCGGGGCAATTAAGAGTGGACATGGTTCCTCTTTTGATAGCTTTTTTGATAGCTTTATCAACATCTTTATCTGCGGCTCCCAAAATACAAGCTCCCAGTGCGTTATAGCTCATATCAATGTATTTGTTTCCATCTAGGTCTGTTACTTTTACTCCCTTAACTTTTTTATAATAACTAGGCCACTGATCTGGTAAATACATTTCTGGACGTTTAGAAAGCAGTTGAGTACCTCCCGGAATAAGTTTTTTAGCTTGCCTGTAGAGATTCTGACCAGAATGGTTCATATTCAAGTTTAATTCTGAATTAAAAAAATTTTGCTGGTTCTCGTTTAATCAGGAGTTCTGGTCTTTTGTTAAGAAGATCGAGTATTTCATTCATTCCAAATATATTATTTCCAAACTCTTTATAAACTTCACGTACAAATAGCAAATCTGCTGGTTCGTCTACTGTCCATCTATAACGCGAGAGGTCCTTTGATTGCTTTAAGTGTCCGAGTTTAAATTTATCTGTATTTTTGTAAAGATATGGAGTTACATGTTCACGATCAAACAAGCTATTTGTTTCGTTATTAATCCTTTCTAGAATTTCAAAATTAAAAATTTCCGTATCAAGTCCATCAGGGTAGGTTCGCTCAACAGCATTCGTAACACAATCAAAATCGCCATTTTTATGCATATCCATTGCGTTTCTGATAACAATTGGATCAACCAAAGGGCAATCTCCTGTTAATCGTGTAATTATATCTGCATTATATGATATTGCAGCTTGATGATATCGGTCCAACACATCATCAAGGTTTCCACGATATTGTGGAATATCATTTGATTTGCAATAAATTGATACAGCATCATCAGAAGTTTCATTTGAAGTGGCAATAATTACCTCATCAAAAACATTAGATGATACAGCTCTTTCCCAAACACGATGTATAAGGGCTTTTCCTGCAATATCTTTAAGTATCTTCCCTGGTAGTCGGGAAGATGACATTCTAGCTTGTATTATGGCAATTGTTCTCATCTTGTGGATCGTGCAGTGATTGCAATTTTCAAAGCTTCTTTTGCTTCACATAATGAGCTGAATGGTACTGTTTTTTGCTCTATTGTGTCCAGAAAATGACGGACTTCTTCTATATATATATGATTGAATTCGAAACCTATGGGTTCTTTGTAAGATTGAACCAAGCCCCCCTCAAGATTGAATAGATCAACCTTTTTTTCATTTATATCCCATTTGATTACTCCTGTTTTGCCATTTATGGTGCAATTACGGTTGTATTCTGGTTCAGTGAAGCTTAAGTGTACTTTGCTGGTAGCTCCTGATCTGTGCTCTAACTCAAGATTTGCTGTTCCATCTACATCTGATAATCCAATTTCTTTTGCAGATTCTATGGATGATTCTTTAAGTTCTGCTGGGCCAAGGTACCATAGCGCCAGATCAATTTCGTGAATGCAATCTAGAATTACTCCGCCTTGATTAGGATCTGCACTATAACTTTTTTTATAGTCTTGATTGGGTCTCCAGTTGGGAAGATAGGAACCGGTATAAATTGATGCAATTTGTATTTCTCCAATCCTATTTTCATCAATCAGTTTTTTTACAGTTGCAGGGCCATGATGAAAACGCATGTTGCATCCAACCATTGCTGTTAAGTTTTTTTCTTTGATCAAATCTGATAATTCATTAACGTTGTTCATTGAATATGAAAGAGGTTTTTCTATAAATAGATGTGCACCAGATCTAGCTGCTTCAAGAGCCTGAGGTATATGGTGTTTTGTTGGACTGCATATGAATACTATTTCTGGCGATTCTTTTAGGGCTTCTTCAAATGAAGAGAAATCTTTATCCTTTATTTCATCATTTGGATCAGATATTAGAACAGTTTCAACTCCTAGAGCTTTCAGGTTTTCTGCATGGCGTAAACCTATTGAGCCGGCACCGGATACAAGTATTTTCATTAATTAGAATAAAAATTTATCACTTTTCTAATTCCTTCAATCACATCTTTTGCATCATCATTAGTCATACTAGAAAACATAGGAAGGCTTAGTATATTTTTATATGCAGCTTCGGCAACTGGGCACTGTGTTTCCTTTGTACCAAAATGATTTATATAAAACGGATGTAAATGAGTAGGAATGTAATGTACGTTAACTCCTATGTTCTCTGCTCTTAGGGCTTTGAATATTTCTTCGCGAGAGGCGGATAATTTGTTTGTATCTAATTGAATTACATATAAGTGATAAGCATGAGAAATATTATCACGAACTTTTAGTGGTTTAATTGCATCAATATTAATAAATGCATTGTTATACATCTGTGCAATTTCCTGCCTTCTTAGTGTCCATTTGGGTACTTTTTTTAGTTGACTTATACCCAAGGCACATTGGAAATCTGTTAGTCGATAATTAAATCCAAGATTTGTCATTTCATAAAACCAAGACCCAGCTTCTAATCTCTCTCTATGATCGTTATTTAAGCAATGATTTCTAAATTCTCTCATCAGTTTTGGTAAATGCGGATTATCAGTAGTAATCATTCCTCCTTCTCCTGTTGTCATTGGTTTCACAGCATGAAAACTGAATGTACTTATATCAGCAAGCGAACCGACGGATTTATTTCCATTTGTTGCACCAAGGGCATGGCATGCGTCAGCTACGAGGAACAAATTATGATTTTCTGCAATTTTGGAAAGAACATCATAATCACAAGGTTGTCCTGCGTAATCTACAGCAACTATTGCTTTAGTATTTTCTGTAATAGCCTCTTCAACTTTATTTGTGTCAATCAAAAGTGTCTCTGGATCACTATCAACAAAAATTGGAGTTCCTTTTTGAAGAGCTATCGCATTAGCAGTTGCTGCAAAAGTCATTGTTGGAACTATCACTTCATCTCCTTTGGCAATACCCAGTGTGAACATTGTTGTGTGGAGTGCTGCAGTTCCATTGCTTACGGCGATTGCATCATTGGTACCCACAAACGATGCAAATTCTTTTTCAAATTCAGAAACCTTTGGGCCAGTAGTTAGCCAATCAGATCTTAGAACTTCATTTACAGCAGATATGTCTTCATCCGAAATCGATTGTCGAGCATACGGAAGAAAAGTGTTTCTAATGGGGGAACCTCCTTTGATTGCTAATGATTCTGGCATGCTTCGACACTATAGATCATATGTACTAGCTCCTCCACTGTTAGCCATTCAATATTGGTATTGCTGGCATATTTAAAGTCTTCAGGTAAATTAGGAGTTGGCCATGGGGTTTCACGCCAAGATGAAATTTCTGGTTGTATAATATACATATTTTCTGTCTCTAAAGTATGACGAGACTCGTCTTCGGATAGAAGTACTTCGTGTAGCTTTTCTCCTGGTCGGATACCTATCAAATTCTTTTTACATCTAGGTGCTATCGCTTCTGCAAGTTCTGTGATTTTCATGCTGGGGATTTTTGGTATAAATACTTCTCCGCCCTCCATTTTATCAAGACAATTAATCACAAAATCTACACCTTGATCAATTGTTATCCAAAATCTTGTCATTCTTTCGTCTGTAATAGTAATTGTTCCAGTATCGCGCTGTTTTTCGAATAGAGGTATTACACTTCCTCTGCTTCCAACAACATTTCCATATCTTACGCATGCAAAACGGGTATCGATTCCTCCTCTATATGCGTTTCCTTGTGTTATTATTTTTTCTGATACAAGTTTTGTAGCTCCGTAAAGATTGCTAGGGCTAACAGCCTTATCTGTACTGAGTGCAATTACTTTCTTAACTCCTGCATCAATAGCAGTATCAACAATATTGCGTGCCCCAGTTATATTGGTCTTTACAGCTTCGTGAGGATTATATTCGCATGCAGGCACATGCTTAAGCGCAGCTGCATGAATAACAATATCAACTCCAGCCATTGCTCTGCTAAGCCTGTCGCGGTCGCGCACATCTCCTATAAAAAAGCGAATGTCAGGATGATCAAATCCTTCATTTTGCATTTCATATTGTTTAAGCTCATCTCTGCTAAATACTATCACTTTTTTTGGAGAGTGATGATCAAGAACAGTTCGGCAGAATTGCTTTCCGAAGGATCCTGTACCTCCTGTAATAAGGATGGATTGATTACTTAAATTTTCCATAATAAAATTGGTCAGGAATTAAGATATATTTGGTCGCCAGGTTACAATCGAAGATGGATTTAATGGATTTATTCCAAGCTCATCAGAGTCATTTCTTAACATTTCTATACCTGGTTGTTGTTTAATTACACTAATTAAGTCTCGATTATAATCATTTGCAATCACATATTTTTTTCTCATTAGATCAAGAAGCGAATTGTCGTAATTATCGAAGCCAACTTCGATATGAACTCCGGCGATAATTCGATCAAAATATTTTGAAAGGGTATTAAATACCTGTGTGGCAGTTGGTAGTTGTTCTATAGCATGGCGCGTAAATACTAGAACTTTCTTTCCAAATGAGCATTTTTCGAGCATATTGTATGTATCGTCATAAAAATTAAATTGCTCGACATTAATATTTGAATGCTTGGCATATATTAATTTTGAAAGTTCGACTGCGTTTCGAGAATAATCTCCGCCAATGTATCTTTTGTTGGGATATTGATTTTGCATAACCCATAGATTATGTCCGTATCCACAGCCCAACTCAATAACTATATCTGCCTCATCAATGTAAGGGGATAGTGAATCCAACAACACAGAGTTGTTGGCAGGCATAATTTGATTAGCTGGCAATTCGAAAAGTATTCCTTTTTGGGATACAACGGTTGATTCAAATGTGCTCAAGCCAAATTCATGTGATCTAATTTCGTCGGCATTGGTAATCCCGTTCTTTTTTGCGAAGTTTAAATAACTAAGATATTTATCTTTGTCATATTCAGAATCGTTTTTCTCAACAGTGCGACGTGGTATGTTCCATTCGTCGAGCTGGAGAAGTCTACGTGGCCATTTGGACCATTTTGGTAATTCATCCAATGGAATAATTCTGGATGCATAATCCCGAATATTTATTTTTGATTGTATGCTCAGAGTCGAATTTTGATTATTGGTCATATGTGGCACTATAGCTCGAATTGAATGAATACAACAAATGTTATGTAAGTTTTTATTATAGAGTGATATATCTTGATTTATGTATATAAAACTAAAACATGACATCATGTCTAATGAGTGGTTTATATATAGATTGAGTTCCTTAACTTCATGTGTATTGGTTCTATAACCCTAATTATTATCGTTATGTGATTTTTGCAGGTGAGATATTTATCCATAATAATTATCCGGTACAAGCGCTCGATATAGTTGTACAAAAAACAAAGAATGATAAAAAAGATATGAAACTTAATATCATTGAGAAGATTAAGAGTGAACCTAAATAGTGTATTAGTAACTTATGCTATTATTTCTTCATGTTTTCAAGGCAAAGGCTAATTCTCGCGTTTCTAATACTCTCATCGATAAGAATTACATGGATTCTATTTTTATTCCTGATTTACGAAAGCCAGCTTAGGTTAGCGGGAGACGCTAGTTCATTCTTTACAGTTTCGCAGGGGATGCTAAATGGGATGCCACTTTATACTGGGCTTTATGAAATGAAGCCCCCTGGACTCTTTTACTTAAATGCCTTATCACTCATCATTGCCGATAACGAAATTCCTCTTACAATTTTAAAAGTAGTATTAGTGGGGGCTATTCCAGTTTCTATGATTGCATTTGTATTAGTAGTTTTTAAAAAAGTGGATAAACATATAAAAAGATTTTTTCTATTTACTTCATTGATTGTTGGATGCACAACATCAATTTATATATTAGAGAGAATTTTGGGATTACAGGCAGAGCCTTTTGGAGTGTTTTTCTCAATTTTATATGTTCTGATTGTTGGTTGGGATCTTAAAAATATGTCGCGAATAAGAATTGTTTTGGCTGCAATTGCGATAGCTTTGGCAGTTGGGATGAGGGAGCAATTTTTATTTCCGTTGCTTGCGGCGGGAATGCTCATATCTAGTAATTTAAAGTTTTTTATAAAATCATTTGTAATTCCATGTGCAATAGCAATTGTTGCAGGTTTAATTTTCATGCAGACGATGGGCTATTTGTATTTCTATCTGAATGTATATCTGCCGGATGCATTCGGATCGGAAGCAGGAATAAATGAGCTAGGAAATATATTTATGCGGGGATTGCACGGGTGGATTGTTATGTTGGATGTTAGTTATTTATTCATAATGCCTTTGTTTGGAGTTTTGATCGGTATTTTGTGGGTAAGTGTGTCTGTTATTAAAACCGAGATAAGCACTTGGAGAGATATAATTGGAGCATGGATATGCACTTGTGCCGGTATTTTGTTCATGCACATTACTTTTGTCGCATATCTTATTGCGGATAAAAACTTAGAACATACTATTGTGCGATATGCACCGTTTGTTTATGTGTTAAGTATTACATCCGCACTTATTTTTGTTATCAGCTTGATTTGGTTGTTTATAAGAAACCGTAGCTTATTGGCACATACTTTGGTGACGATTGTCGCTACTTATCCGATAGTATTTTCCGCTGGGGCAAAGAATTTTTCGGTGTACCAATTGACGGTTGCAATACCTGTATACATAGCGGTTTTAATTATATTTATGCATGCCGCTTCTGATTATCCAAAAAGAAATCCGATTCCCTTGATTACAAAAATAATTACTTTGATTATAATCATAATGCCATTTGTGTTAATAGGTTTTGATTGGCAGAAGAAACAGGATCGATTGGAAGAATTTAATTCAAAATTTTATATAGATGTAGAGAACGCTAAGCAGTTTGATTCAATGATGGATAGATGCGGATTTGATAATTATATTCCTTGGGATATATTTATTCGTACTGCAAAACATTCTCCAATTCAGATGAATTGGGCTACACATAGGTCGTTTAATCCCGGCTCAAATTCGTATTTTCGTTCTAGGACAATAGAACATCTTTCAAATATACCTGTATTGATTATGGATCCTAGAAGAAGAGGGGACACAGAGCTTCATAGATTGATTGAAGAGAATTTCACACTAGAGCAGCCAGAATGTGCTCAGGGGTATGAAGAGCCTGAGTTTTATAGTATATATTTTCGTAAGATTTGATATGCAAATAATAAATAACAAATAACAATAACTTAAAAACAAAGAAAAATTAAATTACAAAATATAAAGCTTAAATTCCATTCCGAAGTGCAACACCCAAGTGCAACACCTGATTCCCTCTGAAATGCCATAGAGAGGAGGTACGGTAGAGAAGTCATTCCTACCACCTTCCCACCTCAGCTATGGCATACAGACAGCTTAATAGTTT
>JAIPIN010000030.1 GCA_021734665.1 Kiritimatiellales bacterium
TTAAGCTGTCTGTATGCCATAGCTGAGGTGGGAAGGTGGTAGGAATGACTTCTCTACCGTACCTCCTCTCTATGGCATTTCAGAGGGAATCAGGTGTTGCACTTGGGTGTTGCACTTCGGAATGGAATTTAAGTAAGAAATGAATAATGAAAAATTAAGAATTAAAAATGAAATTCGTATTCAGTATTTAGTATAGTGTGAGATGACATTCGTAATGTTTACCTAGATACGAAATACTAGATACTAAATACGTGCAACAAAGGATCTTTTTATTTATTTAAGCTGCCTGTGTGAATGCATCAGATATTGCCATTGCTAATTTTTTAATAGCACTGTCACGGATAATGTTCAAACGCCTAGGGGTTGTATCAAATTGCTCCGCAAGAATTCTCATTGATATGGATTCTTCTTTGTTTTGATTCAAATAGTATGCGCGAATAATTTTTTGCTCTTGATCATTAAGTGAAGTGTCAAATTGAGCAAGTGCCAATAGTAGTAATTGATTAAGAGACCTCAAATCATCATCTGTAATCGGCAACTTGCTTCTGTGTTTATCTGGAACACAAGATAGCATTTTGCGTCTTACAGCTTGAGCAAAAGTAAGCGGAGGATTTTTTGGGCGTATTTTTTCTGATGCTACTTCAATATTATTTGTATTTAACAATACAGCCAATTGACCAAGGGCTCGTGTTTTTAGTTGCCCTATATAACTCCTATTTACGTTTAACATTTCAGCCAATTCTATTTCTGTCATATCATCTATATATAAACCTTTAATTACTATGCGTAACCTCTGATCAAGGTGTGCTATAGCGTTGTGCACACGTTGTTGTTCTTCGGCAATAATTAATTCATCTGCTGGCATCTCTAGATTAGTACAATGCTCAAGAGATTCACGTTTAGATAATCCCCTAAGCCTACTTATTAGAAGACTCTTCATTGTCGCAGCATGATCTGCTTTGTATCCAAGCTCACTTGCAATGTCTTTTTCTGAATACACATCTGTAGCATTATTCATTTCTGATTCTGCCATTTTCCAAGCGTCTGCAACTCTCTTGGACCTAATTGTGGTCCCCTTTCTCTGGACGTGCTCATTTCTTAAGGCTACTTGTATTGCTTGTCTGATACTTGGCTCCAAATATGTTTGTACAGATCCAATCTTTGGATCGTATGATCCCTCTTGCATTCTTCTAACAATAGCCATGTTTGCAGTTTGAATTAGGTCTTCCTCAGAGAGTCCTCTATTTTGATATTGGAGCGCTATAGATCTGCCAAATCTTAAGTATGCCTCTATAAATCGTGCTTGAACTTCTGGATTACCAGCAGTTGGTTGTAGGTGTTCTTCATCTGTCATTAATGGTACAGAGCAAACTTCTGATCTATATAGCTCCTGAGGATCTAAAATCCCCTCGTCAATTTCTGCCACTGAATAATCAAAATTTTCCATGTTAAGGAAAAGTGTTTCTAACAGATTCATAAAAATAAATCAAGGCTCTAAGGGGCAGTTTTGAATAAGTGTTCCTCTTTAAGTATTACAGGATACCGCCGGACGAAAGTTAATTAAGAATTAAAAATGTAGAATTCAGAATTACATACGAAATTTATGTTTTTGATAGTCTAATTCTAAATTCTTAATTCTAAATTCTTAATTATTTTACAGTCACAGATTTTGCTAAATTTCTTGGCATATCCGGATCTTTCCCCCTCTTAACAGCCAAGAAGTAAGCAAGAGCCTGAACAGGAATTATGTTTACAATTGCTTGAGCTGTTCCTGCATCTGGAACTTTAATCCACACGTCGAATACTTCGTTATTTTCTGGAGCTACTCCAACTATAAATCCTCCGCGTGCCTTTAGTTCGATTGCGTTGCTTATGATGTCTGCCTTCACTTCATCATTTCCAACTAATGCTATGCAAGGAGTCCCCTCTTCTATTAGAGCGATGGGTCCGTGCTTTAGTTCGCCACCTGCAAAACCTTCGGCGTGAACGTAGCTAACTTCTTGAATCTTAATTGCGCTTTCTAATGCCATTGGATAGTTCCAGCTTTTGCCGATTATAAAAAGATCAGATTTGTCCTGAATCTTTTCTGCAAGCTCTTCTATAAAATTCACATAACGTGGATTCAACATGTCGTTAATCTTTGACGAAGTTTCTAATAGCAATTTCTGTCCTTCGCGCAGCTTGTCGTTCATTGCATATGCAATAAGCATGAGCACAGCCATCTGTCCGGTTAAAGCTTTTGTAGAAGCTACAGCGCGTTCTGGGCCTGCATTAATGAGTAGCGAGTAATCAGCTTCGCGATCGATTGTGGATCCTTCTACATTACAAATTGCGAGAACTTTGGATCCTTTAGATTTTGCAATCTTCATAGCTTCTAGCACATCTGCAGTCTCACCACTTTGGCTTACTACTATAAGAAGACTTTCTGGCTTTAAGAAGTGATGGTAAAGCTTGAACTCACTAGCTGGTGCAAAGTTTACGTGCTTCTCTGCGATTACAGAAAAGAAGTATTCTGCAGCCATACATGCCTTTGCGGCTGTGCCACATCCAACAAGGAATGTTCCTTGCGCATTATTGATAGCCTCTGCGAGTGTAATAATCTGGTCTTCGTTTTGGTTTACTGCGCGAGCAACAGATTCTTTTTGATCCATTATCTCTTTTAACATGAAGTGATCAAACTCTCCTTTTTGTGCTTGTTCAACCGACCATGTAATTTCGATTTCACGCTTTTGAATCTCTTCTCCAGTTTCTAGATCAGAAAAGATTATATTAGTTCCGTCAGTAACAACCATTTCTCCGTCATCCAAATATTGAACCAGTTTGGTGTGCTCCATGAATGCAGGAATATCTGATGCTATAAAGTAGCCATCTTTACCAACTCCTACAATAAGAGGAGAACCACGACGTGCAGCAACTAGCGTGTTAGATTCTGTATTTAAGGCGAGGAATCCAAAGCGCCCATCAAAGTCTTTACATGCTCGTCTAGCTGCAGATGCAAAGTCGTCTGTTTCTTTCATGTACTCTTCTATTAAATGTGGAATGATTTCTGAGTCTGTCTCGGAAACAAATGAATGCCCCTTTTGTTTAAGCCCCTCTCTGATTTCTTGGTAATTCTCTATGATTCCATTGTGAACAACTGCAATTGTCTGATTAGAATTTGCGTGAGGGTGAGCGTTTAATTTTGTAACGCCTCCGTGTGTTGCCCATCTAGTGTGGCCAGCAGCTAGTGAACATTGCTGAGCAAAGTCTGCCCTTTCTACTGTGCTGATTTTTCCTATCTCTTTTTCTATAGTTACTTTTCCATTAGTTTTACATGCGACGCCCCAAGAATCATATCCGCGATACTCAAGATTTTTAAGGCCATCGATTACGAGACTCCCCGCATCGTTTCTTTGCCCAACATAACCAAATATTCCGCACATAGAATGGGTGAATTCTACGGAGATTTTGGTATTAGTCAATGATTTATGTGATTAGCTAGTAGCTGGTAGCTGGTAGGATGCTTGTAATCTACAAGCTACCAGCTACAAGCTAAAAGAAAGAATTCTTGACTCTTCTAGCCTAGTTCCGTAGTCTTTCGCAGAAATGCCTATTATCAAGTCAGCCATTAAACGTGCCAAGCAAAACGATCAGCGCCGCCAGCGCTTGCTCCCATATCGTACTACGATGAAAACAATGATTCGTAGGATTGTAGATCTTACTAATGAAGGAAAAAAAGAAGAGGCTGCGAAGCACTTACCTGAAACTTTTAAAGCTATTGATATGGCTGCCAAAAAGAACATCATTCATACTAAGAATGCTGCTCGTAAGAAGGCAAAGGTTAGCAGGTTGGTTGCTAACAGTTGATAATTGACAATTGACAATGGACAATTGACAATTAACATCAGAGTCATAGGTTTTGTGATTTTTAGTTAAATGTTAACTGTTAATTGTTCATGGTTATTTTAGCTCTCGATATTGGCGAACGTCATACAGGAGTAGCTTTTGTAGATGAAGCAAATGGGATACCGCTTCCACTTGATACTATTCATCATAAATCCATAGATGAGTTGGCTCTGAGTATTTCAAAAATAATAGATGAAAAGAATATTGAGCATATGGTTCTTGGTCTTCCGCTCCTACTTTCTGGTGAAGAAGGCTCACAAGTGGCTTTTGTAAGATCTGTTGCTCAAAAGCTGCAAGAGAACGCAATTTCTATTACTTTCATTGATGAGCGCTACACAACGCCAAAGAAAGGCGAAAATGATGGTGATGCAGAGGCTGCATGCACACTTTTGACCCTCTATTTGCGCAAAAAAAGTAATTGACAAATACAAGAATACCATTAAAATAGATCCCTTTTGGTCCTTAGACAACCCCTTTTTACTAAGAGTAGGCAAGCAATATGTTTGCATAAAAGTCTACCCAAACCCGATGTTAAACTTTCGCATCTGTCAAATAATTGGTATAAAGAGGGTTGTTTCTTCCCCGCTAACTCATGCCTGACACCGCTTCCACTACTGCTTCAAAATCTGGAGCGCAGCTAACCATCAATCTCCAAGAGTTACTAAGTAACTTATTCTTGGTTTTGACTGAAAAAGAGTCAAAGGTAATAGAGCGAAGGTTTGCTCTTCAAGGTCAGCCTAGGCAGACACTTGAAAAAATTGGGAAGCATTTTAATGTAACTCGTGAGCGTATTCGTCAGATAGAAAGTATTGCTCTTGGAAAGCTAAGGAGAACTGTAAGAACTACAAAACTAGACGAAGTTAATCAGGTAGCCAAAACCATACTTCATACTAGCGGAGGCTTAATGCGAGAAGACGACCTTATCAGCGCGGTACTTACTCGTATTCAAGGAAGTACAGAAGTAGATGGAGCTGTTTTGAGATTATCATTCTCTATAGATTCAGAGATGACGTTGGGAATTCGTAACAATGCATTTGTACCATTCTGGAGGCTTGAATCTCTGGCAATGGACGATATTGTAAAGATCGTAAACAGCATGGTTAAGATTCTTAAGAAGCGTAAGAGTTGTATGGATGTAGATGAAATCATCTCTGCAATTCAGAAGTTAAATCTCTTCGAGAATCGTGTCCCAAGTAACGAGCTTATCGTAAGTTGTTTGAGCATTGATGAAAGACTCAAGGAAATTGCAGAAGGATGGGGATTAACAGAGTGGCGCTTTGTACGCCCACGTAGTATCCGAGATAAAGTTGAAATTATTCTTAAGAAGTCTGGTGAACCTCTTCACTTTATGGAGATTGCAAATATGATTCGCGAAGCAAGCTTTGATCATAAGAATGTAACAGTTCAGGCTGTGCACAATGAGCTTATTCGATATCCACAATTTGTCCTTGTAGGACGTGGACTTTATGCACTTAAGGAATGGGGTTACGAACCAGGAACAGTAGCGGACGTAATCGAGAAGATTCTTAAAGAGAAGGGTGCACTTTCTAAGAAAGAGATCATTGCTGAGGTTGCTAAGCAGCGCACAGTAAAGGTTGGCACTATATCCCTTAATCTTCAGAAGATGCCTTACTTCAAACGTGTTGGACGAGCTGTATACGCGTTTGATGCAGCTAAGAAATAAGAATCCTAGGAAACTTATGAGTCCAAGGAATCCGAAGGGATGACCCCTTGGTTTCATCGGTTTCTTTGGATTCCTTGGATTCGTTTTCTCGTGTAAGATACCCAACCATGCAACACCTTAAAAAATCTTTGACGGCAATAATGATAGTTACTCCCCTACTTCTGATTGGGTGTAATGGAGATGAGTTACCTCCTCTACCAACAGGCGAACAAGTTGTAACAGGAGAGCTATTTCCGGCTGAGCTTTCGTTAAGCAGAAGAGGCTCCCACATACTTAAGCAAAATGATTTAGAAGTTTATTTTGTAGAAAGTACAATCGTGAACCTGCGTTCATTTGAGCTTAAAACTGTAATTCTAAAAGGGGTATTAGAACGTAATACTGATCCAAAAGATTTGCCTGTTTTAGTTGTTACAGAAGTAGAGTCTGACGAAGCCGAAAGCAAGACGTGGTCTTATCCACAATTGGGATTGAGTTTTATCGCTCCTCCTTCTTGGGAAGCACATACTACCGAAGACGGAGTGCAATTCACTGTAGAGGGATCAGATAAGCCAGTGCTTACACTGTTTTCAGAAGGCGAAGATCTTCAATCTTCCACTGGTTTCCCAGTGCTGATTTCTGGTGAGCGTGCAGTGCGTCGTATAGATGAAGATACTGGAGCAGAATCTATCACAATCGAGCAAGCAGGTCGTTTTGTTACACTCTTATTCTCTGCAAACAGTCACCCTAGTTCTATCAGGCTCAAACAGGAGTGGCTATCACTTCTAAGAAGTATAGAACTAAGTTCGTCTGGCACATTACCTCCTATAACCTCTGGGACAGGGGCCACACTGCCTTGTGGTGGTACTGCAGGAATACTGTGTCCAGATAGATTCTTTTGTAATGTGACAAATATTGAAGAGAATATTGGAGTATGCGTTAAGGTGCGATAGGGTGTAATAAGGGGGAAATGAGTTCTTTGCATACGAGCAATGGCAAAGTGAATAGTGAATAGTTAAAAGTGCACAAGCTATAGAGAATAAATAAGCTTGCAGCCACTTTTCACTATTAACTATTAACTTTTAACTCCCTATTATTTTTTCATTACAGTCTATTAACTGTAATACAGTACGCACATAACGATCAATGGTAGGTGTACGTTAATACACCACAACATTTTAAATCATTATTCAAGTACAATTATTTGATCTATTTAAATAATTAGATATGGTGGTGTACATATTTACACCTTTCATTTTTAATTTTTCATTTTTAATTTTCTATCTCTCCCCTACTATGACGAAACAAACCGCTACCCCAACAAAACCTATGAAAGCCCAAGAGCCAGCAGCAAATACAAAGAAGGATCCAAAAACCGAAGCTATTAAAACTGCTCTCGCACAGATAGAAAAGCAATACGGCGAAGGGGCTATTATGGAAATGAACAAAGACCACATATCTAATGTCGTACGTTTCCCATCGGGATCATTGTCTCTTGATCTTGCACTTGGTGGAGGTATACCAGGAGGTCGTGTAATAGAAATCTTTGGACCTGAATCATCAGGGAAAACTACACTTGCATTGCATGCAATTGCTGAACGACAAAAATGTGGAGGCAAAGCTGCATTTATAGATGCTGAGCACGCATTAGACGTACAGTATGCAAAAAAGATTGGAGTGGATGTAGATAGCTTATTGGTATCTCAGCCAGATGATGGTGAACAGGCGCTAGAAATTACAGAAACACTAGTACGTAGTGGAGCAATAGACATGATAGTCATTGATTCGGTTGCCGCTTTAACTCCTCGTGCAGAAATTGATGGAATGATGGGAGATAGCCACATGGGTCTCCAAGCAAGGCTTATGAGCCAGGCATTACGCAAGTTGACGTCAATTGTATCCAAGACTAGTTGTACAATCATATTCATCAATCAGATGCGTATGAAGATTGGAGTAATGTTTGGTAATCCAGAAACTACAACTGGAGGCAATGCCCTCAAGTTCTATGCTTCTATTCGTATAGATGTACGACGTATAGATAAGATTTTGGAAAAGATTCCTGCTATAAAAGAAGGCCAACAGGTGCAACAGGAGATTGTTGGTAACCGCACACGCGTTAAAGTAGTTAAAAATAAGATAGCACCACCATTCCGTCAGGCAGAGTTTGATATTCTATATGCTCAAGGCATAAGTAAAGAGGGCGATATACTAGATCTTGGAGTGCGTTACGGGGTACTGGAGAAGTCAGGAGCCTACTTCCGTTATGGTGAGGATACTATTGGGCAGGGTCGTGAACAGGCACGTCAATATTTGATCGAGAATCCTAAGATTGCTCAGGTGTTGGATAAGGAAATTAGGAAGGCGGCTGATCTTTAATCTATAGCTGGTAGTTGGTAGGATAATTTTCTACAAGCTACCAGCTACAAGCTAATTTCCACGCTCTTTCCACATTCTTCCCGCACAACTCACAACGTGCAGCGGAGCTGTGCAAGGAGTATTAATTGCTTAGATAAACAAGTGGGTTAGAATCTTCATCCGCCATGCCCACTACCAAATCCATTATTACAGGAGTAGAAACTCAGCCACACTCATTAGAGGTGGAACGCACAGTTCTGGGTGCACTTCTCATGGATCCAGAGGCTATTATCAAAGTATCAGACTTCTTGGTGCCGGAAGATTTTTATGATCCTGTTCTGCGTGAAATTTTTAAAGTGATGTTTGCATTGTATCAAGAGCATGAACCAATAGATTTTGTAACAGTTTCTAGTAAGCTTGCTGATAACAAAAAAATCCAAGACATAGGAGGTAGTGCATTTTTGGCTCAGTTAGCAGCAGAAGTGCCTACATCATCACACATCTATCAATATGGACAAATTGTAAAAACCAAAGCCGTTCACAGGCGTATCATTGCTGCAGGGCAACACGTTACAGCTCTAGGTTACGAAGAAAGCAGGCATGTTCCAGAGCTTTTGGAAGAAGTAGAGAAATCTATATTCCAAATTACAAATACATACTTAAAGGATAAATTCGTTCATATTCGAGATGTTCTAGAAATGAGATATGAGCGCTTTGCAGAACTTCATGAATCTGATGAAGAGGATACATTTAAAGGTGTACCAACGGGATTTACTTCGTTGGATACAAAGCTTTCTGGTATGCATCCTAGCGATCTAATTATCGTAGCTGCACGACCTAGTATGGGTAAAACCAGTCTTGCACTTAATATTGCTCAAAATGCTGCCATACGTGGCGGAAAGAGTATAGGAATATTTTCATTAGAAATGAGCAAAGAACAACTTGTTGATCGCCTCTTTGCATCTATGCTCGGAGTAGATTCTTGGAAGTTACAACGTGGGAAATTAGAAGATAGTGATTTCCAGAATATGGGTCCAATAATGGACGAACTTAACAAGGCTAATATTTTTATCGATGATTCTGTAATTTCTTCTATGCCAGAGTTGCGTGCAAAAACCAGAAGACTACAGATGGAAAGTGGTTTAGATCTTCTTATAGTGGATTACTTGCAGCTTATGAGCACTGGAAATAGTAGTTTTGCAGGCAACCGTGTTCAAGAAATATCAGAAATCTCTCGTTCACTTAAACAGCTTGCTAGAGAGCTTCACATTCCAATTATCGCCTTATCACAATTATCTCGTGCGGTAGAAAATCGGCCTGGTAATATTCCACTGCTTTCTGATCTGCGTGAATCGGGTTCCATTGAACAAGATGCAGATGTGGTAATGATGATGTATCGCGAAGATTATTACGAAGAAGATTCAGATCGTCCTGGCATGACAGACATATACATCCGAAAGCATAGAAATGGGCCTATTGGGCGTGTAGAGCTGCTATTCCGCAAAGAACAGATGCGCTTCTATGACGTAGATAAAGTTCATTCTCAGTAAAAGACATAGTGGCTAACTTGTGCAAGGTGCGGTAACCTTCGATCGTGTTTGAACCGTTTATTCCTGTGCGGCCAGATATTCCTCTTGGATATATATTAGGTTATGCCTTTTTTGCTTTTGCATCAGGGCTAATTCTAACATCTCCATTTCTGGCATTTCTTAAAAAAAACAAATTAGGCAAGCAATTGCGGGTAGAAACAATAGATGGAAGAGAGTCTTCAATATTCAGAAAATTTCACAAAGACAAATGGGGTACTCCTACTATGGGTGGACTTTTAATATGGGGTTCTATATTCCTAACAATATTTTTCTCCAGATTACTTTCATTTTTTGGCGTGGTAGACAATTCGCTCCTACAACGTGGACAAGTCTATATCCCTTTGGCTGCACTTATTTCGTTGGGGATTCTTGGAGCAATAGACGATTACATAAATGTAATTGGAGGAAAGAAGCGAGGTCTAGATTGGATTGTTAAGTTAATCTTCCTACTTTTGATCGGAATATCCGGAGCACTCTGGTTTTATTTCAAGCTAGATTACAACTCAATCCATATCCCCTTCTTTGGTCCACTTGTTGTTGGATGGTGGTATATACCTATATTTGTTTTTATTATTGTTGGAACTTCTAATGCAGTTAACGTTACAGATGGGCTTGATGGTTTGGCAGGTGGGTTACTTGCGATTGCATTTGGATCGTTTGCAATATTAGCCTACTTAAGTGGGCTCTATGTTCTTGCGGCATTCTGCTCTGTTTGCGTTGGAGCTATAGCATCTTTCCTATGGAATAACGTACCACCAGCACTATTTTTTATGGGAGACACAGGAGCGCTGTCTATGGGGGGCGTGCTTGGAGTTATCGCCTTGATGACAGATAGTGTCCTTATTTTGCCGTTTGTAGGTTTTATATTTGTAATAGAGATGCTTTCTGTAATTATTCAGTTAACAAGCAAAAAATTGCGAGGTGGCAAAAAAGTATTTAAGGCAGCTCCAATTCATCATCATTTTGAGGCTTTAGAATGGGGCGAGAGCAAAGTTACTATGCGTTTGTGGATTATTGGATTCTTCTTTGCATCTTTAGGTATTGTTATTGGGATATTTGGGTAATGGTTTAGGGAATAGGGACTAGTAATTAGGGGCTAGCAATAACTAGATATGGGGTTTGTTTAAACTAGTCCCTAGTTGCCTAATGCCTAGTGACTTTGTAAAACAACTACTACTTGCACAAAACAATTTATTGCTTATGATGTACTCATGTTACGTGTTGCAATTAATGGTTACGGTCGAATAGGCCGAAATGTTCACAGACAGTTTGTTCAACGGTTCTCGGATCAAGTTGAAGTGGTGGCAATCAATGCATCTTCCGATGCAGATATGCGATCTTATCTCCTTAAATATGATTCTTTGCATGGACGTTTTAAAGGAGATGTAGAAGCAAAAGATGACAATACAATCTTAGTGAATGGAAAAGATGTCCGAATTGTAAAGGAACGAGATCCGTCATCTTGCCCTTGGAAAGATCTTGGTGTGGATGTTGTTGTAGAAGCTACTGGAAAATTCCGTACACGAGATATGGCGCAAGGACATATAGATGCAGGAGCTAAAAAGGTAATGGTTACAGCGCCAATGAAGGATGATACGCCTACTTTTGTAAAAGGTATTAATGATGACCTGATGACTGCAGATATGAACATTCTATCTAATGCATCATGTACTACAAACTGCATTGCGCCAGTTATTAAGATTATTGACGAGGAGTTTGGGATAGCGAATCTGCTTGTTAGCTCTGTGCATGCATTTACAACTTCACAAAACCTATTAGATAATAAAAATAGAGAAGGTAATGATTTACGGCGCTCTCGTGCAGCTACGCTTTCTATGATTCCAACAAAGACTGGAGCTGTAAAAGCATGTGCCGATATATTCCCACATCTAGAAGGCAAAATCGACGGTATGGCATTTCGCGTACCAGTTCCCACGGTAAGTTGTGCATATATGGCCTTCTTTTTGAAGCAGGATGCAACAGCAGAAGAAATCAATGCAAAACTCAAAGAGGCAGCGTTATCGGATGCAATGAAGGAGGTCTTAGATGTTTCTGAAGATCAATGTGTATCTATAGATTTTCAAACGGATCCGCACTCATCTATTGTAGATGCTCCTTCTACAAAGGTTGTAGATGGAAAAGCAGCACAAATATTGAGTTGGTATGATAATGAATGGGGATATGCGATGAGAGTAACTGAAATGGTTATGAAGCTTGGTGAATTTCTTTCCTAATTCTTTATGGAATCTTCTTGTTGTGCAGTACCAGAGCGCATCTCACTAAATTATCATTTGTTCCATAGGGCAAAAGCACCAAACGATTTGCGTCACCTTATTTTAGATATTTCACGCGCTGCTAAATACATAAGTTACGAAATACAAACATCTGAATCTGGTCTTGCAGGAGGAACAAATAGTTCTGGAGAAAAGCAGCTTAAGCTTGATGTACTAAGTGACGATATATTCAGACAGCATTTATGTGAGAGTGAATTAGTTAGCTGTTATTCATCAGAAGAGCAGGAAGAGATTATTGAATTAGCGGATAATGCTCCATATAGCGTTGTATTTGATCCCCTTGATGGATCCTCGCTAGTTGATGTTAACTTTGCAATTGGATCTATTGTAGGAATATATGCGGGAGATTCCATTATTGGCAGAAAGCCAAGTGAGCAGTCTGCAGCACTATATGTAGTTTATGGGCCACGTACTATTCTTGTATATTCTACCGGTAAGGGCGTACACGAATTTATATTAAATGATGTTGGTGAATTTGTTCTTCTAAGAGAATTTATCGGTATTGGCGATGATGCAAAGAATTACAGTCCTGGAAATCTGCCTGCATTAAGTGATAACGAAAAATACAAAGCAGTAGTACAAGGCTGGTTGGATCGTGAGCTAAAACTACGTTATTCCGGATGCATGGCTTCTGATATTCATCATATCTTTGCAAAAGGGCAGGGTGTATTTACAAATGTAGGCGGTAGTAAATACCCTGAAGGCAAACTAAGGTTGGTATTTGAATGCGGTCCATTCGCATATCTTATGGAACAGGCTGGTGGAAAAGCATCAGATGGTACTCAGTCAATTCTTGATAAAGAAATTACAGATCTCCATCAGCGCACTCCAATAATTATAGGTTCTAAGAATGAAGTAGAATCAGTTTGTGCTGCGCTAAGCTGATTTGTATATAATCTAGGATTTACAAGTATCTTCAGAGCTTGCCGTAAATTTAATGAGTGATTGTTATTTAAGTATTTGCGCAATTACTTAACTATTATAATCCTGAACTGAAAAATGAAATGCATAATTATTCACCTCTGACACACAACTTATGATCAAGTACGGTATGAGGGATGACGTTCTACCATCTCCCCCATACCGTATGTCATATATTACGCTTGCACAGCGTTCACAACTGC
>JAIPIN010000031.1 GCA_021734665.1 Kiritimatiellales bacterium
TTCAACCTAGAAAACGCTCTCTGTGCTATCGGCTGTGCCAATGCTGTGGGAGTATCATTAGAAGATGCAACAAAGGCACTTAAGAGCTTTAAGGGTGCTCCAGGAAGAATGGAATTAATCGATGAAGGACAACCATTCTCTCTATACGTTGATTTTACAGTAACTCCAGCAGCATATAAAAAGACACTTACAACTCTAAGACAGATGATTGATCCTGAAAAACGAATTCTAGTTCTTACCGGAAGTTGTGGCGATAGAATGAAAGAGAAGCGTCCACTTGTCGGAAAAATTTGCTCTGAACTTGCAGACGTTGTAGTAGTTACAAACGAAGACCCATATACCGAAGACCCTCAAAAAATAATTGATGAAGTATGGGCAGGAATAAATCAAAGCAAATGTGATGCACATAGAATTTTTGATCGCAAAGAAGCTATGGAATTTTTAATTAAGAATGCCCAGAGTGGTGATGCTGTAATCTTATGTGCAAAAGGCAGTGATACCACCATGTGGACAGCAGAAGGACAGATTCCATGGAATGAGCGGGAGATTGCAAGAGAACTGCTTAGAAAAGTTAAAAGTTAATAGTGAAAAGTGAAAAGTTAACGTCTCACGGGCGTCTCGCCCGTGAATTCGTATCTAGTATTTAGTATCTCGTATTTAGTATGGCGTGTGGTACACCCTAGATACGAAATACCAAATACAAAATACGAATTAGATAAATTCGGTCTTTAAAAAAAGAACATGAAGACTATGATGTTTCTATCATGAAAACAGTCGCAGAAAAATTGGCAGTAATAGCTGGAATCGACGAGGCAGGTCGTGGAGCACTTGCAGGCCCTGTTGTAGCTGGAGCTTGTATTCTTCCATCAGATAAAGAACCACCTTTTCTATTAAAAGACAGTAAACAACTTTCCTATGAAGAAAGAGAGGAAGTGTTTATTTGGATTACACAACATTGTATATACGGATGCGGAATTGTTGATGCACAAGATATTGATCAATGCAGAATACTCTCTGCAACAGAGCAAGCTATGCAAGCAGCAGTGGCACGAGTAGCACGGCAAGTAACGCCTACATACTTATTAATAGATGGTCGTGACAAGTTTTGGTTCGACTACCCTCACAGCTCAATCATTCATGGTGACGATTTAGAACCATGTATATCTGCTGCATCTATAGTCGCAAAAGTTGTACGCGACCGAATAATGATTACATATGACAAAATGTATCCACAATTTGGATTTAACTCCCACAAAGGATACGGAACTCCCGAACACTGCGATCTGATTAGATCACGAGGACCTTGTGCAATCCATCGTAAAACATTTCTGCATGAGAAAACGATTGGGGAAAGTTAATAGTTAAAAGTGAAAAGTGAAAAGTGGATTTAATCCATTATTCTTAATAATTTTTGCACTATTAACTATTCACTCTTCACTATTCACTTCATTCTCAGAGAGTGGCTTAGAACTAACCAATTCTACAATTTGTTTTCTTGGACCAAACTTCCTCCAAAGCAAATACCCTACAATAATCAAAGGAATCGTTAAAATCTGACCACGACTTACAAGAATTATCTTAAGATCCAATAATCCATATGGCTGATCACGGAAATACTCAAGTAAATAACGCAGAATTCCATATAACATCAAAAACAATGTAAAAGCCCTGCCCAAATAAACAGGCTTGGAATTCTTTAAATACAAAAAGCACACCATAGCAATAACAAGATCTTTTATTACTGCATAAATCTGAGTTGGATGACGCAATCCTTCTATATCAGGAAATTGCATAGCCCATGGAACGTTTGTTACCGTTCCATATAATTCACCATTTATGAAGTTCCCTACCCTTCCAAGAGCAAGACCCAAAGCAATAGGCACTACCAAACAGTCTGCAAGTGCTAGTAAATCAATTTTGCGTTTACGACTAACAAAATACAAAGCTAGAGCAACACCTATAAAACCTCCATGTGATGACATTCCTCCATGCCAAACTTGAACAATTTCTATTGGATAACGAACAAAAAAACCTGGTTCATAAAATAATACAAAACCCAAACGACCCCCTGCAATAACACCAATAATCCCCCATGAAAGTAGCTGAGCCCAATCATCCTTACTTAAGTCTAAACCTCTCCACTTTTGAATACGTGGAAGAAGTAAAAAGGCAAGAACAAACCCCGCAAGATACATTAACCCATACCAGTGGATAGAAAATCCGAGAATTTCAAGAGCCACCATTCGAGATGGAAATAAATCTACCATGAGCCATCGCAGACAACTTTATAAAGAGGTGCTCCTTCTACTTTTTCAAAACAATCATCTGCAAGAAACTCTCTAATACGTTTTCCATAATAACGATGGAACAACGTTGAAGACATAAAGTACAAAGGACGCTGTTCGATGCGCGATATCAAGCGAACACGATCATCATGTGAACCTAGCAAGAAATATTCCCAATCTTTATAATCCCACTCTGGAAAATCAAATAGCCCAGGTCCACCTGTGTAATAATCTGGCAACCATCCCAAAAGCCAAACAGCTGAAAAATTCTCTAACGCAATAATAGAAGCATCATCCTCTATGTATTGTGGAATAGATTTTATATCCTCTAATTCTGTAGAACTAAACTTCAGATCCCATCTAAGCATCTGAGTAACGGACATGCCTGCTTGCACAACTATTAATACAACAATTATTATTCTAATAATATTTCTCTTCTTTTTGCCCCATAAATGCACCAATGCAATTGCTGCAAATGGCAACAAGAAGAAATCAAACTGTAAATAAAACCTTCTATAAAAAACTAACTTAAATATTATGAATAAAGAACAAATAAGTGGAGCCAAAATCCATACACTGTTTTTCTCTTTCCTAAAACGCATTAGCCACCCAGCTATACCAATGGCGAGCAAAATACCTCCATGTTTAATATAAAAATTTGCCGGAGGAAAATGTCCACCAGGAGCAGCATCACCACGTAATAGAAAAATTGATTTAAATGGTGACCAGAAAACACGTTCCCAGTTCGGCAGATACCATATAAAACCAAGAAGGGCGACTACTGCAAATGCAAGAGTCAATTTTCTAAATAAAGGATCTCTCCATTGTTTTGGAACACGCACAATCCACCAAGTTATTAGTGCCAAAGCAAAAATCAAACCAGTTTGATTATGAGTCATAATAGTAAGCGCTCCAAATAGAACCATCCATGGAGATTTTTTCTCGAAGAAATGGAAAGCGAGAATCATGAACAGAAGTGCAACATATGTCTTCCAATACATCTGTGCAAAACCGTCAAAATAAGCAATAGATAGCAGCCCCAATAGAAGCATAACTATTCCAACAGCCTTTCCTTCTCTTTTTGCAAAAATAACCGCATAGGCGCAAAGCAACGCTATTGTCATCACACTCCATATCCAACCTAAGAACCAATCAACAGGAACCCCAAATGCTATAAATGGGCTTGTTATTATATAAAGCGCAGCTGGATATTCCTGAGCCCAAGGTCTGAGTTCTGGTAACGAAAAAGAACGCAATGCTTCTGAATATTTAATAAACAAGTATCTATACATTCCAGGATCATATCCAAGTGGCAAATCAAATCTCCAAAGCGAATAGAAAAACTTTGAAACAACAAGGATAAGCAAGCCAACTATCGCAAGAAGCACCCAACGGCGACGCATCCAATGCCAAATAAAATCAACATTCATTGATGCATAGCATACAGCAATATATGCATGTGGTCAGTCATGCTTATTTGTCTTATTATTCAATTTTAACAGCAGTGACCACAAATCTGCTTTTAGTGGAGCCAACTGGATAACATGTAATAAGTTTAAGCAAGCTCTTGTCTGTTTGCTGAGCGAGTATATCTGTATCTGTTGGTTGTACAACCTGAGTACGAACTACTTCGTAAGAAACAAGTGATCCATTGCCAGCAGTTGTAATCACATCGCCCTTTGCTATGGTTGGAAGTTTTGCAAACAAATCGCCATACTTACTCTCTTCGGCTCGCTCATTAGGAGGGCTACTATGACCTGCAATTATTAAACTACCAATCGTACCTGGTTTAACCGAATGAGGATAAGCTGCAGCGCCATTTAATAGACCAACCTGCATTTGTTCTTCAAGCATATCCCATTGCCTAGCATCCCAAAAACGCCTTGAAGGAAGATATACAGGTACACGGATATCCTTAGATGGTACGGAAAGATTAATCCAACGTTCAAGATCCCACTGTTGTAATTCTTTATTTTCAGGACTCTGCAAAATACGCTCAATAAAACTTACGCCTTCTGGAATATCAGGCTCCTTTTTTGTAGGAGCAAGCGAGAAATCATCCTTTAGATTATCTTCTTCTGCTGCGGCATGTATCACAGTATCTTTAATCACAATAGATACATCAACTGATTCAAGAATCGAGCCAGAAATACTATCTGTTAATGCATTAGTCCATAGCACGAACGAATATACCAGTGAGACCACTGCAAACAGCACTAATAGAACAATTCTGATTTTTGATGTCATTTGTTATATTATAAACTATTTTGTTATATTTGACAATCCTGCTTCATTGTCACTTTTACATATAAGGCACTAGTTTTTAGGTACTTGGGGCTAGTAATAATGAACTATAGAGTTATTTAATCTAGCCCCTAATCCCTAGCCCCTATAACCTAATAACATGCGAATACTGGCAATAGAAACATCGTGTGACGAAACATCGGCATCCATAGTAGAAGATGCAATACACGTACGCAGTACAGTGATTTCAAGCTCCGTAGACACATTTAAAGACGCTGGTGGAGTGATTCCAGAGGAAGCCGCTCGTAAACAGTTAGAATGTGTACTTCCAGTAATTAATTTGGCATTAAAAAAGGCGAACGTTACCAAAGATGAAATTGATGCAATAGCAGTAACCAAGGGGCCAGGATTGTTGGTTTCTTTATTAGTTGGAACAACAGTAGCACGTACACTTGCATCTATCTGGAAAAAACCATTAATTGGAGTACATCACACACTAGGACATTTAAGTTCTGCTTGGCTCGATTGCAATGACAACATTCAATTCCCTATTCTCACATTATCGGCCTCTGGAGGACACACAGATTTGTGGCTGCGCACATCACACACCAAGGGTACATTACTCGGACGTACTCGCGATGATGCTGCTGGAGAAGCATTCGATAAGGGAGCGCTAATGTTAGATCTTGGATATCCTGGTGGCCCTGCAATCTCCAAAGCTGCCGAAACAGGCGATAATAACTGTTATGATTTCCCTCTTCCATTGCATGATGATGATTCATTGGACTTTAGCTTTTCTGGATTGAAAACATCTTTAAAATATCTTCTTAGAAATTTGGAACTTGGAACTTCTAACTTGGAACTTGAATCAAAGTGCCAAGTACCAAGTGCCAAGTACCAAGTTGCTAATATAGCAGCCTCCTACCAGGGCGCCATTTGCAAACACCTAGTTCATCGCATAAAAAAAGCCATCAAGTTATATCCAGAAGTAAAAGAGGTTCATTTAGTTGGAGGTGTATCTGCAAATACTTATTTACGCAAACTTACAGAAGAAACGATTAGTCCCCTACCACTGCGAGTTCCACAGAAAATAATATACTGTACAGATAATGCTGCAATGATTGGAGCTGCAGCATATTTTCTTATTAAAGAAAAAGGAGATAATGCTTACGAATCATTTGAGACAGTTGCATCGCTTCCTTTGGATAGGGTTGTGGAAGCCGGATAAATACATCTCTTATGGCATACCTGAAGGTGATTGTTATTTCAGTGATCTAAGATCATGCATTTTTTCAGAAAAAAGTTATTAACATATTTGCGCAAATATGTTAATATAATTCCACAATGTCTACTACACCAATTCCAACACTGGAAAAACAACTCAGAGCAATTTCTCACTTTAGAAAACTGCACATTCTGCGTCTTATAAAAAAGAATAAGGCGATGACTGTTTCGGAAATAGCAGATGAAATTGGCATCAAACCATTTCCTGTATCTCAACATCTACGTATCCTCAAAAATGCTGGCATTCTTCAATCCAAGAAGCGCGGACGATACGTATCCTATCGGCTATCACTTAAACAAACTCCAGTAGTAAAGGATATTTTAAGATATCTGTAAAAACCTAAAACGCTGACAAAAGCGGTAACAATGCAGACAATCCAATAGCAACGGCGCCAAAGATTGCAACAGTTCTAACCAAAGCCTTCTTTTTCATAATTATTGTAGGGGTAAAATTATTCAGCAGTAATAATAATTACTTCGGAACTAGTAGTACCTACATCATCCCGAATAGTAAGAGTAATATTGTATATTCCAGCCTCTTCGAATACATGAACTGGATTACGCTCATCTGATTCAGCACCGTCTCCAAAATTCCATAGAATACTAGATGGAATTCCAGTTGTGCAATCCATGTTAAAGCTAACTCCAAATGGTACCAATCCAGATGTACGACTAGGGTAGGCACATGCATCCAATACTGGTGCACGTATTACAATTGTCTTATCTTCTGAATACATATTTCCACTCGTAGTATATGCACGTAGTTCTACAGTAAATGTTCCAGGCTGTTCAAACAAATGTTCTACCAATGCACCCCTCTGTTGCGGAGCATCGATACTGTCACCAAAAACCCACTCAAACCCTGAAATTTCTTCTCCTGGTATTACTGTTTCGGATGCATCAAACCTCACTAGAACTGGTGCCACACCACCTTCTGGAGACATATGAATAGCCACAAAAGAAGATGGTGGATCTACTATCAAATCTAATTTATGACGCAACACTTTACCATCAGGATCTTGTGCAATAAGTGTAATATCATATCGCCCATCACGCCTATATATCGCTTGCAAATCAACATCGGTAGAACCAACACTAGTTGCTCCTGGTGCTTCCCAACTAAAGTCAATCAATGGAACAGATGTGCGCGGAGTTAGATTGACTGTCACAGGCACCTCTCCTTGAATCTTGTTATTAATAACATCTGGCATACCTTCGAATGATAAATCGGGCAATTTAAGTGTATCTACAACACGTACAACCTCCGAAAGTTGAGCCAATTCTCCACTCTCTGCATACACACGAACAGAAACTTGAAAAACTCCTCTCTGTTGAAACGTATGTCCTATGCGCTCGCCCTTTTTCTTTTCTCCATCACCAAAATCCCAAATAACATCATCTATAGGCTCATCTGTTTCGATCCTAAAAATAGTACCAAATGGAGCAGGGCTAACAAGATATTCTGGTTCCGTAACTATTTTTACAGGAAAAGGCGGCGGCTGTGGATCAAAGATTTCAATCTCTTTTCTATATACATTCTGTGTTTGATTCGAGAGCTTAAGCGTGGCAGATACAGTTACTTTTCCCGTGCGCAAGTACGCATGGACCGTATCTGGCTGCATAGTTGTTTCATCTATAATTCCATCTCCATCAAAATCCCATTGAACCTCTTTGATATCCTCTTTTGGATTATCTACCAAATGAGACACACTAAATTTAATTGGTTCCTCTACACCCGGACGCATAGGAGAATACGAAAACACTGCAGTTTGAATAGTAACTCGACGCGACACCTTCCTGTATGAATTGTCACTCAATGAAAGCGTAACTGTTACATCATACGAGCCAGGACGTTCGAATATTGCAGTGGCATAAGGAGCAGGAGTGCTTTCATTTTCTTCGTTATCTCCATCAAAATCCCAAGAATAATTATTTACAGAAAGTCCCCTTCTCTGAAGAATCTCTACAGCATTATCTAAATTAAATGTAATAGGAAGCGGAGCAACTAAATCTTTAATATCAGTTGGATCCGTAATTGCAATACCTAAAGAAGGCTCACGAGTAATTAGGTTTGGAATGAGCGCGCAAAGAATCAATCCTGGAGCAATAAATGCAACCAAGCGCAAAGCTCCAAAAATTCTAAATTTAACTGGAATACCCTTCCTGAAAATACGCTTGAGGACAAATAATCCAACTATTACAAATATAACTGCAACGGCTCCACTACTAATAATCCCCGGAACTAAAAGATTTTGAAAAGCGCCAGTTCTATTTGGAAAAACAGAAATCAAAAATAATGCCCAAGCTACAAAACAAAGATATGGCACTCCTACAAGGATAATAATAATCGTCTTCATCCTATTCTTTAATTTAGGAGGAACATTTTCACCTGCCAGATTTGCTTGAGCAGGCTTATGAGAGAGACTGTCTACAGACGGAGGCGTATCCGGCACAATATTTAAGGGGAAGGGGTTGCAGACTGAGTTTCCTCAAGTAGCTTTTCTATTATGTCATTTTCTAGCTCAGAAGGAAATCCATCAAACGATGAAGTGGGAGATGAATCAAGTGAAGGCATAAGCTCTTCTACTGTAAAAAGGTCAGTGTCTGTTGGAAGAACTATCGGATCTGATTCATTATGATCCATTAAATCCATTGTAAATGTAATTACCATTTTTTCATCTGAATCTGGACTGACTGTTTCTACAGACCAAATAATGCGTTGCAAATAATAAGATTCTGCATCAATCCATAATTCTCCTAATGCATTAAGGCCATCAAGCATTGCACTAATATCAGCTGCAGATTTATCCTGAGCACTTTCTTCAGACAATGTAATCAAGTAGTCATATAGCTTTTCTCTATCAACTTCTACTTGATAATGATAAACGCTGCGACCACGAATGGTATCAAGACCAAGATCACCAATAACACTAACCACTTTAGACTGCGCCTGAAGAAGTCTTGGATCAGGAGTTGTCATAATATCTCTAGGCTCCGTATTTTTATTAGGGAACTCCCACCAACGTCCAATAAGATTATTAATCATGAGTGGCACAAGTAGTGGATATGTTGGCTGCGTATCTAATTTATTAATTTTTATAAAAGTTTCATCGTGCGGAGTAGTAATAACCTCAAAATCAACTTGCGCATTTGTATCTTCAACCACACCAGAAACAATCGCTTCTGTTTGTATGGATACCTGCATATATTCACCACCATCTTGAAGAGTTCCTTCCATGCTAGCATCCCCACTTATTGCTCCTCCTAACATATTTAAAGGAATACTGTACGAACCATCGATAATAAAACTAGCCGACTGTATATCTTGATTGGCTCTGGCAGCCAGTGCCATAACTTCATCTATAGGCAATCTTTCTGGGGCTGCACAAGAAGATAATATTACTGTGATAAGAATGCCAAATATGAAATGTCGTCGCATGTGTGTCATTAATGCTACAGAGAAGTAACGTTTGAGGCAATTATTGAACTACTAATTAGCTTCTAGAGAGAGGAAGAAGGCTTCACTTTTGTTTTCGTGGCACTTATTTTATATTCTCGTAAATCTAAAACTAGAGACAAACTGGTCAAACAATTTTTGCTGCTCAATAACACACTGCTTAGTCGCTTCTTCATAATTTGTATCTTCATAGTTTATCGTATATGACAATGTATAAACATACGAATCACGCGGCAACCAAATCATATCTTGTGGCCCTCCAGGAGGCAATGGAGCAGATTCATTCTTTCGAACTCCAGTCACGTCGTCTGTTTGTCTGCCAAGCACAGTAACGTATTCACTGTTTTTGAATAATGATTTTACTTCTTCTAGTCCTACAGCATACGAATCTGTATTTATAACACCATGGTATGCATCTACAAAGAACTTTTCTTTTACTGAAACTACAAAATTAGCCATACAAACAGGATCTGGTTTATTTAAATCGATTGGTAAACTTTGAAAAGGATCCCCTTGGTAAAACACGACAAAACTTAAATTAGTTATGTCCTTTGGTATGTTTTCAAAACTCTGGTCATTGTTATGTTTGAAATCTATAACCCACTCAGGATATTTAAACTCAAATCCATACAATCCATCGTAATATTCGATCCATTCATCATTATTTGATGTTTTTTTAGAATCTGCTTCATCTGGTTCAGAAATTGTATTTGGGACACTTTGATCTGAAACTATGCAATCTGAATTTTTAACAAAAAACCAAGATGTAAATCCTCCTATTACAAAAACAAGAATGCCAAAAATAATAATCTTAGAAAAAGATACTTTCATGATCATAAATTATCTTCTCTTGGTAATAATAGCAAATATCATTCATCTGCGCTTCTGCCCCGCATAACCTCAGCCTCTATATCACTTGGCTCTTCGATTATAAACTTAAGAGTTCTGCTCCTGCTCGCTCGTATAGAACCTCTAAGAGTCATCAGCCTGTCTTGGTTTTTACGTAAAATAAGCGGAGGATCAAATACTAAGCGCACCATATCTTCATCAAGTGATGAAGCAACATTCGTACCTGGAAGGAAAATATTCTGCAAATCCAGATTCCTAGCTGTGCCATCATTTTTTATAGTGATCGCATTAATCGAATGATCATCTATTCCATCTGCTTCTAAAACAAAACGCATCACCTGTCGTCTTGGACCGTAGGTAACCCTACGAAGTAGCGGCAGATACGTTACAGAAATCTTTCCAACTTGATTAGGTACTACCGTTTGTATAGCCTCACGCTCTTGAGAATCTAGAGTACGTACAACACTTATAGGAGATGTAGCACGCACATCAGAAACATTCTCTAAAACAAATCTATGTTCTCCTGCGATATCCGCATTATTATCATAATCAGCCATAATAGTAATAGCTTTAGTCTCGCATGCAGGGACTGAGAATGACCCAAGACGAATAGTCACAATACCATCGCGTCTTTGTAGTTCATGGGCTCTAGAAATTCTGCGAAGACCATCCATTGCATACACTGCTCTAATATCACGATAATCCCCCATTCCCTTTCGCTGGATTGTAATTTCGCTAACAACAGTATCATTATTACAAGAGGCTTTAAAATCTACATTTAATACGGGAACACGCTGTGCCCCTGGAGGCACTCCTCCGCCTACAACAGGAGTTACAGAGACAGTCATACTCCCCGGCATCTCAACTTGACGAAGCTCACGATGAGTAGGTGGTGGTGGCAGCTCCCCTTCTACTGCAAAGTTGCTAAGGAAAAGAGCAAGAAGAAGTGTTGAAGTCATGCCCGCCATTGTACAACCAGATAGAATGAATAATGAATAATGAATAATGAAAAATGTATTTAAATAACATTATTCATTTTTCACTTTTCATTTTTAATTAATTACCAGCTTCCACCAGCCCCACCTCCTCCAAATGATCCACCTCCAAAACCACCGAATCCCCCACCACCTCTCCCTCCACCACCTCCCCACCCTCCTCCAGCCCACCATGCTGCCTTTCCTCTGCTCTTTTTATAATTTTTAGATACTACGTAATCTAAAAGCAATCCAATCACTGCAAGAAAAGGTATCGCAAGCCACCAAGAAAAAATTATTACCAATATTACCCCTGCTACAGCTCCAAAAACTCCTCCCAACCACCACGATTTTGTACGTGCAAGTATTGCAATAATCCATTGTAATAAAATAAAAATTACAAAAAATACCCATGCAAAATCAATATCAGACTCTCCGCCACCTTCATATCTATCAGCCGTGTATTCACCTCCTATATGTTTTTTGAGAGCATCTATTCCTGCCAAAATTCCATCACTGTAATTTCCGTCTCTAAAATGTGGAACTATCTCTTCGTCAATTATTCCTTTTGCAACAATATCCGGAACCGCTCCTTCTAATCCATAACCTGTGGCCATAAATAGCTCACGATCGGTATACGAAATCAAAATCATAATCCCGTTGTTTTTCTCTTCTGTGCCTACACCCCATTCTCTTCCAACCTCGAAGGCGGTATCAGCAATAACTGCGCCATCTAAAGAATCTACAATAAGAATTGCTATCTCGTTACTAGTTTCTTGCTTGTATGCTTTAAGAATACTTTCAATTTTGTCTTCTTCGGAATCAGATAACACCTGTGCAGTATCTGTTACATAACCATCATTAGGAGGAATATTGAAAGCGTATGCAGGTATTGCTGCCAGCAAACTAGCAGTGAATGTAATCCATAATAATGAGAATCTACTAATCATTAATTAAAATCGACAACTGGCGCATCTTCGGATCCTTCGGCAGACTCAAAGAATTCTTCTGCATCAAATCCAAAGAACCCAGCAAGCAAATTACTTGGGAATCGCTTAACACGAACATTGAATGTTCTAACTGCTTCGTTGAAATCTTTTCGCGAAACTGTAATGCGGTTCTCGGTTCCTTCTAACTGAGCCATAAGATCTGTATAAGCTTTTGTAGCTTTAAGATCTGGATAACTCTCGAATGTAAGAAGTAATCTCGAAATGGCACCATCCATTCCCTGTGCAGCTTCCATCTGTCCACCACGACCAGAGGCATTTAGCCACTTGGTACGAGCCTCTGTAACTGCAAGGAATGTACCCTGCTCAAATTCAGCCGCACCCTTAACAGTATTAACAAGATTTGGAATCAAATCTGCACGACGCTGGTAATCTGCTTCTACCTGAGCCCATTTAACTTCTACATTTTCATTAGCAGTTACAAATCCATTGTATCCACCCCACATCCAAAATAGGGCAAGTGCAATAGCGCCTAGTAATACAAATAGAATAATTTTTGAACGAGAAATCATAAATGAATTGGGGAATATATACGTAGTATAATTGATAATGGACAATGGACCCTAGATTCTAGTTCGAAGTGCAACGCTCTCTGATTCCATGAATACCTCGTGAGGAGTACGGTATCCGAGTCTTTTGCGAGGTCTATGATTGATCAAATCAACAGCCCATGCAAGCTCCCATTCCTCAATCTCTGAGA
>JAIPIN010000032.1 GCA_021734665.1 Kiritimatiellales bacterium
ACAGATGAAGCAATCATGGAATATATCAAGCATCAAGATGAAGACATGGAAAAACGAGGAGATAGTTTCACGATCGTTAATACATGACTTCAGTCATCAGCCAAACTACCAGTCTTCAGCTGGTAGTAGTTGATTTTATTTTGTTCTATCTTGGCCATTCTTCTTCTGCTCTTCTTCTATGCTTTCTGCGCGTAAGAATGCTACAGGCTCATCATCTGCCTTTTTAGGCTCCTCAGGATTTGGCTGAGGTTTTCCATTTGTTTGTAGCCACGCAGGCACTGGGCCTTCGGGCTGGGGCTTGGGCTGGGGTTTGGGCTGGGGCTGGGGTTCTGGTTTAGATATAGGGGGTGGGGTATGTTCTGGTGTAGTGGGTTGGGGGTCGGGGGTAGGTTTGGGTTGGGGCTGATCGCCTGTCCTGAGCGGAGTCGAAGGGTTTTGTGTTACGCGTTGCGCGTTACGTGTTGGCTCCTTTTCCTCTTTCTTGTCCTCCGTAGCCCCTGGCCCTCGTAGCCTTGGCGAAGTGGACTTGGCGAAGGAGGATACCTCCTTTGTCTCCTTTTTCTCTTCTTCACCCTTGTTCACATCTACATCCTTGTCTGTCTCTGTAATTTTCTTTTCTTCTTTAACAGGTGCTGGAGTCGGCTGAAGCCAAGGTGGTAGATTTTCTTCGGAAGATTGGGGGGTAGGCGGTTGGGTGTTTGGGATAGGGGTTGACGGTGGGTTTTTGGATTTTGGGTTACTGGGTTTTTGTTCTGGTGTTACATCTTGTGTGTCTACTTCTGGTTTTGAGTCTTTTGAATCTCTTGAGTCCTTTTTCGGTTGCAGCCAATCAGGAGTAGGGCCAGTTTGAGGCTTGGGCTGAGGATGGGTTTGAGGCTTGGGCTGAGGCTGAGGCTCTGATTTTGGTTGAGGTTTAGTTTCTTTTATTTCCTTTTTCTCTTTTATCTCATTTGCATCTTTCTTGTCCTCCGTAGCCTTGGCGAAGGAGGATTTCTCTTTTTCTTCAATCACTTCTGCATCTTCTATCACTTCCATTGGTGGTAATGTATCTCCATCTTCGTTATCCATTCCAACAATCTTCTGTTCTGCAGCTTCCAATTTTTCTTGCAGGGAAGACCCTCTGCGAAGTTTTGATATTAGGAATACAACAAAAATTCCAATCAGAACTGCAATACCTCCAATTATTGCAACTTTAATTAGCAGTCCCAGAAGCGAATTTCCATTTTCATCTTTTGATTCAGTATCAGGGTTATTGGGGGTGGCAGGGGCAGATGGTACAGTTGTCACCATTACATTTTTTTGCACTTCATCAGATACCTCGCCAGTTTTTAAGTTTCTTACTTTGAGATTAACTTTGAATGATCCATTACGAGTATATTTGTGTATTGGTGTATCTAGAAGGCTTTGATTTCCATCTCCAAAGTTCCATTCAAATAAAGCAGGATAATTTATTTCTTTTACAAAATTAGCAGAGAATGCGTAGGCCCCATTTTGCAGATCAGCTTCGTTAATTGTAGCTATGGCGCGCTGAATTTTATCTTCCTGTTGTGCTGTAATACGATCTACCAAGCGAATTGTTTGTGGTTTAGTAGTTCCATCTGTAAATGTAGCTTGCAATGTAAGTGTATGATTTGGTTTAGGATCGGTAATCCATACAAATAATGGAGTTGCTCTACTTGAGAAGTAAGTTCCTGCTGCATCGTTGTTATTGGCAGGATCTCCATCACCAGAACTATCTATACTTGAATCAATATCTAACACGAATTTTGTGATATCTGTATCTGCAGATTCTATTTGTATAACAAATGGATCATTAGTAGAAATTATTCGACTCTTCTTATCGAGTTCTGGATGTGTAAAAACAAGTGTGTTTGTATTTTGTTGGATAGAATTTCTATCAACCTGAGGCACAATGATTTTAACAGAATTTTGAATTCTTTGTGTTCCATTTGCATTTGATATTTCTGCATTCAGAGAATACGAGCCTGGTTCTATTAATCTGGAACGAAATAGCGCTTCGCGCTTTGCTTCCAAAAATGTACCATCTCGCGAGAGTACCCAGCTATATTTTGGAGATACAAAGGAATGTTGAGCTATTACTTCAAATACTGATCCTCGCGGCAATGTGAACTGTGTTTGTGCGACTTGCGATTGTGCGGTCAATATTGAATTTGTTAGAACAACTACCCCGCCAATGGCAGTGAACACTGCAAGCCGTTGGAGGATATTGCGATGCATATATTTTATATTTTTATGTACCAGTTTCACTGCTTACACCAGTTCCGGCATTAATAAAGAATTGAACAATGGCTCCTGCAAGAATAATCAAGATTATTCCAACAATAGTGTAGATAACGATTTTTTTAGCCTTTTCTACAGAAGTATCGGAACCTGCGCCGGCAACTAGATAGACACCTGCAATTATTATCACAATGGTTGCCAGTAGAGCTACAAACGTAAGTGCTTGTAGTACTATATTTTCGATTATTCCTTTTATAGATTCGGTGCCTCCTTCTACATTGTCTATCCCTGTTATTTCGGAAGCATCACCTAGGCCTTCTGATTCGTTTTCTGCTGCAATTCCTGAAGGCGCAAAAGCTGAACTGATCATTATTAAAGCTGTAACAATACAGATTAGTTTTATGTAATGCCTATTTATGATTAAGGTTATGTTCATAATCCGCCTAAAGTCTTAATAAATTCAACAAATGCTTTAGAGAGAACAATAACAAGTATTCCAACTGCTACATAGATAACGATTTTTTTAGCTGTTTCTCTGGATGTGTCATTCCCAAGGCCAAGTATCAAATAGAATCCTGCAATTATAATTACAGTTACTGCAAGTATGGTTACGAATGTAAGTGCTTGGTCTACTATATCTCCGATAACTACTTTTAGGTCTAATTCTGTTCCCACACCAGTTTCAGCTGCCTGACTTACACCTGCGCTAATTCCGTCTCCGCTGTAAACAGTATCACCTTCTGCAAAAACACGAGTAATTGTAAAGTTCCAAGAGGCCACAAATGTGGAAAGATGCTGAATGGTTTTATTAATCATATTTCCTACTATGATAGCAGAAAAGTCGCTTTGGCGCTACTCTAGAATCATGATGATTAAGTCTCCATCTCAGCTTCTGCGCCTATCTAAGACTCAGACCTTTCTTGTCTCGGATCTTACTAATATTAGATATTTAACAGGATTAGATTTAAGTTATGGTTTTGTGCTTGTTTCGCAGCGTTCTTGGCGTTTATTTGTAGATGATCGATATATTGAGGCAGCTACAAAGAGTGTGAAGAATGAGATACAAGTATTAAATATTGATGATTTAGAGAAATATTTGAATAAATGTAAAGAATGTGGATTTGAATCTGATAATGTTACAGTTGAACAATTACGCAATTGGAAGCGGAAATATAAGAACACAAAATTTGTTCGAAGGAAGGGTATTATAGAAGAATTTCGTCGCAGCAAAAGCGAGATTGAACTAAAACGATTTAGACGAGCACAGCGAATTACAAAAGAGATGCTAAGACGAGTTACTTCTGCATTGCGTTCATTTCCTACAGAAAAAGATCTTGCTTGGAAATTGGAAACTTGGGCAAGGGAGCTTGGTGCAGATTCTCTTTCTTTTGATCCAATTGTTGCGTTTGGAACAAATACAAGTTGTCCGCATCATCATCCAACAAGTAGAAGACTGAAAAAAGGACACATTGTTCAGATAGATGTTGGCGCACGTTACAAGGGATATTGTGCAGACAGAAGTGAAGTGTTTTTTACTGATCAGCCAACAGGCTTACAAAAAAAAGTTTATCGCGCTGTAGAAGAAGCAAAAGATGCAGCTCTAGAGAAGGTTGTTTCTGGTGTGACCACACATGCATTAGATAAAGCTGCACGAAAGGTATTATCAAAATATGATTTTGAAGAATACTTCACGCATTCCTTGGGGCATGGTGTTGGGTTGGAAATTCACGAAGGAGTGTTACTTACAGAGAATGCACCCAATACAAAGCTTCGCAAAAATGAAATTGTCACAATAGAACCTGGAGTCTATCTGCCAGGTAAATTTGGCATAAGACTAGAAGAAGAAATAGTAGTACTTAAATGAGTAGAAGCAGATCAGGTGCCTACAGTTCCACTACTGAAAGATGATCCAACAAACGATACAATAGCTCCTGCAAGGATTATTAGAATCAAACCAGCAACAGCCCATATAATTGTTTTCTTGGCTTTTTCTACTGCAGACTCTTCTCCTTGTGATATAACCAAGCGCACACCTGCAATAATAATTACGATAGTTGCAATTAATGCCATCAATGTTAGAAGTTTAACTACAATACCTGTAACCGTATCTACAATAGTAGTTTCTCCTTCTCCTCCTCCTAGCCCTGGTGGTACTGTACCTATATTGATTGCTAAGGCAGTTGTAGCACTAGAAGCAAAAAGATAAAGTGCTGTTGATGATCGCAAGAAATGATTTTTCAAAGATGTCATGATTAAGAGGGGAAAGACTTTTACTTATTCTCTTTCAAAGTTGTACTGCTTGGCAAGGTGCTATTTTATGTATAGGCATACTATAACTTGACGCTTAGTACATAATCTTTAGTAATAAAATAATTTACGACTTGTATATCTATTTTTTGGCGTTAATTAGCTGATAAATGGGTACTATTCGTAGTGTGAAGAAATATATACTTATTATTTCCAGAAGTTAGCTATACAAGTTTGTCATCTGCACAGAGAAGTCAAAAAGATGTTCTTGTGATAGAATAGTAAGATTTTCACTCTTGGTGAGATCTCGAACTATGACAAAAAAACACTTTCAATTTCCGCGCATTCCTCGTCACGTAATTTCAATATTCGTGGCAACACTAGTTATTACACCCATGCAAACGTGGAGTGGAGTAAATCCGTTTGAAGGCAGTGAACCTTTTGAGCAGGAGTTTTTGGTGACTGCTTACTACTCACCAATCCCTGGTCAATGTTGCTATGTAAAAGGTGGGCTAAAGGCTGACAAAATTTTGAATGGTGAGGGATTTATTGCAGCAGATGGAACAGAGGTGTATCCGGGTATGATTGCAGCACCTCCGCGTTATAAATTTGGAACAAAAGTTTCGTTACCTGGTTTGGGAATATTCGAAGTAAATGATCGTGGTGGTGCAATATTGGAACGCAACGATGGTGTACATCGATTAGACATTTGGGTTGGACATGGGGAAGAAGGTTTGGCTAGAGCATTAACATTTGGCTTACAAAGATTTAAAGGAACTATCTATCCAACAGGCAGCTCGCAGCCAGAGATTAATTTTAGTTTTGATTCCTTGCCTCTTTTCTTTGCGAGACTTAATCCATACAAGCCATCGGATGGGAATTTCCTTTCCGTTGAGCCAAAAATTGGAGATAGGGGTCTTTCTGTACAGATGTTACAAGAGCATTTAAAAGAGGCTGGATACTTTAATCGTTCTATCACAGATTTATTTGGTCCAGAAACTCAAAGTAGTCTTGCTGCATTTATAAGAGATTACAATCTTGATGAACCATCAGATCATCTTACAGAAAAAACGGCTGCATATTTATTGGCAGCATCTCGCAGAAGTGAAGCTCGTGATCCTGTTAGCGGATTTGTAGATGACAAGTCGGCACCAAGTGTTATTACAGAGGCACAGCGCATATTGCGTTTTCTTGGATATTACAATGGTCGAACCAATGGTGAGTATTCGGATGAGCTTGCAAGTACCATTCTTAAGTTTCAACAAGATCATAGTTTAGTTGGTACGGTTGCTGATCCTGGTGCAGGACGAATTGGCCCAATTACTACAAAAGCATTACAACTTGTATGGAATCGTTCTATTGTTAAAAGGCAAGCCGAACGTCTGCTTGATAGAAAGCGAATAGAAGAAATGCTTGTTAAACGCGGAGAATTAATAGAGCGATTCATGGGTGAAGGAGAAAAATGGCCAGAAGTATTGGCTCTGCAGAAAGTATTGGCAGATAAGGGCTTCTTCCCTACAGATCGTATTTCTGGTTACTTTGGAGTTATTACTCGCGAGGCTGTTATGCAATATCAATTGTCACATGGGATTGTTTCCAGCCCAGAGGACGAGGCCGCAGGATATGTTGGTCCTATGACTTTAGAACAGATAAAGAAAGAGCGTGTGCGTGAAATTTATGGCTTGATGCGAGCTGAGGGTTGGAAGGCGTTGTAAAGAATAAAAAAGTTAGCCCGACATTTAAATGTCGGGCTAACTTATTAGCAAATAAGTCAATTGATCTTCGTTACAACTTTCCCCAATCTACCAATCGTGCGCAGAGTAATTCTACTTCTAATAGTTTTTGTACTCCCGTTTCCTCTTTTTGCAGAGGAGCCAATACTCACTAGACGTGATGGGTTCTTACTAATTTGGGAAAGTATTCGTAGACCATCAGAAGAAGTGAATCGACCAAAGTTTACAGATATTCAAGAAGGGGATGAGGGTTTCCAAGAAATTTCGTATGCAGCGGATCGTGGAATTCTTGATGATGATGGAGGCTATTTTATTCCTGAAGGGAAATTAATGATGGATGATGCACTTTTGTGGTTAATGAGAACACGTAATGTTGCAGATCTCAGTGATATGCAAAAAGAAGATTTGCCTACTATGTTGCAAAAGTATCCAATATTTGATTACGATGGCGATATATCTGCGTTCGGTGTTTCACAATTTCAGTTGATAGAACTGATACGCACGTTAGATACCATGATGATGGAGGAGGTTCATAATGTGAGTTATTACGCAGATTATTTTCATGGGAAGGGGACTGCATTTGGAGAAACATTTGATATGTATGATATCACTGCAGCACACAGAACAATGCCTGTAAATACACTTGTAGAAGTTACGAATATAGAAAATCAAAAAAAGATTACAGTTCGTATTAATGATCGTGGCCCATATGTAGATGGGCGTGATATGGATTTGAGTATGGCAGCATTCGAAAAAATTGCTGATCATTCGCAAGGTGTTCTTAGAGCAAGATTTAAGCGGTTGGGTGATGAAGAATTAATTGATGTTTGCACTAATACGGTTCGTAGATATCAAAAGCGCATAACAAATGATGTACGTTTCCATCGTGGTATTCCTCATTCATGGAATGTTTACGAAAAAATATCTCTTGGTGCTAATCGTTGGTTTGTAGTGCGTGGGGTTACATATCCAGATGGATCATTTGTTCGTATGCAGGATTATGTTGGGCCAAAAGATAGATTTCATTTTACCCCTTCAAAAGAAGGGGATTATATTTTTAAAATAGGAACAATAGATGGAAGAGAAAGAGAATTTAGGATGGAGGTGCATGGATGTACGACGACAAATGACAGTTAACATTTAACAGTTAACACTAGACTAGTAGCCAATTGTCAACTGTAAACTGTCAACTGTTAAAAGTTATGTTTTTCTGCTATAATTATAGGATTCTATTCATATTACGTTTATCCGTATACACTAAGCCTAACCCTTGATTAAGTTTCTGCAATATCTCTTCTGGCCCATGCTATGGCTACTGTGTGCAATCAGCATCTCAGTTGTATATCCAGATCTGTGGGGTATATTGGCAGATTTATTTTTAGATGCTCCTTTGGGGATGAGTGCTTTGATCGTTGGTATATATATTGGATGGAGATTATTCAAGTATTGGGGGCGTTATATATATGCGGTAAAAAATGCTAAACATCTGGTATCGCTTAAGGTAATTCTTCCTCGTGATGACAGCAAAATTGATCAAGAAAAACGTACCGAAAAAGACTTTAAAGAAAAGATCGCTGTAATGGAGCAGCTTTACCGTGCAATATGGGAAGTCAAAAGTCTCAATTTTAAACAAATGCTTCACTTTTGGTTCTTTAGATACCTCACTTTGAGTTTTGAATTTTTCTTGGAAAAAGGACAACTAACATTTTATGTTGTAACTGATCCTAGTCTTATTTCTATAGTGGAAAAACAAATTACAGCGTTTTATTCAAATGCAGAAGTGATTCCGCAAAAGACTCCCGAAGTTTGGCAAAAGGGATATAAACTTATGGGATACAACATGGTTTTGGATAGACCCTTTCCATATCCACTGCGGTTCTACAATGATATGCAAGATGATCCGCTAAATTCACTTGCTAATGTATTGAGCAAATTAGAGGAGGATGAAACTGCAACAATTCAGGTTGCACTTACGCCATCGTTTTCTAACAAGTGGTCCAAAAGGTCTAAGGCACTCGCCACTGCAAGATTCAAAGGAAAGAGTGATAGCTGGACAGGGCGTATTCCTATTCTAAGTACACTTCTTAAAGTATTTGATGGCATTGCAACCGGAACTGATGGAAAGACTATGGCACCAGGTGCATCAGAAGGTGATCGTTATGTGCGCATGATTCAACCTGAAGAAGAATTGTACAAGCGCATGGGTGAAAAGGCTGGAATGAATTTCTTCCACGCATCCATCAGAATTCTGGCATCTGCCAAGACATACGATCGTTCGATTGATATTACAAACAACTTACAAGTTGCCTTTAATGCATTTAAAGATCTGTACGGAAACTTCTTGGTAAACAAGCGCATGTTTGTGGATTTCTTCCCGTTGGGTTGGAATGCGAAGATTATTCACAAGCTATGGAAGTGGCGTATAACAGGTGGATATTTGCAAAAAGATACACTGCTAGGCGAACGAGAACTTGCTGGCTTGTATCATTTCCCCGACAGTCGTTATAACAAGATTCCAATTATTGAATGGAGTACGTATAAGGCATTACCACCTCCGCCAAGTGCTCCAAAGGAAGGAATAATACTAGGTATTAATAAGCATAGGGGCGAAGATACAAACATTAAATTCCTGCCAACAGATCGCACTCGTCACCATTACATCATAGGAAAATCTGGATCAGGTAAATCAACACTATTGTCGTATATGTCTCGTCAGGATATTGCGAATGGAGATGGTGTTTGTATTGTAGATCCACATGGTGATTTGATTGAAGATGCATTGGCGCATGTGCCAAAAGAGCGTGCTAAAGATGTAGTAGTATTTGATCCGTCTGATATGCAAAGGCCTATGGGCCTTAATTTGCTGGAGGCCAAAACTGATGAACAAAAAGATCGCGCATCTCTGGATGCGATGGAAATTTTTATCAAACTATTTGGTAACGAAATATTTGGACCGCGTATTCAGCATTACTTCCGCAATGGTTGTCTTACTTTGATGGATGATGAAGAAGAAGGCGCAACATTGATCGATGTTCCACGCTTGTTTGTGGATGAAGAATTCCAGAGGTACAAGGTTTCTAAGTGTAGAAATCCTGTAGTTCTTAGTTTCTGGAATCATGAAATTGCCAAAACGGGAGCTAGAGAAAAAGAAGAAATGATTCCATATTTCAGTTCAAAGTTTGGCCCGTTCATCACTAATACCACAATGCGTAATATTATTGGGCAGCCTAAGAGCGCATTTGATATTAGGCAGATTATGGATGATGGAAAGATTCTTCTTGTTAATTTGAGTAAAGGAAAAGTTGGAGATGTGAACGCACAGCTTCTTGGTCTTATCTTTGTAAACAAGATCAATATGGCTGCACTTTCGCGTGCAGATATGCCTCGTTCTGAACGTAAGCGTTTCTACTTGTATGTAGATGAGTTCCAAAATTTTGTGACTGATGCATTTGTAACAATTCTATCTGAGGCACGTAAGTATGAACTTGCACTTATCATGGCTCATCAATACATAGGTCAACTTGTAGGTAAGACGGCAGCATATGGTGATGCTAGTACGCAGATGCGTGATGCAATCTTTGGTAACGTCGGTACTATTATGAGTTTTAAGGTTGGCGCAGAAGATGCGGAATATATGGCTAAGGAGTACGCACCGGTTCTCTCTGAACAAGATGTAATCGGCATTCCAAACTTTAGTTGTTACTGCAAACTTAATATCAATAACGTTCAATCGCGTCCATTTAGCATGACAACGATTTATGATGAATCGCAACGTAACGAGAAGCTCGGAGGATTAATCAAAGAGTACAGTCGTATGAAGTATGGAAGGAAGAAGGTATTCGTTGATCAGGAGATTGAGGATAGGATTGGAATCATTAGATAATTGAACAGCTTCTAGCTTGTAGCTTGTAGCTTGTAGGCTGTACTATGCTCGTATCTACAAGCTACCAGCTACAACCTCGTATTATGGTTTCATTCTCTCAAGCCAAAGACATGTTCCGTCTCCAAAAGGAGGCAAAGAAGGTTAAAAAAGAACTTAAGAAGATTCAGGTAGAAGCCGAAGCACAAGGCGTGAGTGTTGTTGTAAGTGCTGAGCAAGAAATCATTTCTATAACTATTGCTGATGATGTTCCACGCGAAAAGATTCCAGAATTACTTAAAGATGCTCTTAATCGTGCAATGAAGAAGGCACAAATCGTATCCGCAGAAAAAATGCAGAGTGTGATGGGAGAGATGGGAATGCCTACGGAGCAGGGGATGAGAGGGCTAGGGGAATAATAGGATTTCGGGATTAGGACTTCGGAAATAGGGAATGCAAAATTCAGAATTAAAAATTCAAAATGCATTCTCAGCAGCACGCGTCCCGCGTGCGGTTGTTAAGTCCCGCGGGTGTCTCGCTCGTGGAAGGTAATTCAAGTACAATTGCATCATGAAAAAGCTCTTAATCATCACCCTAATAGTTCTGGCAAGCGCATCCCTTTGGTACAAGGCGTCTCTACGTCCTGTGGATATATCCAGTGATACACGACTGGCACTAAAGATTGATCAAGGAATGTCTGTACAAGATATTGCTCAGGTTCTTTATGATCGTCAGATAATTCGTTCGCGCAAAGCTTTTATGATTTTTGCAAAATTTCATGGTAAAGAGGCTGCATTACAGGCAGGTAAGTTTGTGTTACGTCCTTCTATGAATGTTGCTGAGTTAATAGAAGTTTTACAAGACGGCAAAGCAGAAGAGATGATAGTTACTATTCCGGAAGGATTTACGGTTAAGCAGATAGATGAACTTTTGGCAAAGAAGGGGATTATAGAAGTAGGAGAGATTATGGATTGTTTGACTAGGTGTGATTTTTCTTCATTTGAATTTTTGCCTAACAGAGATGGTCTTGCAGAGCGCGAAGGAATATTAGAAGGGTACCTATTTCCCGAAACGTACTACATAAATGTAGATGAGTTTGTGCCTAAGTTCTTTTTAGAAAGAATGATGACTACGTTCAGGCGACGTGTATTGGAAACATTCCCAGATCAGTTTGTAGATCCTAAACGTTCTTTGCACGAAATCATTACAATGGCTTCGTTAATCGAGGAAGAGGCGATAAAGGATGATGAGCGTGCTGTAATTGCAGGAATTCTTTGGAAGAGATTTGATGATGGTAAGGGATTGGGTGTAGATGCAACTGTACGTTATATTCTTAATAAGCCAACCTCTGCGATTACAACTGCAGATCTTAATACAAATTCTCCTTACAACACACGTAAATTCAAAGGGTTGCCACCGGGGCCAATAGCAAGTCCAGGTGACGCAAGTATTCGTGCGGCACTCTTCCCAGAAGAAAGTGAATATTGGTACTACCTACATGGTGATGACGGACAGATTAGATATGCTAAAACTAACGAAGAGCATAATACGAATAGGTTTATGTATATTAAGTAGATTTAAATATTTAGCAGCACCACTCCAATAATTACTACACAACTAGAAATGATTAAACGTGGAAGTGATTGATCTTTCTCGTGGAACAAGAAGTATCCTCCAAGTGAAGCTAACAATATGCTGGTTCGTTTAACTGCAATAACGTAAGGCGCTGGTGCCATAGTAAGTGCGATTAATGTAACTATATCTTGCAGGAATATTGCAATTGCAAAAGCGATAAGAAGGAAAATAAGTGGACGAGTAAATCTGGCTTGTGACCAAGATCGTCTGGCTATCAGGCTGTTCCAAATTAATGTGCTAGTCATTACAAGTCCGCTAATTGCAAATGGATGTGGGAATAGTGACATTACTTTAGAAAGTATTGCCACATTAAATCCAAGGAGAAGAACGCAAATAAGTATCACCCATGGCCATATGTTTTTCCATTTGCGCCACTGCCCGTGATATAGGAGAAGTAGTCCAATTGTAATTATTGTTAATCCTAATATTCCTTTTGGTTCGAATCGTTCAGCAAAAACAAATGTAGAAAATAATAACGTAGTAGCGGTAGATAGCGCAGATAGTGGTTTAATTATTGTTACATCAGAATGCTGGCTGGCTGCAGTCATTAGCCACATCATTATTGGTAATATCAAAATTGGAATTGGCAAATACAAATACCACCATGATTCGTTCCATGGGAAATCAATATTTCTTGTAGCAATTACTAAGACTAAAGGTCCAAGAATATTGGAAGATGCAACAACAACGCTTGTTGGAGTGCCCTTGCTGGCACGGGCAAATATCCAGAGGGATGAGTACAAAATGGCCGAGAGAAGGGCATAGAAAAGCCACATAGGAAGGTAAAGAAGGTAAGGAGGGTAAGGAAGGTAAAGAAAGTGCCTAAATTACCTACATTACTTACATTACTTACAATACCTACATTACCTTCAATTAATAAGTTTAAAGCTTTCTTCAACTATGAAACGCATAATCCTTGATTTCTGAGAGAAAAGCCTCTTTAGGTGTAAGGAATCGGAGGGAACGTCTGGGTCGATTATTAATCTTCTCAACTGCTTTTGCAATTTCTTGAGATTGAATCTG
>JAIPIN010000033.1 GCA_021734665.1 Kiritimatiellales bacterium
TAAATCCTCAATGCTACAGAGTTTTTGGTCATCAAACATAATAGTCATGGGAAGAATGTACGTCTCATGACTCAGTTCAGGCTCATCTTGCGTTAGAAATCGAGAGGTATTTCAGGCTCATCTTGTATTAGACAAGTCTTTTTGTGGCTTAATTGATTAAATTTCCTTATCATAATCGTGATGCTACTTAATTTTATCCATACAGAATCTGACGAAGAGTTTACACGCGAAGCAGTGGATGTTCTAAAAAAGAAAATAGCGAGCGCAATCAAAACTCATAACTCTTGCATGCTAGGACTCTCCGGAGGATCAACTCCCAAATTAATTTATGAACAACTTGGAAAAGAGGATATAGATTGGTCGAAAGTATTCATTTTCTTAGTAGATGAACGATACATTGAGTCTAATGATGAGCGAAGCAATCAGAAGCTGGTGCGCGAAACTCTTCTAAAATCTGCAATGGTTCCCGAAGAAAATATTCTCTTCCCAGATACCACACTGCCACTTGAAGATTGTGTAAGTGACTACACATCAAAACTTAAAGAAATGATTGATAAGCAGGGATTCCTGCCAGATATCGTCACTTTGGGATTGGGAGAAGATGGACACATCGCATCACTCTTTCCGCCTGTTCCAGAAGAAGCACTAAGTGATCAGCATTTTGTACTCTCTACACAAACAGACCAGTTTGAAGTAAAAGATAGAATCACACTCGCACTTAATGTAATCGCATCAGCGCAAAATCATATCTTCTTTTTGAAAGGAGAAGACAAAAAGAATGTATGGGAAGAAATGATGGAAAGTGACGAAGATGAACATAGATGGCCTGCTAAAAGAGTGCTAGAAAGTGAAGCATCAACTCTTATAACACTCTGGTAACTACTTTGTTTCTATGTCGCATAAGTGTTCAACTACTTTTGAGTTGGCTACGCACACCAAATCACATCTATATCCTCCATCAAATTGATGTTGATCAATCCATGCACGCACAGCACGCAGCATTTTTCCTTTTTTAGAACTTGTAAAATTCAACTCCGGACGATAGTCATCCGAAAAAGATGAACGTGCCTTCACTTCTACAAAAATAAACAAGCGTGCACCTCTATCAAACATAATCAGATCAATTTCATCATGCCCAATACGCACATTGCGATCGTAAAATAAATATCCCAACGAGCGCATGTAAGTATCCGCGATAATCTCGCCTTCTTGCCCAACTATCATGTGAGCGGGGGATAGTGTGTTTTCCATGACAGAGAAAAGGATGACCCCAAAGGTGTACGTTTGTCTACCTTTTATGCTTGCCAAGGTGGTGTACAGATGTACACTTGCACTCTCTTCCCTCCTACAAGAATGCTCACAAAACTGACATCCTTTGCCAATTTTGGCCTCCATTGCGAAAAGATAACAGTAGAGATTGGTACAACCCGTGGCGAGTCTGGAATGTACATTGTGGGTATGGGAGACATGTCGGTTCAAGAGAGTAAACAGCGTGTTCGCATGGCCTTGCGGTCGAGTGGATTTAAGCCATCAACCGGGAAAGTGATCACCGTCAATCTTGCCCCAGCCGAGCTACGCAAAGCGGGCCCACGCTATGACTTAAGCATCGCACTCGGGCTATTGATAGTAAATGGATCACTCATAATCTCCGAAGAAACACTCGCCGACATGGCATTCTTAGGTGAGCTTGCACTAGATGGATCACTGAGACATGTAACTGGAGTATTACCTGCAGCAATTGCGTGTCGTAATCATGGAATTTCTACAATTGTTGTTCCATCTGCAAACGCACCAGAAGCTGCACTCGTACCGGGTATGAATGTAATAGGTGCAGACTCTATTACTGACCTTGTAAAAATTCTACAAGGGGAAAAGTTACCAGAAATGATTATTCCACCGGCATGCAGCCCTCACTCATACAATGGAATTGATTTTGCAGATGTGCGTGGTCAGGAACACGCAAAGCGTGCATTAGAAATCGCGGCAGCCGGCGGGCATAACGTGTTGCTTAGCGGTGCACCGGGAGCAGGGAAAACACTTCTTGCGCGAGCGTTCAGCGGGATTCTCCCGCCGCTCACGCAGGAGGAATCTATAGAAGTCACACAAATATATTCCATCGCTAATCTTCTACCAGAGAATCTACCGCTAGTACAAAACCGACCTTTCCGCCTTGTTCATCATACTGCCAGCAGAGTTAGTATTGTTGGAGGTGGCCAGATCCCTGGGCCAGGAGAAATAAGCCTAGCACACAAAGGAGTGCTATTTTTGGACGAATTGGCGGAATTCCCATCGCAAGTTTTAGAAGTATTGCGTCAACCATTAGAAGACAGACAAATAACAATTACTCGTGCACACGGCACCGTCACTTTTCCTGCAGACTTTATCATGGTTGCCGCCATGAACCCGCCACAATTTAGTGCAAGTTCTGCTCAAAAAATTAATCGCAGAATTTCTGCTCCGCTTTTAGACAGAATTGATCTGACAATTGATGTACAACCAGTTCCGATCGAAGATTTACAAAAAGCCCCAAACAAAGATAGCGAAACAAGCGCACAAATCATGGATCGCATTTTAAAAGCACGAAAAATTCAAGCCGAACGTTTAAAAGATCATCCTATTTCTACAAATAAAGAAATGAATGTGAAACAAATCGATGAATTATGTCCGCTCAAAAAGGAGGCATCACTCTTGTTAAAACAAGCAGCTGAGAGATTGGATCTATCTGCGCGGAGTTATCACCGGATGATTAAAGTAGCTAGGACGATTGCGGATTTAGGAGAAGCAAAAAACATTGAAGTGCCACATGTGGCAGAGGCGTTACAGTATAGGCAGAGTATAGGGGTGTAGGGGGTGGGGTGTAGGGGGTGGGGCGTAGGCTTCTTAACAACCAGTAATATGGAATCATTTACACATCTAACGGCTTGGCAAAAAGGAATGGACCTGTCCAAAGAAATATATATGCTCACAAAACAATTCCCAAAGGAAGAACTCTATGGAATCTCATCACAACTTCGCAGAGCATCTGTAAGCATCATTGCAAATATTGCAGAGGGATTTAGCCGAAGAACATGTGCCGACAAAGCTAATAGGTATACTATTGCCAGAGGAGAATGTTCTGAAGTCCACGCCCTAATCCTGCTTTGCAAAGAATTAGGATATATAACATCTAAACAATCAAATAATGCTGTTGATTTAGCCAATAGAACAGGAAAATTGCTTTCTGGATTAATACATGTCCACATGAAGAGCAATACCCAGCGCCCTACACCCCACGCCCAACGCCCTTTTCGATAGAAAAAACCAATGACCCTCACATAATCCTACGCTATCATCGAACCACCATGCACTTCGCCGACGATCTCACCACAGAATCAAAAACCAAAGCCCCTATCTGCGTAGGGCTAGATCCTAATGTATCCAAACTCCCAGAAGGAATCTCTAAAGATGCTTCTGGTGTTCTGGAATTCTGCAAAGGGATAATAGATGCTGTAAAAGAAATCACTCCATGTGTAAAACCGCAGATGGCATACTTCGAAGCACTGGGCTGGGAGGGGATGAAAGTATTTTGGGAGGTGTGCGAATACGCAAAGAACAAAGACCTACTGGTTATCGCTGACGGCAAACGCAACGATATTGGTTCCACATGCGAAGCATATGCTCAAGCTTATCTTGGAGAAGGCAAACCAATAGATGCGCTAACTGTTTCGCCTTACTTAGGATCAGATGGCATAAAGCCTTTCATCGAGCAATGCACAAAAAATGACAAAGGAATCTTTGTACTGGTAAAAACAAGCAATCCAAGCTCGGGCGAACTGCAAGATCTTCCTGTAGGAGACGAAATGGTTCACGAAACCATGGCACAACTTGTAGAAGGCCTTGCCGCAGAACATTTAGGACCCGAAACACACTTCTCCTGCGTAGGAGCGGTAGTAGGTGCCACTTATCCAGAAGAACTTAAATACTTACGTACTCTGATGCCACACTGCCCAATTCTTATACCGGGGTATGGAGCACAAGGCGGGGGAGCAGAGGATACAAAACCTGGGTTTATAGGAGATGGAACAGGAGCAATAGTAAATTCTGCACGAGGCATAATATTTGCGTCATCTGGAAAGGATTGGAAAGAAGCCGCAAAGCAAGCAGCTATGGATATGGCTGAAGAGATTAACGGAATTCTGGAGAGCTAATTGGTGATCCCAGTAGGAATCGAACCTACATTTACCCCGCAGGAGCGAGGGTCGTTCTATCCATTGAACTAATATTTAAAGAAGATGGTGATCCCAGTAGGAATCGAACCTACATTTACCCCTTAGGAGGGGGTCGTTCTATCCATTGAACTATGGGACCAATGATCTGATTGTATCGAACTCTATAAGTTCGAGCACTATTACTTTAATAAACTATTTCATGCTACATTATCAAGCGATGCACAATTTTATTAAAGGATTTTTCGATTACTTAGCCAAACTGATAATTATTGGGCTGCTCGTAGGTGCAATAGTTTTTAGCTTTCTCACTTTTTTGTGGGTACTGGGACACATAGGCCTCTAAACATAATCATATAATACCTGACAAAGCATACTAAGCGCCCTGTAGTTACGCATAATACTACGGGACCCGTGGGCAAAATTATCAGGAACCAATATTAATAATCCAATACATTGTCCTATCCCGATCCTCATCTTCAGAATCTTTAATGCGATCTAAAACTCCACCATTTGCCTCAATTATTTTTCTTGAACCTATATTCATTTCATCGCAGGTTACAAGTACTTTATTTATTCCTAACTCTTTTGCCTTTTCTAGTGCCAACTTCAAAATAATTTTCCCATATCCCTTTTGCCTTTCCGAAGGACGAATCCAATAACCAATGTGGCCTCCGACATTGCGTAAATGTTCTGTAAGCTCATGACGAATAGTAACCTCTCCAATAAAACATTTTTCATTGATAAGCCAAAATGTTGAAGCTGACACCCAATCTTTTCTAAGATTCTTGCCCTGCGAATGATCTTTCCGTATTTGAATGTATTCCTCAAGTGTTTTTGGAGAACCAAGATTCTTAAAATTTTCTCCTATCATTCCAAAGCCCTCTGCTCCAGGAAGATCTTTCTCCTCCAAAGAACTCATAAAACTCTCTTTATATTGCAAATCTGGATCAACCAATTCCATGTTTACAGCTTAGAACACACACATCTGATTCACAATCAGACCACTATTCACTTTTCACTATTAACTATTCACTTTTTTATTATTTCCTAGCCTTCAACACCACCACATCCCTCCCCTCAACCGGAAGCGACCCTCTTCCCTTCACCTTGTATTCACTTTCTGGCTCTTTGCCTTTTGCTCCACATTTATCTAGCAACTCTTCGAATGTCGCCTGATCTTTTGTAGGAAGCGGAATAAGCGTGCGCGGATCGATTAAATCAATCAGCTTTTGTGCAATTTTTACATCATCGGCTGGCATAAACAGAATATCTATATTCCCAAGTAACTCCAGCTCGTAATCTGTCCATTCCTTTAGCGGAGAAGCCAAAAATGCCATACGAATTCCATCAATCTCTATTGCATAAGAAACTATATCTCCTTCTCCATGGCCAATACCGCGAATTGCTACGCCAGCGTAATCATATTCACCTGGCCAAGAAATAACACCATCTGCTGGTTCCTCTTCAGGGTTTGCCAAAAGAGATATCACGTCATTGCCTTGTGGCTTATCTGGAAATACAACAACTGCCTTACCGCCATTAACGCAATGAATAGTTTTTCCGCCGAGTGAAGTGAATGTAAGCATTAATGTGATAATAAAGAGTAATGGCTTTAGATACAACTCTTCTCCAGAGAAGCTGGTAGCTGGTAGCTTGTAGATAGAATTCTACCAGCTACAAGCCATAGCCTAGCTAGTTTCAATTTTCTCAATCCTAGCCCCCAAGCTTCTCAATTTATCATCCAAATGATCGTATCCACGCTCTATATAACGCACATCCGTAACTGTAGTCTCTCCTTCTGCGCAAAGCCCTGCAATTACCATAGCAACTCCTGCGCGAATATCATTACTGGCAACTGTTTGTCCTCGCAATTTAGTTGGTCCTATTACAAGTGCCTGATGTGAGTTGAGAATTTCTATGTGTGCACCCATTTTTTCTAATTCATATAGGTATGCCATCCGTCCTTCAAACAGCATCTCGAATATTCGGCTTACTCCATTAGCCTGAGTCATAGCAACCCCCAAAGGTGGAAGTAAATCGGTAGGGAAGCCAGGAAATATATTCGTTTGAATACGAGTTGGTCGCAAAGAAGATATTTCTCCATCTACAAAAAGAACCCTCTCTGCCTCCTCGTACTGCCACACAACTCCCATTCGAGTAAGCGCATTAAGAAACGATATCATGTGATCATACTCCACATCATGAAGTCTAATTTTTCCTTTTGTGACCATTGCTGCTACTGCAAGCGCTCCAATTTCTAGATAGTCGGAGGGAATTCTATGAATTGGGCATCCTAAATCTGGGCGACCACTAATTTTTATGGTGTGTGTTCCAATGCCTTCAACCTGTGCACCCATAGATTGCATCATCTTACACAGCTCCTGTACATGTGGCTCTGCTGCAGCCATATCTATCTGAGTTTCACCGGGTAATAACGCTGCCGCCATAATTGCATTCTCTGTAGCAGTAACAGAAAACTCGGGCAGGACTATGCGTCCAGCTTTTAACTGGCCTTGAAAGTGCAATGTTTCATCATGGCTCATATCCTGAGCACCAAGCTGACGCAAGGCTGCAATGTGCGCTTCTATCGGACGCTTGCCAAGAACACATCCGCCTGGATACGCCATCTCTACTACTCCAAAACGTGCAAGCAAAGGACCCAATAGAACAATCGAACCACGCAACTTACTTACAAACTCCGCTGGGATTGGCTTGCTCTGAACATTATTAGTCCTAATACGAACGGTACCTTCTTGAAAGCTGGTTTCCGCACCAAGGAATTCTAAGATTTCTAATAGTGCTTTTACGTCACGCAAAAAAGGGACATTGTTTAGCACTGTTTCCCCACTACACAGCAGACTAGCCGCAATCAGTGGGAGTGCTGCATTCTTGGAGCCACTAACGGTAACATCACCGCGCAGTGCTACTCCGCCTTCGATTCGATATCGGATATCCATGAGGGAAGATATTGTAGCGGATGATATTCGCTGTATATCAATAAGAAGGAGAATTTATGGAGCTGGATGTAAGAAATAGCTGGATGGCTACATGGCTGGATGGTTCTAAAGTGGCAGCAGGCCTGAGAATCGCTTGCGAACCATCCAACCATCCAGCCATAGAGCCATTTAGCCATTTCTCATACCCAACTATCTTTTGCATACCACCATTTCATAAAAAAGAATAACTATTCCTATCGTGATACAGCTATCAGCCACATTAAAAACAGGAAATATGCCCACTTGGAAAAAGTCGGATACGTATCCATCAATGAGTCGATCAATAATATTTGCTGCACCTCCTCCAAGTATTAGCCCAAATCCAATTTGAGAGAGCTTTGTTTTTGCCTCTTTGATTGCATACCAAATTACAAAGAATAGGGCAGCAATGATTAATACAAACTGCATAAAACCTGGAATACGGACTCCAAATGCAATGCCTTCGTTAAGTGAATATTCGAACCCAACGAGTGCGCCAATAATTGCAAAACGCTCTGCCAAGAATGTGTCGGCAAGGAGCGCTGCTCCAACTCCTCCGGCAATACTTAACGCCACCGTAATCCATAAAAGAAACATGCTTCTATTTTAGCGTAAAACCATCTTGCATTAAGCAAGATCTTAAATAAGGTGCAAGCATGACTAAACCCGAATTAGATCCCGATAAAGACAAGCGCAAAGATAAGGACGAAGTCCCATCCGAATTGGTCGACTTAATAGAGGCCATACAGAATTTACCTGAGCCTACTCGAAATCAATTAGAGGGAGCCCTAGAACGAGTAGTGAATAGCACGCGCCGCCGCAGGTGTATTCTTAGATTGGTTAGTGATGCCTTAAGCCAGTTGCGTCTAGATATGAAATATCTTATGTTTGATCTAGAGGCCACAAGACGAGAAAGAGACGACTACAGAAGGCAAATCGAAGAATCTTCATAATAAGTCTATTTGCTTGATCCACGCCAAATAAAGTGTACAATATGGTCGTAGTGTTGATTAGTGAGTTTAACTGTTCTTGTATGAGAACGGTTGCTTTTCCCAATATCTCACTTCACCACTCTACTACTTATCCACTACACCACTTCTCTAATGAGAGCATCATTTATCGCCGCCATTAACCAGATTTGCTCAGAAAAAAACGTGAACCCTGCACAGGTTCTAGAAGCCGTAAAGCAAGCAATTGCAACGGCATACCGTAAAGACTTTGGAAACAAAGAGCAGGAAATTCGCGTGGAACTAGAAGAGGGCAGAGACATGCCTACAATTCTTTTGGTTAAAGAGGTAGTAGACGATGTAGAGAACGATAACTTTGAAATCGGTATTGCAGACGCAAAAAAGATTAAGCCCGATGCAGATGCAGGCGATGAGATTACAATTGATGTAACTCCAGTTGAGTACGGGCGCATTGCTGCACAAGCTGCTAAGCAAGTTATCTTGCAAAAACTACAAGAAGCAGAGAAGCAAAGTTTGTACGATATGTTTAAAGATCGCGAAGCGGAATTGCTTACTGCAACTGTTACAAAGGTAGAGCCAAACTGGGTAACTTTGGAAATAGAAGGAATGACAGTATCACTCCCTTGGAGAGAACAAATTCCAGGAGAGCATTACTACACAGGAAAGCGTATCCGCGTGTACTTGGATAAGGTTGAGCTAACTGGAAAGGGTCCTCAGCTAAGAATTTCTCGCACACATTCTAATTTGGTTAAGAAACTTCTTGAATTAGAAATCCCTGAAGTGCGCAACGAAGATGTAGAAATCAAAGGCATCGCTCGTGATGCTGGATTTCGCAGCAAGGTAGCGGTTAGCAGTTCTGATCCTCGTATTGATCCTATTGGAGCTTGTGTTGGTCAGAAGGGAGTACGAATCCAAGCCGTAATGGAAGAAATTAATGGTGAGCGTGTAGACATGATCGAGTGGTCCGAAGATCCAATCAAATTAATTTCAACTGCACTTCAGCCGGCATCTATTTCCGCAGTTATTATTGTTAACGACCAAGAGTCTGTAGATGAAGAGGGCAGAAAAGTAAAAAAGAGGGCAGCTGTATTCGTAGAAGAAGCACAACGCCCAATGGCAATTGGAAAGAAGGGGCAAAACATTCGCCTAGCTACAGAGCTCACAGGATACGAATTGGACATGTACAACTACGAAGAGTTACCAGCATTTAAAGCCAAGGTTGCTGAACTTCGTGGACAATCCGAAGAAGATATAGAAACAGGAGAAGGCATGATCGCAGAAGAAGCGGAGACAGAAGAATCTACATCTACGGGTGGCGGAGCGGCAAAGAAGGTTCTTAAGAAGAAGGAGGAGGAAAAGGATACAAATGAGACAAAGGAAATAAAGGAGGAAAAACAGGAGCCCGCCGAACCCGATCCCCAGCCCGAGCCCGAACCCGAGCCCGAACCCGAAACAGAGGAAGAGAATAAATAGCTCATTTGAGCCAGACTGGCAGCTAGAAGCCATAAGCTATAAGCTAGTAGCGTGAAACTCCCTCCACTGTCATTCGTCGTCCTAGATACAGAAACCACGGGATTTATACCGCGAGTGAATCGTATAATCGAATTTGCAGGAGTGCGAGTAGAAAATGGGAAGATTGCTTCGGAATATGAAAAACTAATTTCTATACCAACAGAAATACCAGAGACAGTGCAGGTGCTAACACGCATCAAACAAGATGCCTTGGAAGAACAACCAACATTTGATGATGTCCGTGACGATATTGCAGACTTTATAGGGCCTGACACTTTGATTATCGGACAGAACGTAGGCTTTGATATCAGAATGCTACGCGGCGAAGGGATAGATCTAACTAATAATCCTTGGATAGATACATCAATGTTGGCATCACTGGTATATCCAGAACTTGCCAGCTTTTCTTTGGGGTACGTAAGCACTGTTCTTAAACTTAAACACTCACCAGTTCACCGAGCTATGGGTGACGTGAATGCAACACTGGAGCTTTTAAGCAAATGCTGGAACAGATTCCAAGAACTTCCAGATGAACTAATAGATATCTCAAAAATAATTATGGGCAAGAGCTCAGCTGGTTACCAAATGCTCTTCGAAACTCTAGTTAAAGCCAATAATAAGAAACAACCAAAATGGATGCAGATCACTACACCAAAAGTTTCTGCCAAAGTTCATGTCTCGCCTTTAGCTCAATCAATTTTTGAAAAACCATCAAAAGGATCTGTAACTCTTGTAGAAGAACCACTTGCTCCAACCACTCTCCAACAATTACTGGATGCGGCAGCAAATGACGATAGCACCGTACATTGGGTAGCAGTTAAAAATTTAGAAGCATCACTACGTCGATTAACAGTTCCACAAGGAGTTCGCGTTCTATATCCACCAAATCTTCTAATAGATATAGAAGCAGCAACTCGTTTTGCAACTCAAGAAGTTTTCACAGCAGACGAAGCTTCACTTGCACTTAAGCTTGCATGGTTTGAACCAGAAAATTTGCGAAGTATTCGTGCGCACGGAGAAGAGTACTCGGTGTGGAACGGGAAACTGGCATGTACTAATGCCTCAGATAATTACACGAAACAATTTGAAGATCTTCCAACTGTACTTCTTTTAGATCACAATCAACTTTTAAATTTTGTTGCTGATCCAAATCACTGCGCGCAGAGTGCACTGGATGATCGGGCACATATCATCATAGATGATGCTTCTATGCTGGAAGATACAGCAACCAAAGCGTATGGCTGGTACTGTTCCCTAGACTACATTCGCGCAGGAGCCGAAGGAAATGAGTCTCTGATGAGTTTTACAGACGCTCTTCAAATTTGGATAGAGAAAGCGCGACAAGATAAAGATATATATGAACTACACAAAGAAGACCTATCTAAACCAGAAGTTACTGGGATTAATGAGCGTCTATCCGAAGTATTAGAAGGTGCGGGGCTACCAACTCCTTTACTAGAACAGCTTCTAGATATACAGAAAATATTAGATGGAAATAATTGTGCGGGAAGAATTGTATGGATAGAAAAAAGACAAGATGGTGCACAGTATCTGCATGCAGTTCCGGAAAATATTAGCGAAATTCTTGCAGATAACTTATACAACAAGTTCTCTACCACTTTACTCATCCCACATAAATCTGCAGATACACTTACAGAGATTCTGCCATCATCTCAGACAACAACCGTGTTGAAATCTAGCGCAACTGAGCTCGATCACCTCCCAATTACATTCGAAGATAAATCCATTGAAAGTTTTTTGCGAAAACCTGTAGGCGACAAAACAATCATTCTGCTTCCAAGCCGAAGGCTGATAGAAGACAACTTTATTAAGTACACCGAAGAACTAGAGGAGAAGGGGACAACGATAATTTGTCAGAATTTGAGCGGAGGACTAGAAAGAATGCAGGCAGAATTCACTGCGGCATCCACTCCATGCGTGTGGCTACTAACTCCTTGGACATACGAGGGCGTGAGCTTGGACCCAGAAATGGTGGATCACTTGGTACTTATGAGTCTGCCCTTCGATCATCCACATAATATGACCTTTGCTAAGCGCTCTGAACACTATCAGAGCGGATTTATGGAATACGGGCTGCCAAGACTAGAACATCGCTTATTCAGGCTCCTGCGCGCATATTGCAGGCATCGTACATCAGGAGGAGGAGTTACCGTATTGGATAAACGTTTAACCGAAAAGAAGTACGGAGAACGCGTGAAAAACTACTTGGAACAATTTATGCAGACTGCAAAAGAGATGCCCGCCCCAAAAAAGAGAAAAATTAAACCCAAGAAGACTACAAAAATTATTTCTGATGATCAGCTGGCATTGTTTTAAATAACGAACATTGTCTGAACCACAGATTAAAAGGATTACACCGATTACACGAATTAATTTTTAAGTTGTTCATGTTTAGTTTGTAAAATCCGTGATTCAGAATTATCCTACTCTGAAGTATGAAATGCATATCGCTTCATAACACCTCTAAACACCATCTCTGGAGTACGAAAGCCAAGGCAATGACGGGGACGAGTATTAATGCTTTCCAACACACAATCAAGCCTCTTCTGTGTGAGCTTTG
>JAIPIN010000034.1 GCA_021734665.1 Kiritimatiellales bacterium
GAAGAAGAACAAGGACCAGAAGAAGAAGATCCACTAAAGCCATCACTCTATACATTAGAAGGAGAGGTTGCTGCATTGAATGTGGTGATAGATGTGGCAGTGGAGGGTGTGAGGAAACAGGAGGAGTTGAGGTTTGGGGAGGAGCTGGAAGCGGCACTCAATGAAAAAACTGAAAGTATTCTGGCTAATTTTAGAGATGCATTAGAACAAGCACAGAATAATGAACCAATCACATTCCAATGGATAGAAGAACCTGAAATAGATTCTATTCAAGCAGCAATTGTTGAACTAGATCCAGAAGAACAGAATCTATTCAAAGAAATATATACAAACGTAGATGATCTACTCACCCTCATACACAAAGGATTTGACGACGTAATTTCTGAATATCAATATATAATTGATACCAACAGCACAACACTTTTGACAGATGACAGTTTACAAGATGCAGATAAAGCGGCATTAACAGCAGAAATAGCATCTGCAGCAACGATAAAATCTGCAATTGCTACTGGAAAATTCTTCATGCCAGAAACACCGAAAACATTAGCAATTGATGCTGCATTATCGGTAGTTGGATTCCCCATAATAAAACGTGTCCCAGGACTTCTAAGAGGAGCACTATCGCATGTAGATGATGTGACTGGTACTAAGCTTACAGCAAAGTTTGCGAATGGAATTGATGAAATTGGCAATAAGATAGATGGACTAGTATCAAAATTGGCAAATAAGACCTCGCATTCATTAAATGCACTAAAAACTGAATACAAGCATATTGATGTGGAACACATTTTAGATGCCAGCATTAACACCAATGGAAGTAGGCCTGTTGGAGGGCACTTTTGGAAAGCATTAGACAGATCTGACGTTAGTATAGATGCAATCAAAGGTGTAGATGAAAATGGTGTTATTGAAGCTGTGCTCACTGCAATAGATCCCGATACAGGTAAATTATTGCGCAAGACGACTCATACTTTCTTCCCTACCTCATGGTCAGATAGACAAATAATTGAAGCCATAGACGATGCATTTAAAAAGACAAATCCTGTGGATTGGGGGGAAAAAGGGCTTTGGAAATCTGAATCTGGAGGAATCGAAATATGGGGCTATGTCGATAATAATGGTAAAATACCTTCAGCTTTTCCCAAACTCAAACAATGATATTTCGATTCCACACAGGCAAATTCGGTGCAGAATGCTGCGATAAATATCCCATCGAATACTCAAGCATAAGTAGTTACTTGGAAGAATATACCTATCACGTTGATAGTTGCGAAGAAGAATTAGAAAGAATTGATAATGCCAAGCATGAAAATTTTATTGGTGATGGCAATTCCGGCAATTCGGTATACTCCGAATTTGATAAAGATGGCTTATATATATCTCATCTAATCGTGGAATCATCACCTGACAATTTTTTGAATTTGGAAGACGCCGAATATCTACTTAAGGAATGGAAAGCATTTCTGGAGGACAAGAAAGAACGTACATTCGAACTGAATGTTGAGGTCATAGAAGCAAAAGATAAGAGAGATACGAATCCTAATATTCACCGAGATGTCTGTTAACCGACTAAATTAAATTGATCTATTTGCTGCCACTACAACCAAAAGCCTATGATTACATTCGGAAAGCCCGTAGAAACCATTAAAGAAGCAGAAAAGCTGATTATGAATGCAGCAAATGTTGCATATCTATTCGCAATAATAGACATGCTTGTTATACCAATAAGACATTCACCATCAACTCAGACGCATCTATCGTTGCACCTTTGATCTTCCAGTACGTACTGGAGAAGGATGCAAAATAGGTCTATAAGGCTATTTTAAAGAAAAAAACAAAGTATAAGAAAGCGTTAAAACAAGCCATTAAAGCTGTTTAGATTAAGTTTATACAATATATTTACATTTTGTCTATTTAGGGTAGAATATGGGAACTATGTGGTTGGTTTTTGGACTACTATCTTCGGCATTATTTGCAAGTATCAATATTATTGATGCCTTCTGTGTTAGAAAATATTTTCTAAAACCATGGATGGGAACAGTGATCGGATCTATAACAACGCTAGTATTATTAATTGCATTAATACCTTATTTTGTTCCATTTTTTACCAAAGAAACTCCTTCTTTACAGATAATTACATTATCTATACTTGCAGGTGCATTGTTACAAATAAGTAACACATTTTATTTCTACGCACTATCACATAGTGAGTCTGGAATAGTTGCTGCCTATTGGAATATGGTTCCTGCCATTGTGCCTATTGTCAGTTTTTTTCTAATAAATGAAAGGCTTGAAATCTTTGAATATTTAGGTATTTCAATTTTAGTTGCGGCTTCAGTTTACTTATACCTCATAGATAGCAACCTAGTCAGTCGGTGGAAATCATTCTGGCTGATGCTTATTGCATGTATTATATCGACTGCAGTATATTTGATCGAAGATGTAATTTTTGTTGAGACTCAATATCTTCTTGGGTTTTTTTTGATCCATATTGGATTAGTAACAACCGGATTAATACCATTGTTGTTTAGAAATATCTGGCATACATTCCGCAAAAATATACGTGAATTATTGCCATTATATAAGTTTCTACTGTTTTTTGAGTTTATAAATATATTAGCAATCGCTTTCCTGCAAAGATCTATCGATTTGGGAATTCCGTCTAGAGTTGCAGCAGTAGAAACAACTATCCCAGGATTTACGCTTTTATTCTCAATAATACTTATAATATTTGCACCAAGATTCGCAGATTCGAGAGTAAAGAAAAAACTATTTAGAAAAATACTGCTAATCTTAGCTATGACCTACAGTGTATATATTTTATCTTAGTAGTATTTAATTATTAAATAATGTAATATATCTCACGACCATGAGTACTGACCAAGAATTTTGGGGCGGATCTGATATTGTCTATTATTGTTTAGTAGATAAAAAAAGGACTAACGCATATAAAAGAGCAATAACTAATGCTGTAAATAAAGGAGATATAGTAGCTGATCTAGGAAGTGGTACTGGTATATTTGCTCACTTCGCATTAATGGCAGGTGCAAAAAAAGTGTATGCAGTAGAAGCTGACAAAAATCTTTTCAATACTCTTAAAAAATCTTTGAAAAATAGATATGGGGATCGTGTTGAGGTAATCAATGGCGATGCCAGTAAAGTAAAATTCCCAGAAAAACTTGATGTTGTCATATGCGAAATGATTGCCACTGGACTGATCGACGAATATCAAGTACCAGTTATGAATAACATAAACAAATATCTGAAAAACTCATCTATAATAATTCCTGAACGAATTAAAAACTTTGCAGACTTGGTTTACAACAATGATAAATTCTATGGGTTACGCTTGCCTATAGTTCGATACGAATATTTCGAGCAAATTGATAAAGAGGCAACAAATACTGATAGCTTTTCGAAAAAGCAAATGTATTCGGAGATTGATTTTAGAGAAAGAAATAAGCTTTCTATATCAGCTAACCTGAATATTAAAATACTTAAGAATGGTATCATCAATGGAATACGAATCAGCAACGAAACATATTTTCACAATAACAGCAAACTCGGTGGAACTTTGGCATACTGCATGCCATTAATTTTACCTATCGAACAGACAATCGTAAAAAAAGGTGACAAGTTAAATCTGAACCTAAAATACAGAATTTGCGAAGGACTTGAAAACATGCAATACACACTGATAAATCATCAGTAAAACTTTAGGGTTTATTTGGTTCATATTGTTATATTCACTATTTAATTAACTATCGGGAGCATAACAAAGAATGATGTGCCCTTATTCTCTTTGCTCTCAAACCATATTTTACCACCCTGACCTTCAACTGCACCTTTCGCCACATATAGTCCAAAGCCATTTCCATTTACATCGAGAACATTGCTAGCCCTAAATAATTTACCAAACACTTTGTCATGATCTTTCTTGGGGATACCACACCCTGTGTCTTTTACTTCGTAAAACAAATATTTATCGCGCACCTCAACTTTGAGTTCTACCTCTCCTCCTTTTGGAGTATATTTCACCGCATTTGTTAGAAGGTTCTCCATAGCCATTCGAGATAGTCTTTTATCCAACATCATCTTAGGAATATCCTTGCTAATAGACTTAACATACTTCACACCCTTCTCTTTCGCTTTTGGTTCAACTTCATTGAATACATCTTCTGCAAACTGTGCAACATCCAAATCGGTTCTATCTACCTTCATACGCCCTAACTGAATACGAGACACATCCAAAATCATACTTGCAAGATCTGCCAAGTTCTCGGTCTGTGGCTGAATTGTCTTTAGATGCTCTTCTTGATCCTTTGTAAGCTTACCCATATCACCATCTGCCATCATCTCCAGATTCCACTTAACAGCAGATATTGGAGTGGCAAGCTGGTGACTAACAATGCTTAATAGCTCGTCTTTTTGACGATCTATTTCTCTCATAGCTTCAACTCTCTCTTGGTAGATCCTAACTAGTAGAATTGTAAGCAATGTTAATAGAAATACTAAGAATAGAATAAACAACACAAATGGAATAAATGTAGCTTGTGTGACACTCATATAATCACCAACCATTACATCTATTCCGATTATTGCTATAGCTTCTCCATTATCATCAAATATAGGTGCATAACCTGACATAGTCACACCCCATTGATCTTCGTATAATTCTCGCTCTGCAATAGGAGCGAAAAAGGCTTCATCACGTAATACAGGATACTCCGTTACATCAAAAGGATCACCTGGCATGGGCAACTCTTCATCTGGATCAATGACACCATTTGCATTAAAATCTGCCTCCTCAAACGAAATTAGTGACTCTGCATCAGCAACAAATTCAAACATGTTTGGATCATCAGTCCTTCTCATAATATATGCGAACCTTATATTTTTGTTTGCCTCACGAAAATTCCAAAGCTTATCAACAATTGCTTTAAATTCTGGCTTTTCAGCATCTTCTCGAATCCATACAGCATTAATGTTGTCTGGATCAAATTGAATAGATGCAGTGGATACAATCGCAGTTAATCTCTCTCTTAGTCGCTCTCTTAGCAGATTTTGTGTATACCCATAAATTATATATGTAATAGATGCTGCAATTAATACGCAAACTAATAACACAAAACTGGTTTTCTGCCTATTTAGAAAATTCTTAATAATTGGAATTTTATTTGTTTTATTTCTTTTCATGCTAATATTTTAGCATTATTAGTTAAATAGCGCAAACTTGAATATATCGTTTATCTGTTAATAACATGCAAAATATGAAGGATTTTGATCCAAATAAGGCATCTACAAAGAATTCTGGCATTTTTGGTCTTCCTCATTCAGATAATGAAGCTAAGTTAGTTCTAATCCCAATTTCATGGGATGCCACAACTTCATACAAAAATGGAACATCAAATGGACCGGAAGCACTATTTAAAGCTAGCAAGTATGTCGAACTATTCGACATGACATTACTTGATTTCTTTGAATTTGGTATAGCTCTAGACGAACAAAGCCATAATATTTCTAAATGGAACAAAAAGGCACGAAAGCGAGCTATCCCTATTATTGAAAAAGGAGGGGTACTTTTGAGCAATCGAGACCGAACTCTTGTTAATGAAGTAGATGATTTATGTAGCAATATGAACTCTTATGTATCTGAAAGAGTCACTCATCAATTGGATAAAAACAAAATAGTAGGCATTGTTGGTGGTGATCATTCTGTTTCGCTTGGTGCAATTAAATCTTTATTGAAAAAATTTCCTAATCTTGGCGTACTGCAAATCGACGCTCACTGTGATTTGAGAGAGGCATTTGAAGGATTTAAATACTCACATGCTTCTATTATGTTTAATGTAATCGAAGAAACTGATTTAAAAAAACTAGTACAAGTAGGCATACGTGATTACTGCCCTGAAGAATGCAATAGAATTGAAAATTCTAGTGAACGCATTGAAACATTCTTTGAAGAAAATATAATTGATAAGAAATATTCTGGCAAAAATTGGAATGCAATCTGCAAAGAAATAATATCCACACTACCAGACGAGGTATATGTCTCCTTTGATATTGACGGATTAGATCCATCTCTCTGCCCCAATACTGGCACCCCTGTCCCAGGCGGACTGCTATATCAGGAAGCTTTATACCTAATTAAAGAAATTGTAAAATCTGGCAAGAAAATTATTGGCTTCGATTTGGTAGAAGTCGCTCCAGGAAAAAATGGAGATTTGGATGCAAATGTTGGTGCACACCTACTATATAAATTATCTGGATGGTGTCTTAAATCTCAAGAAAATTAATGTAAGCCTCACAATAATCAAAGTTAAGAAAACCGATAGAAATACAAAATATGACGAGAATTTTTCATATGTCATATCAATTAATTCAACAACATCAATATCTAATCCAAGAATCGCAACTGAATCACCTTGCTCATTATATATAGGCGCTGTAGCCGATAAAAAAACTCCCCATTGATCATTAATTAACTCTTTTTCCATTGTTGGACGAGATAATCCAAACGAATCCATCTGTTGTCCGCTAGCATCATAACGAGTACCTGGGGGAGCAGCCTCATCTGCATCATCAATGAGCCCATCTTCATTCCAATCAATAACTTCATCTGTATCATAATTAACTGTAGAATCAACAATGAATTCCCAAATGCCAAACTCAGATGTTTTACGCATAATGTAGGCATATTTGATATTTGTATTTGCATTAATTATCTCATTCAACTTTACAAATACCCTCTGATATTCCTCCCTCTCCATATCTTTCGCAATACGCAGAACCTCCAAATCCTTCGCATCAAACTCTGGAGCAGCTGTTGCAGCAATAGACATTAACCTTTGCCCAACTTCTTCCTTCATTATATTTAGTGTGTAACGATACATCCCATATGTAACACCCAGTGCAATTAGTGAAGATATACCCAACGTAATCATTACCTTTTTTGTATTTACTAGCTTAAATAATTCCTTACATAAGGACCTATTAAAAGCCGCCAATCTAACAAAAACAAACAAGAGGAAAAAGACAAGGAAATATAAGAAGAGCTTGAATGTTTCTTTGCTGAGCTTCTGCACCTCATAAGGATTCATATCAATACCAATAATTGCATTAGTATTGCCATATTCATCTTTAATTGGAGCATGACCTGATAACCAAGTACCCCATTGATCAGTAACAGGATATTTGTCCGCCATTGGACCTTCCAAAGCAATATTGATTGTCGCGTATTCAGTATCATCGTACAATTCTCCAGGTGGGCTCAACCAATCTGCATCATCTATAACACCATCATTATTTAGATCTATCTTTGCATCCAAATCCAAAGAATCCGCATCTGCAACAAATGCAAATATATTTTCCTGGTCTGTTGGACGCAATATATACATATAAACAACACCCTCATTTTGCTCACGTATTTCACGCATCTTTAGAATAACTTTTTTGTATTCAGGCTTTGTTGCATCATACTCAGTTCTTAACTCATCCAAATCTTTTGCATCAAACTCCGGAGCTGCAGTAGCCGCAATTGCCATCACTCTCTCACGCACTCTCTGCGTATTCAAATATACATTCTGCCTGTATAAACCAAAAGTCACTGTAGCAGCAAGAACAGCACATACTACAAATGCAGCAATACTCTTGCGACTAATAAAGAAGTCTCTGATTGCAGACATTGTTAAAGTGCTTATTGCGACCTTATCTTCATCCTCTTTCTTTGTGGCTTCTCCTTCCTTCTCCTCTGCTCTATCCCAGATCATCTCGAACATCGCCTTCTCGGACTCTGCAAGCTCCGGATACCGCAAAAAGCAAGCACATTGATTCTTATGATTAAAGCAAGCAACTACTTCTTCTGCAATTACCTTCTCGAACGAGACTGGAAATTGCGCCTCTGGCATTAAGATAGTCTTACGATATTCAAAATGATCACGAGATTGATAGCGCTTACCAAGCTGAGTATCTGGTACAAGAACTCGCGAGAATAAACCACGCTTGTGGCGTGCACGGAAATATCGAACACGAAAATCACGCAGTGGATCTTCTTCTTCTTTGCAATTTACCGGCACATAAAAAAGGAGCTCCTTCTCGGCCAGAGTAAGGAGCTTGCCATAAGCTTTGGTAATTCCATCTGCTCCTTCAAAGTACTCAATCTCTGGGCGAGATTTGTCTAGCTCAAGCGCAGTTATAAAGGATTCAAAATCACGCTCTTTACGATGTAGATCTTTGTGCTTCTGTTCCATATCGGCTTTCATCCAAGCCTGAATAGATTGCAAAGAACCTACTGAGTACTTAGTTGTATCGTTGATGGTCTCACATTTTAATACTCCGCGTTTGACAAGCTTTTTAACAGATCTATCCAATAACCCCGTTGATTTCCCCATACGGGAAGCCAATTCACGAACAGTATATGCAGGACCTTCAAGCAATTTCTTAAGAATCAAAATTTCTGTTTTCGAAAGACCGCTTTCTATAAGGTATGCCTCAATAGTTACTGGAAGTCCTGTCATAATCTAATGGGGCAAATGAGGCATGTATTTTGAGCTATCTCCTCCTGCACGCTATAGCGATATTGGCACTTTTCTGAAAGGAAAGCACAAGAAACACTAAAGCCATTCATATCACGCAGGCGTGTCATAACAACCTTGTATTCTACCCCATTTTTTTATGATGTAAAGGTGAGTTTTAGACCTCACCCCTCGAAGATGCCCCACAGGTACTAGCCCCCTCTCCTACTCTGTATTGACCTCACCCCTGCCTGCCGGCAGGCAGGCCCCAACCCCTTCTCCTACACTGTTCAACTTAATATTAATTAATCCGATATCAAGATAGACTAGGTCTTTGTAATCTAGAAAAGCCAATATTTAATAACAATACTGACGGAAGAATGCTACGTTCATTCGCGGTTGCATATTTAGATACCAAACTCTATACACCCGAAATTATTGATGCATATCTCGATTTCCCTTCTGCCACATGATATATCCTGAATCTTTACAACAACTAGACAGCCCTCCTTATCCTATTTTAGGAAAACTATCTCAAGAGAAACATTACTTCGTAGACATGAGTACAAAAAATCACGAAATAACGAAGCTTAATCTAAATGATCAAAAATCTTTCCAAGAATACCTAAACAAAACATATCAAGGGTACAAATGGGGTATTTCCGGATACCTAGAATTCCGTGAAACGCTCTTGAAAGATATCCCACAAATGATGAATGAAAAACGCTATTACCATCTTGGAATAGATATCATTACACCAGAAGGCACGAAATTATTTGCACCAATAGATAGCACAGTGGAACATGCAGGATACGAAGAAGATAGAGGCAACTACGGAGGATTTGTAATATTAAAACATGAAGGAAATTTCGAGAGTTTCTATAGCCTATACGGGCATTTAAATTCAAAAATGTTACCACAAAAGAGTACTCATATTGCCAGAGGCGATTGCTTTGCAAATGTAGGGAATTTTGACTGTAACGGTGGATGGTTCACACACACGCATATGCAAATTATAACGAAAAAAGGCAAATCCGAAGGATACTTTTCAAAAGGATACTGCTCTAAAGACGTTTTAAGCCAAATATCTACTCTCTGCCCTTCGCCATTTTATTTATTTCCAGAATGCAAAGAATATGCCTAAATTAAAGGATGTTCCCTTGTTATAGGGAACAATGTTTTTGCCCTTCATATAAACAAAAAAACTCAACTGATATTACAAAATTATTTTCAAAGGTATCATGTGCATTTAACAAAGAATATTTTATATATCGTAGCACGGTGCTACATATGTTCCTTTTTCACATTTCTGTTGGAGGTGTACCATGGGAGTTCCTTGGCAAGTGATGAACAAGATCAGGTCGAAAGTGCGCGATGTCACAGGTGAAGCAATCGATGAAAGCTTCTTCACATATGATCGCGACACCAGCCAAATCGTTTCGAACAGGAAGATCGGCGGACGCCACTTCATTTTCGACAATGATGGCAACCTGATCAAGGAGCATGCAGACTAGGCACACAACTTATGTGCCGACAGAAGGGCGTCTCAAGCAGGCGCCCTTCTCTTCCTTTTTAATATATAATTAACACATGTCTACTTTGGAAAATAAAACACTGCTAAAATTCTATGACTCATTAAAAGAGTCATTCTACAAATTATTTGTTGAGCAGAACTCCAAGGAGAATATAGTAAATGTTATTTATGCAATAAGACAAGATAAGCCTGTGCTCCCCATTATGGAAGCATATACAGGCTCATTCTCAACTATTTTCCTACCATTCCATGCTGGAATGACATATCCATTCGATTTTAAGAATCTCTCAAGTAAGCACAAAATGCATCCAAAGCTGATCGAATTTTGCAAACTTGCAGCACAAATTGAAGGAATAACAGACGAAATGGCAACATTCAATAAAGAGCCACCTGTGCAACCAAAAGAGAATCTTAAGATTGCATTGGAAAAATTCCTCGAAATACTTCCTTCTTATAATGAATTTGAATCATGGCTCATATAATGTTGACTAACATCGTAACAAAATAATATCTGGTCCCTACTTATCCAATTCGTGAAAAATGGAATTAACAATCGCATTATCATCGGGAATATTGACCATGCTTTTTTGGGGATTTGCAGATTTCTTTGCAAAAATTACTATTGAAAAAATAAATGCACTGACAGCACTAATGTACGTTCAAATAATTGGCTTTATAATCATGTCCATTTTTATTCTTACAAAAGAAGTTACTTTTGCTGAACAGAATTATACGACACTGTTATTAGTGTCAGCTATAGAGGTGGCCGGATACTATTTCTTTTACAGATCTATAAAAATAGGAAATGTAAGTATAGTGTCACCAATTGTTGCATCTTATGCTGGTGGCGCTACTTTGATTTCATTATTATTTTTTGGCGAAGTGTTAGATGGAAATATTATTATTATATTGAGCTTCATTATTGTAGGAATAATTTTAAGCTCTTATAAAACAAGTGGTGAAAAATATTTTCACAAAGGTGTTAAAGAAGCTGTTTTATCTATGGCATGCTTCTCGATTTGGTTCCCTCTTTGGGACAGCTATGTTAGTGCGCATGGCTGGATGGAATCTTTATATATATTGCGTCTTTTTATGTCGCTTTTGTTGATACTATCAATTTGCATAACAAGAACTTCGATAAAAATTTCAAAACGCAACTTTGTATGCTTTGGTTTAATAGGGGCTTTAGATTTACTAGCGTACGTATCTCTAGGATTTGGCTATGCCAATACTGGCTTCACTAGTCTTATTTCTGTTTTAAGTGCCATTTTTCCTATTATTGTAATAGTACTGGCATATTTCTTTCTTCGTGAAAGATTGAATAAAATACAAATTCTAGGAATTTCATTAATACTTATAAGTATAGGAATGCTATCGATTGTATAACTTAAACTCTAGCCGGCCTTAAGCTGAACGAATTGATAATAAGCAAAGGCGAGATCGTTGGAAGCATCAAACAAGTGTTTAGTTACTATAAAGGCAATCATCTTGGTGTCCGCTAATAATATAGCCCCTATGCTCAAAGCAATAAGAGAAAAACTTTATAAGAAACACAAAAGCGAATTCACAAGGCACTTGCGCAGAAATATGACGCCAGAAGAGAAAATACTATGGAATGAAATACGCAACAGGCGTTGTCACAATATGAAATTCAGAAGACAAGTAAACATTGGACCTTATATCGCTGATTTTCTATGCATGCAATATCGTATTGTAGTAGAAATAGATGGCCCGATTCACGACAGTAGAGAGCACAAAGAGTACGACCGCAATCGAGATATATACCTACAAGAGCAACAATATCGCATACTGCGAATTACAAATCAACTACTACCAGCTGAAGACTGGTAGTTTGGCTGATGACTGAAGTCATGTATTAACGATCGTGAAACTATCTCCTCGTTTTTCCATGTCTTCATCTTGATGCTTGATATATTCCATGATTGCTTCATCTGTGAT
>JAIPIN010000035.1 GCA_021734665.1 Kiritimatiellales bacterium
TTTTGCATATTTCTGTACAAGCTTACGAAGTCTAATAGCATCTGATTTATCCATAAGAAAAATAGAGAAAGAATGTTACTACAAGTGTAAACGTTTATTTGCTACAAATGTGTAAACTTTCATACGCTCCCTAACCCCGGCCCCCTCTCCACGGGAGAGGGGGAGCTTTGTTATTGCAGAAAACAAAGTTATTTATAATGTTAAACAAAGCTCCCCTTCCTCCTGTGGAGGAAGGGGTCGGGGGATGGAGGTAAACCTACAAAGAAACCTAATAAATATAATTCCGAATGAACTCTTTCCTGCTACAATTTAAGCCATGTTATCAGCCCTTTCTCCCCTCGACGGGCGCTACCAAAAGAAGACCGAGGTCTTGCGCCGTTTTTTTAGTGAAGATGCTCTTATTTCAGCTCGCTTATTAGTAGAGATAGAGTGGTTCTTGGCACTTGCCAATCATCCGGATATAAAGGAAGTAAAACGAGTGTCAAAGAAAGACGAACAGAAGTTGCTCTCTTTTGTAGAAAAATTCAGTACTAAAGATGCTGAGGAAGTTAAGCGTATAGAAAAGAAGACAAACCATGATGTCAAAGCTGTGGAATATTTTTTAAAAGCAAAGATGCAACGCATGCCTGCACTACGTAAGAGCTTGGAATTTGTACACTTTGGATTAACTAGTGAAGATGTAAACAACTTGGCGTATGGAATACTTATTCATGAAGCATTAAAAGAAGTTATTCGTCCGGAAGTCCGTTCTGTAATCGCAAAGTTAAATAGCTTGGCAAAACGTTGGCAGAAAGTTGAAATGCTAAGCCTTACACATGGTCAGCCTGCAACTCCAACAACTGTAGGAAAAGAAATGCTTGTATTTGCAGAGCGCCTAGAACGTCAGTTTGATCAACTAAAGAAATTTAAGATGCAGGGCAAATTTGGTGGAGCTGTAGCCAATTACTCTGCACACAAGGCGGCGTATCCACAAGTTAAGTGGGAGGCATTTGGCAAAAGCTTTATGCGCTCACTAGGAGTTACTCCGCTCAATGCAACAACGCAGATTAATCCGCATGATGATATAGCAGAGCTAAGTCACATAATGCAGCGCATCAATACAATTCTTATCGACTTCTCTCGTGATACTTGGTCTTATGTTTCGCGTGGTGTCTTTAAGCAAAAAGTTATCGCAGGAGAAGTAGGATCATCCACAATGCCGCATAAAGTGAATCCGATTGATTTTGAAAATGCAGAAGGCAACCTAGGATTATCCAATGCTTTGTTCCAACATTTTGCAGAAAAACTACCTATAAGCAGATTGCAACGTGACCTTACAGATTCCACCGTGCAAAGGAACATTGGAGTAGCATTTGGATATCACACTTTAGCAATTGCATCTTTGATGAAGGGGATTGGGAAGCTAGATCTAAATCGTAAGGCGATCAAAGCAGAGCTAGATGCACATCCAGAAGTGCGAGCGGAGGCAATACAAACAGTGCTTAGGAAGAATGGAGTAGAAGGTGCTTACGAGAAGCTCAAAAAGCTAACAAGAGGAGAGCAGCTTACGCATGATCAGATTGATATTTTTATAGATGGATTGGAGCTAACAGATAAAGAAAAGGCACAGCTTATACGGCTTCGCGTTTAGTATTGAAAAATGTGTTTTATCTATATTGAGCCTGATATCGGCGAAGCGATATCGCTACGCCGCTATAACTAAAGAATTGGAAAAACAGGCCACTTTTGCTTTTTCGCAGAGCCGTAAAAGAGATAATTTGAACATGATTATCCTTCTCGGTAATTAGTTTTAGCCCTAAAATAAGCCATAAAATGGAGGTTGACGTACTTCTCTAATCATTCCGTAGTTGACTTTAGATATATTGTGAGTAACCTGCTCGCATTATGCCAGAAAGAAGAGATAGCACATTTTCTGAATTTCCTCATATTAGTGCATCGTTGGCACAGACAGAATTGCCAAATTGCGATGATTTGTCGGGTCATGATCGGGAGCAAGTTGATCAGTTAACTACATTGGCATACTTGATGGCTAATAGAGAAAAAGTGAAACTTAGAGCTAAGCTTGCTGCTATCGCAGCTAGTAACTAAAGCTAAAAAGCATATATTCAGAATTGTAGTTATGTGATGTTTATTTTGTCGCACTATGTTAGACGAAGTTAAGACTGTAATTAAACAAGTGTCTCCGTATGTTCACTCATGTCTACTGGGTCCTGTTTTGTTGTAATCTGAGGGCCTTCATACCAATCACAAAAGATTGTTACCAGCTCATTAAAAAGTCTATTTAGCTTATCAATCTCTACCAAATTTGGATCTAGTGTTTCTTCATTCATATACAACTTTCTATTGAATTCAACTTGGATACCTGGAAGATGTAAACGACTGCAATATGTACCAAGGATATATCGACCAGGATACGGATCATTAATAGCTACAGAGAAGCCCTTGTTAGTAAAGAAAGCGGCAAAAAAATCAGTCGTTTCTGCTGAACAAGAGCAGAAATACTGGTTACCAAGCACAACATCTGCACGCTCATTACTGCCACCAAAATGACCCGGCGCTGCTTTTGAACACATGGAATGTCCATCAATGAGAAACTTCGCTTTGTGAGAAGCAGCATGCAATTGATCATGATATGGCTTATGATATTTCTCTATCCATTGAGAAATTTCCTCCAGAGATGGATCCTCTTCAAAGGTATCTGTGCCTTCTGGCAGGCTTAACATAACTACACCAATAGCTCGGAGTACGTTTTCTGAATATATTTCATCTGGAGCTCGGTTTGGGTCGGCAATAATGCGGGAATATGGTGTTGAAACTGTTGTTAGGCCATCCAGTGTAAAAATCTGATCGGTATATAGATCAGATTCATTGCGCAAAACATGGTCATTATGAGGAATTCTTGCACGAATTTCGGAAGGGATATCAGTGCCCGAGTGTGGAATCGATACAATGAGGTTGTGAGGCTTCATCCTTGCGACACTATCACAGTCCTGTATTGTTAACGAGCAGTTTTTATGATTGAAGATTCCAGTAAAAAAGAAATCGGCTCTGCACAAGATCTCGTTGAATATTACAATAATGTGAATTGGGATCAGTCATTGTATGTCGGAATTGAATGGGAACGTTCTGGTATATATAGAAATTCTCAAGATCCTGTTTCGTATCTTGGTGAAAACGGCTACAACGCCATTTTGCACAAGCTTGTTGAAGAAGTAGGATGGGATATTTTGGGGGAAAAAGAAGGACAAATATACGAAGTTCAACGAGGAGAAACACATGTCGCAATTGAGGGGGATGGACGCATAGAACTAGCAGGATCTCCACAGGAAGATTTGCATGATTTGGCACGGGAACTTCGCATTCATAACAACGAAGTAGTAGAAATGGGTAATTTTTTTGGAATTGGATGGCTATCTCTCGGTATGCAGCCCATTCATGCAAATAAACAAATTTCGATGCTTGAAAAAGAGCGTTACAGCTTGTTACAAGGCATTGGAGATGCAGAGATGATGGAAACAATGACCAAACGACTGAATGGCATAACCGCAAACCTTAGTTATCTGAATGAAGAAAATGCAATCAAGAAAGCACAAACCGCATTCCGCGTATTGCCAATAGTCGGAGCGATTTTTTCCTGTAGCCCATTTGATTCAGGAAAACTTTCTAATCTTTTAGATACAAGACGTTACTGCATTCAAAACCATGCGCCCGAAAGAACTGGCATACCCGAGTCTATACTTTCAGAAAACTTTTCTATTGCAGATTGGTTTGAGTACTACATGTCTTTACCAGTGATTTTAATCAGTGATAAAAATGGCGTAGAGCACAAGCCAGAGAAAGAGTTAACATTCGCAGAATGGATAGCAGATGGATACAAAGGATCAAAACCAACTATTGCCCAGTTCGATCAGCATGTAAAAACAACTTGGTCTGATATTCGTCTAAGACCGTCCTACTTGGAATATCGCGTGGCAGACAGTACACCATTCAAATTTATCATGGCACTTCCTGCCCTTATGAAAGGGCTTTTGTTTGATTCCGATAGTTGGAACCAAGTAAAAGAACTCACAGAAGAATGGACGTATGAAGATATTCTTTCTATCGACAAACAAGCATGGGAAACAGGATTACAAACCGAAGTAAATGGAAAAACACTCCTTACGTATGCACAAGAGCTCATTACAATAGCAAATGAAAAGTTGCATCAATTTGAAAGAACAGATGCACAAGAAGATGACGAAAGTATTTATCTAGCCGCACTAAAAGAGCAGATCTTTATCAAAGAGAAGAGCTTCGCTGAAGAATTGAAAGAACTATACAAAGGAGATTGGAATAACGATTCCAGTCGTATTTTGGAATGGTGTGAGTCGGAGTAATAGTTATTAATTCGTCTTGTGTAGTGGTGCCCAAGAGAAGATTTCCTTCGATTTGCGCCGCGTGTCATCCTGAGTGATCTGAGCGAAGCGAAGATTGTATCGAAGGATAACGCGGCGCTCGCTCAGTACAGGCTTCTCGTCTTCTTGGTCATTTTGGCTGCGCCACGTGTGCGCATTCAAAAAGCAACGTAAAGCGGCTCTGCCGCCACGTTGCACGTAAAGTTGCTTCGCGCCTTTACGTGGTGCCCAGGAGAAGACTCGAACTTCCACGGGATATGCTCCCACTAGCCCCTCAAGCTAGCGCGTCTACCAATTCCGCCACCTGGGCAAAGAACACCAATTAATGAGAATGATCAACCACAGAGTGATTCATCCGCCGCAGCTTTAGCGAAGGCGGACCGCCACCTGGGCAAAGAACACCATAATAATGATCAAATGATCTAGTGTGTAAAGATCTGCAAAATTGTAGCAAGAATTGCTTTAAGAGCAATGAATTTAGATGAATAAGCTACATCCCCAACGCTTCCATAATATCGCGCTCATGCTCCTCTTCATCTGCCAAGATCTGCTTGAGGGCATTCTCCAAACCATAGAGCTTGAGTTCTTGTGCTTGTTCTATGCGTTCTCGGTAGCGCTTGATGGCAATTCGTTCACCTTCTAGATCTTGCTCAAGCATTTTGCGTGAATCGCTGTCTGTGTGGCGTTCGGCGACTTCCATGGTTGGTACACCACCAAGGTAAGCTACTTGTTCGGATAACACGTTGGCATGGCCGATTTCTTCATTAACGTGGACTAGAAGCTCTGCGTTGATACTTTGGAATTCTCCACCAGTCAGAGTGGCTGCATGTTGTACATATTGGATTGCAGCGGAAAATTCGTAGGCAATGTCGCCGTTGAGTTCTTTTATTAGCTCTTCTTTGGTAACCATAATTTAAGGGGGGTAATTCATTGTTATGGTAAAGCAATAGTGGCAATTAGGGCAATAAAAGAGATAGAGGAATTAAGTGTCACCCTTCGATACGCCCCGCCGTGTCATACTGAGTGATCACGTGTCTCCTTCGATACAATCCTCACTGCGTTCGGATCACTCAGGATGACACGTGATCGTATCGAAGTACGACCGGCGGGGCACTCAGGATGACAATTCTAGCTCCTTAGTATTTCCAAAAACTTCTTATCATCTATGATCTCCACCCCAAGCTCATTCGCCTTCTCATACTTACTCCCCGGATCATCACCTGCAAGAACATAATCAGTTTTTGAACTCACAGAAGAACTAACTTTTCCGCCTCTCTCTTTAATTATCTTCTTTGCATCTTCACGGCTTAGTGTTGGAAGAGTTCCTGTAATAACAAAAGTTTGCCCTGCAAAAATTTGTGGGGCATGACTTCCTTCAGGAATTATCGCAAGCACTCCGCCATTTTCCATTTTGTGTAGCAGTGCTCTGTTATCTTCATCATCAATCCAGTTTGTAAGTGATTGCGCAACGATCGGACCAATACCATCTATTGCAGCTAGCTCTTCTTCATCTAGATTTTGTAAGGTTTCTAAAATATCAGAAAGCTTGATTCCTTTCACTTTAATTTTCTTTTTATCTGTTTCAAACATAGAGGCCTGAGGTCCTAATTGATCAGTTTGTTCTACTGTTAATTCTTTACTTGGCCATTCAAGTCGTGTTGCCAAAATCTCTGCTGTTTCGCGTCCTATGTGCCTAATTCCGAGTGCAAAGATAAATCTATCAAGTGGCGATTGTTTGGCATTTTCTATTGCAGTAAGAACATTCTCGGTTTTCTTTTCTTTAAATAACGGAAGTCCGATTAAGTCTTCTTGAGTTAAGAAGAAAATATCTGCTAGGTCGGATACCAAACCTTGTTCGATCAAAATTTCTATAGTCTCTTTCCCAAGGCCTTCTAGGTTTAGTGCATAACGCGAAACAAAATGTTCCAAGTGCTCTTGTCGCATTGCAGTACACTTTGAGTTTGTACATCTGTGAACTACTTCGCCTTCGGGTCTTTCTAAAACTTCGCTACAACTTGGGCAATGAGTTGGGAACTTAAATTTCTTTGCACTTGTTGGTCGCAAATTTGTCATCACTTCTACAACTTCCGGAATTATGTCACCTGCTTTTTGCACAATAACTGTGTCGCCAATGCGCACATCAAGCCGATCAATTTCGTCTGAATTATGGAGTGTTGCGCGAGTTACAGTTGTTCCTGCAAGCTGTGTTGGTGTAAGCAAGGCAACTGGCGTAATTGCGCCCGTACGGCCTACTTGAAGCTGAATATCTAGTATCTGGGCAGTTTTCTGTTCTGCTGGAAACTTGTAGGCCCTTGCCCATCTTGGAGCTTTGGCAGTAGAACCTAAATCGTGCTGCATTCTGCGGTCATTTACTTTTAAAACTACTCCGTCTATGTCGTAAGGAAGCTTATCGCGTTTTTTCTGAAAATTTTCATAAAGTTTTTCTGCTTCACTTAATTTATTTACCAAAGTGAACTCTTTGTTAACCGGAACAATCTTTTGCAAAAATTCCATTAATTCTTTTTGAGTTTTAATTCCCACTGCATCAGTTGTTTTTGCATCAAGCGCGTAACAAAAAATTTCTAAATCTCTTTTTGCAGTTACTTTAGGATCAAGTTGCCTTACAGATCCAGCTGCAGCATTACGTGGATTTGCAAATTGATTCGATTCGGCGAGATTCTTATTAAGTTTTTTAAGAGCTGCTTTAGACATATATACCTCTCCAGAAATTTCTATTACTTTGGGTGCATTTGGATATTTTGGTAACTGAAAAGAAAGAGGCAGAGCTTGGATTGTTCTAACAGTATGAGTCACGTCTTCTCCTTCTATGCCATTTCCTCTTGTAAGGCCTCTTATAAGTTCATATCTATCTTTATTCTGCTCATAAACAAGCGAAATATTAAGACCATCAATCTTTAGTTCGCATAGGTATTCTACTTCCAATTTCTCTTTACCAAGTGCGCGTTGCATCTGATCTGTCCAATCTATTAGTTCTGCATGAGAAAACGCATCAGAAAGAGATTCTTTAGGAGTTAGATGTTTAACTTTGGGGAGTCTGCCATCGAGCGGTGCACCTACTCTCTGAGTAGGGGAATCGGAAGTAATCAGATCCGGAAATTCAGATTCTAAGTCTATTAGTTCCTTTTTAAGTGCATCGCGTACATCTTCGGATACATCGGAATTATCATCTATAAAGTAGGCTTTATTAAGTCGCCAAATTTCTTCTTTTAGCTTATCTATTCGTTGCTTGGCTTCGGTCTTGTTCATGGAGATAGGATACCGCAGGAAAGCCCATAAGTGGGAGTATTTCTGGCTTTCATTTTACTCTGCACGTGCCTCCTTCGATACACCGCCGTGTCATACTGAGTAGCTCTTCCGGCTTGCCGGAAGGGCGTATCGAAGTGCGACACGGCGGCACTCAGGATGACACGTGCAAAACGTTGTTAGTCGAGAGAAATCCACACATGTTTATAAGTTTATAATTTTGAAATTACGCAATTGCATTCTTAGCTCTTGTAAGCGAAGTTACGCGCATCTACTACCATCAAATTTATGATTACAATTACAGACACGCGAATTCAATTGGAGAAGCTGGATCAGCAGGTTCTTAAGCTTCTTTCTGAGCGAGTTCAGATGTGTATAGAAGCACGTGCAAGAGAAGAAGGAATTGACTCAAAAGATGTAGAGACAGACATAATATCTATGTGGATAGAAGAATCGGTGGATTTGGGTTTGGATGAAGCGATTACAGAGAAAATTGCGAATTTGGTTGTAAGGCTTTGTAGGGAGGAAGACGAGTAGGAAGGTAAGGAATGTAAGTAGAGTAAGGAATGCATACCTTATTTACCTTCAATACCTTCAATCGATCTAGCTCAGCTCATCAATCTTTCTAAGTCCATCGTGTATTATCAACATCAGTATTCCAAGTGCAATAGATGTTACAAAGCTAAGTGCTTCATTTTCAGGAAAAAGGTATAGATCCAGTACACCCCACATTCCACGCCAGAATAGTACTACAGCAGTACCTATCAGAATCGAATGAAGGACCGGATGTGGATTTTCTACATTGTGTATATATTTTTTGCGGAACTTTTCTAATAGTGATGTGTGTTTCTTCATATATGTATTATAACAGATTTTGTCTATTTATGAAAGGTCAGGAAAGTAGGGGGGGGTAAGGAATGAATACCTTCTTTACCTCATCCTAAGATTCTTGAATAAAACCACAAAATAAGCTATAATATCTTGATGACACTAAATCCAGATACGATATTTGCAAAGGCGCAAGAGGCAGGAGCTTCTGATGTTCATATAGTTGTTGGGCATCCGCCACTGTTTCGTGTAAATGGCGAACTTATCGCGCAAGGAGATGATGCAATTACACAAAGTACCGCGGAGGAATTTGTGAAGGCTGTTATTGGTGCAGATAATCAGAAACGTTTTGAAGAAGAGTTGGAGATAGATATGTCTTATGGGCTTAAAGATGGTCTTCGACTTAGGGTGAATTGTCACTTCGAAAAAGGAAACATGGGTCTTGCGGCACGTTTGATCCCAACAGAGATTCCAACGCTAGACGAAATTGGATTTAACGAACATATGAAAGGCATGTGTGGACTCACAGAGGGCCTAATACTATTTACTGGGCCTACAGGATCAGGAAAGTCTACAACCATGGCTGCGATGATTCAGCACATAAATAACGAGCGTAGCGAGAGCATCGTTACTATGGAAGATCCAATCGAGTTCAATTTCCCTAAAGGAAAATCAATCATTCGCCAACGTCAGTTGGGTGAAGATTTTCATTCTTATGGCGAAGCGCTTAGGCGTGTACTAAGGCAAGATCCAAATATTGTTATGGTAGGAGAAATGCGTGATCTAGAAACTATCGCTGCAGCCCTAACTCTAGCCGAAACAGGGCACTTGATTCTGGCTACTTTGCACACGCCAAGTGCTGCGCAAGCCGTTGACCGTATTATAGATGTATTCCCATCACATCAGCAGCAGCAGATTCGCACACAGCTCTCGCTATCACTAAAGGCAGTACTTGCACAACGATTGCTACCTAAAGATGGCGGTGGACGCACAGCGCATAGAGAGTGCTTGGTGAACACCCCAGCAGTTGGAAACATAATTCGCGAGAATCGCTTACAAGAACTCAATTCGGTTTTGCAATCTGGAGGAGAGGATGGAATGTGTACTTTTGAACAAGATGCTAAGAGGCTCTATAAGGGTGGGCAGATTAGCAAAGAGGTTTATGAATTTATTGTTGAAGGATAACCAAACATCATTTTTATGCCTGTATATCATCCATTATTAACCAGAAAACAAATAATCAGTACCATACTGATTGCATCATTTGTTGTTTTGATTACGGGACTTTTAGGATTCTTCTTCTTTATCAAGGGGCGTTCCATTATGGAGATGCAAATAAAGAATCATTTAAGTACAACTGCAGCTATTGGTTCTCAGCTATTTACAGGAGATGAACTTGATGAGGTTAAAGGAGCAGAGGATATAGATTCAATATTTTATATTGATTTGGTATATCGTTTGCGCAGTATAAAAGAGTCCGACGAAAATATTGAATATGCGTATCTTATGCGCAGAACAGATGATCCAGATATTCTGGAATTTATTGCAGATGCGGACGCTCTAGATCCGTTCGAAGTATCAGATGCAAATAGCAATGGTGTAATAGAAGATGACGAAGCAAATTCTTATCCTGGTGATGAATATGATATTTCAGAAATTCCTGCAATGCAGGGAGATGCATTTACTCACCCCACTACCGATGATGAATTTACTGAGGATCAATGGGGAGTGTTGATTTCTGGTTATGCTCCTGTGTTCCGTACAGACGGTAGTGTTGCAGGAATACTTGGTATAGATATGCAGGCTTCAGAATTTGATCGTGCTGCTACAAGTCTATTTTCTCCTGTGGCATTATTGCTTTTATTAGTACTTGGATTACTTATATCGCTATATGTTCTATATATCATATGGAAAAAACGTATGGCTTCGTTTAAAGAAATAGAGAAAGAGCGATCAAGTATGTTGCAGTTAATGATGCACCAAATTGGATCTCCTCTTACTATATTTAGATGGTTTGCAGAAGAATTACAGAATTGCAGAACAATGGAATGCAATGGGATGGTGCTTGGTGATTATTTGGATGGTATGCAAGATGGTATAGAGATGCTAGATATTGTTTTCCAAGGCTTGGTAAAGGCAGATAAAGTGCACACGGGTTCACTTAGATTCGAGCCAAAGCAAACAACCCTTAATACAATTTTGCGTAATGTTCGTGAATCTATGGAGCCAAAGCTAAGGCGCCGTAATCAAATGTTGGATCTAGAGATAGGAGAAGATATCCCCTTGGTTTTAGACGCAACATTGATGGAAGAAGTTATTAAGGAACTACTTATCAATGCATCTGTATTTTCTCCAGAAGGATCAACAATAACTTTGCACACAAGTAGTGATGCTTTAAGAGTTCGTCTAGAAATAATAGACAATGGATGTGGAATTTCTGATGCAGATTTGCCACGAGTGTTCGAGAAGTTCTTCCGTGGGTCCGATGCTGCTCGTTACAAGCCTTCTGGCAATGGTCTTGGGCTCTTTGTAGTAAGAGCAATATTAGAAAGAATAGGAGGCAAAATTTGGATTGATACCGAGAAAGAAAAGGGGACTACAGTGACTGTGGAGTTGGAGTTGGGTGATGCTTAACGTGTTTTGTTTTTGAGTATCCTTTTCTTCTTTCTGCGTTGTACATTATTTTTAATCCGAATTGCATCTGGATTATGTGTTTTAGGTTCTGCTTCTACAAAGAACATTTCCTGCGTGATTTTCGATACTGCTGAAATTTCTGCAATAGGTTTTCCGCGATAAAGCAGTACATAACACTGCCCATTTTGTAGATCCTTACGTACTTGTGGAATGTTTCTGCGTAAATCTAGTGTTGTAATGGCGATGGGTTTTTTGGTAGGCATGCCACCAGTTTAGAGGAAATGAAGTTATAAGTATAGTTATAAGTTCATGTTATTGAATTATAATTGTAGGCTTAATGGAAAATTTTGGGGGCTAAAATGATGTCTTTTCCGCTAATGTTAGCTGAGATATGCTTATATTTTCCCCGATGCATCATGAAAAATATGTTCTAATTGTAATTCTCACTCAATTAAAAAGGATGGAACA
>JAIPIN010000036.1 GCA_021734665.1 Kiritimatiellales bacterium
CACCAATTCTTTAGAAGGCTCATTTACAAATATTAAGTGTAAAATCAATGTACATCCTGGATTGAAAATCGAACGAAAACAAAAGCTGATTTCAGAGCTTTTAGGTGGTTTCTAGCCCCCAAAATTTTCCATTAAGCCCATTTGCAAAACTATCAAAATAACCATCCAGCCATACAACCATCCAGCCATACTGCTATACAACCATTCAATTTGATAAAACCTAACTTAATTCTAAACAGGTACCAAAGATCCCTCCATCCAGAATACATCTGAAACTGGTGAGTTTAGAGCTGAAGAAATTTTAAAAGCCAAAAGCACAGAAGGATTAGTTTGTCCTCTCTCTATACTCATAATTGTTTGTCGGCTAACACCAGTGCGCAATGCAAGTTCTTCTTGTGTCATATTACGGTCGAAACGAAGTCGTCGGATTGAATTTTTAAGAACTGCAGTTGGCATGGATAATTGTGGGAAAATTAAATGAGGTGTGGAGGGCATTCTACTGACAGAAGTCTTTGGAGCAAGAGAAAAAAGTCATGTATTTTATTTTTCGATCAAATGAATTGAACGCAATACTAAAAATTAAAACTAATAAAACTAATCTTATTACGTCTTAAAAGAACATTAAGAACATTCCAGCTGGTATTAAATATATTGCGAACCAAGCGAGACTACGAGAGACAACCCATCTGCGTAGAAAGATAATTGCAATTAAACTCACAAAAAATGCAGAGATAAATCCTACAAATAAAACTGAAGGCGCGAGTGCAAGTCCTCCCCAATTAAATCCATCAATAAAAGTAAGTAAAGTTGCACCACCTATTATTGGTGCAGCCATAAGGAAAGAGAAGTCGAGCGCCTCCTTTCGAGAAAGCCCCACAGCACGCCCTGCACTAATTGTAATACCAGATCGAGATATTCCAGGAATAAGAGCACAAGCCTGCGCACATCCAACAAATAAAGCTCTATAACGAGGCAGTTGCATTGCATGTTCTTTAACAGAAAAGCGCTCACCAATTACCAAAATAATTCCAGTTACAATTAAGAAGAAGCCAATTGTATGTGGTGATCTAAATGCATCAGCCAAAAGTCCTTGCACCATAACTCCAGCAAGTACCGCAGGAATTGTAGCTACTATCAATGCAGTTAAAAGTGAACGATATTCACTATCCGATTTTGCAAAAGACCGAATTAGTTTTATCCATGTTTGAAAGTAGATTGATATAAGCGCAACTAATGTGCCCGCATGAAGGATCACATCAAAATCTTGCAAGGCCTGTGCAGTTAATGGAATCTTCCAAAACTCTTCTAATAGAGCCAAGTGACCAGAGCTAGAGATTGGAAGGAACTCTGTAAAGCCCTGGATGATGCCTAAGATCAATGCTTGTATAGAAGTCATTTGCTGTAATGATATGGAGTGAATAGTTAAAAGTGAAGAGTGAATAGTTATTTGATCTAAAAAACACTATTCACTATTAACTATTAACTTTTCACTTTCTAAGTTTCCAATACCCAAGCACCAAAACCGCACATCCACCTATAACCCAAAACAGCGCCGTTTGACTCCACGCTTTTACTAGCTCTTGATTCTCTCCAACACTGTATCCAATCACCGCGAGGATAGTAACCCATAGTCCTGCGCCCAATCCTGTATAAAAAGAGAAACGTGCCAATGGCATCTTGGCGACACCAGCAGGAAAAGAAATGTACTGACGAATAACTGGAATTAACCTGCCGATAAATGTTCCAATCTCACCATGTGTTTTTAAAAACTTTTCTACTTTTACTAATTTTTCTTCGGGAAGAAAAATCCACTTCCCCCATTTTAGCAATGCCGTTCTACCAACAGTTGCAGCAATTGAATAGTTTAACCATGCACCAAGTAACGACCCAAGTATTCCTGCAATAATTACGGTAGCTAAATTCATGTCGCCTTGTTGTGCCAAATATCCCGCAGGAACAATCACCACTTCACTAGGAAAGGGGAAGAAAGAGCTCTCTAGACCCATAAGAAGAACAATTCCTGGATATCCCAAAACACCGATGATGTCGACAAGCCAAACAATAATTGATTCGAGCATAAGAAAATCTGGTAGCTGGTAGCTGGTAGTAAAACTATATAAGCTACAAGCTACAAGCTACAAGCTTTTCCGTACAGCAAATATCTTTGCCAAACTCACATAGAATAAAGTACGATATCACGAAATGACCCCTTCTCCTTTCCACGGAATTTTTTCTGCATTCGGTCAGGACCAAAATGAGCCAAGTGTTGCAGGACAAGAACCCGCCTTCAACTTCTCCGAAGCAGAAGAAAAAACTCCACCTCCTGTTGTGGAACAAAAGCCGACCCTACAGAAAGGACAGATAGCAGTAGATATATACGAACAAGATGGATACTACGTTGTGCGAGCTCCTATCGCTGGAGTTAAGCTCTCGGACTTAGACATAGAAGTAGATGAAAAGATTCTAACAATAAGCGGCGCACGATCATTGGATGACACAATCCCTGATAATCAGTATTACTTACAGGAATGTTTTTGGGGACAGTTTTCTAGAAGTATTACTCTACCGTGCACCATCGATCCTAAAAAAGTGAAAGCTACATTTTCTAAAGACAGTATTCTAAAAATTCTTATACCAAAAGAAGAGCGCGTAAAAATTGTAAGAGTGCATGAGGGGTGATTAGCTTATTGGCTTATTAGCAGTTAGCTAATTAGCTAACATGCTAATTGCTAATTGCTTGTCTGAACTTTCTTCAATCTTGCATCTGCCTCAGTAGCAAGACCAACAAGCTCCTGATAAACATCTTCTCCTCCCATGTACTTCCAATCTACATCTTTTAGTAGAGCCTTAAAGTCTTTCAAACACTTTCGTGCATCTTTTACTTTATCCGGACTTCGCACTCGTCCATCCAGCACCTTCCATAACTCCATCTGCATAACATATAGATTCTGGACCTTTGTTAGTTCGTCTTGGGCGGGATTCATATTTGTTTTAGGAATTATTCTAGATATTGTAGTCGAAATGAGCTTTTTTGTCAAAAACGACAGCAATTAGCTAGTTAGCCATTAGCTAATTAGCTAACATGCTAATTAGCTAATTGCTCTCAAAATTATAGCCTCAAAGACATATTCCCCTTACACTCCCCACAATGCAAATAACTCAAGCCATCCTCCCTGTTGCGGGCTTAGGCACACGGTTCCTACCTTGGACAAAAGCAGTTCCAAAGGAGCTACTTCCAATTGGAAACCAGCCAATCATCGCTCACTTGGTTGATGAGTGTATTGATGCGGGAATTACAGACATTTGTTTTGTGATTAGCAAAGGCAAAGAGATGATCCCACAATATTTCTTCGAAAATCCTGCATTAGAAGAAGAGCTGGAGAAGCGCGGGAAGAAACATTTATTAGAAGACTTACAACGATATAAGGAGGTCGATTTTCACACCGTCTATCAAGATGAACAACACGGAGATGGGCATGCCATCTTGCAAGCTGCCGACTGGGTAAAGAGTGATACAGTTGCGATTCTTTTTGGTGATGATCTGTTTACAAGTGATGACTCTGGATTAACACAGCTTATAAAAGCATACGACCTAATCGGAGAAGAGGTAGCAATGCTAGCGCTCGAAAACATTCCAAAAGAAAACACATCTCGATATGGAATCGTAGATGTTGAACACGAACACGATGGAGAACCGAGGCTTAAAAAACTTAAAGGCCTAGTAGAAAAACCACAGCCAGAAGATGCGCCATCTACACTCGGAATTGTGGGACGATACTTAATTCCACAATCAACCTTTGATGTATTACCAAAAGTAGGAGCATCGGGTGGTGGCGAAATACGCTTGATTGATGCACTTATAGAACAAATGCCAGATCTACCCGTATACGGATATGAGTGCAAAGGCACACGGTTGGATACGGGTACACCAGAAGGGTATCAAGATGCAGTTAAGGCATGGAAAAACTAGCGTATTAGCAATTGGCATATTAGCTAATACTTCGACAATCTCAGTACAAGTTATTTAATTGCTACTAAGCTAATTGCTATTGGCTACACGTATATCCAAACGGTGGCACCCTATAGTTAGGCTTCACATAACTGTAGTTCTGACAGGTGCTAATAGTATTCTGACGAGGAAGGTATGCATCTTCGAAAGCATAAGTAACACTGTTATTAAATCTATTGGAGAAGCGTGCCATTGCAGGATCTATCGGAGCATCATAGTAACTATCTCGGTTATACGGATGCAAAGCATGTGTCTGGCTTCTGTCTGGATGTAGATAATAGAAGGACTTATTCAAAGTTATAGGATCAACAGTTGAACTTGCTCTACGAGGACGATAATCCCAAGGATGCACCCCAAAAGTTATATTGTCTGTGCGCTCCCAATACTGGTAATTTGCCGCCTTTGCAGCAGGAGATAGGAGAACAAACGATAGTGCTGTGAGAATTGCAAGAGTGGTTATTTTTAACATAGGAGGCGAAGAGTATAGTTTCTGGGTGTTTAGTCAAGGAAAATTGACACCTTATCTGCCTATTTATACACCAATACAGCCGCGCGCCATCCTTCGATACACGCCGCCGTGTCATACTGAGTAGCTCCGGCTTGCCGGAGCGTATCGAAGTGCGACCGGCGGCGCACTCAGGATGACACTTCTATTATCCTTTGTTTAACAATTCAATCTCATCTCTAAGATCAGCAGCTTTTTCGAATTCCAAATTCTGCGAAGCCAATTCCATCTGTTGTTCCATCTCTTCAATTAATCGCTTCTTCTCATCTGCTGGAATCTTGTCATGAGATCTCTTAGGACGACTAAGTTCTGCCTTACGCGATTCTTCTCCAATATCATGAATCGCTTTTATAATAGTTTTAGGAGTAATGCCATGCTTCTTATTGTAATCAGATTGAACCTCTCTTCTTCTGTTAGTTTCATCCAATGCCTTCTGCATTGCATCTGTAATCTTGTCACCATACAAAGCAACATGACCATTAATATTACGCGCACAGCGACCGATCGTCTGAATCAGCGCATCACATGAACGCAAGAAACCTTGTTTGTCTGCATCCAAAATAGCAATGAAGCTAACTTCAGGTAGATCCAGCCCCTCACGTAGTAGATTAATTCCTACAAGCACATCAATTTCCCCCGTACGTAACTGCCGCAAGATTTCTATGCGCTCGAATGTATCCACATCACTATGTAAGTATCTCACTTTGTAATTCAAATCTTTTAAGAAGTCCGTTAGCTTCTCCGCCATCTTCTTAGTAAGGGTTGTAATAAGAACACGCTCTCCACGCTTAAGCGTTTCATTAATTTCTAATATGACATCATCAATTTGATTCTCTTTAGGTCTAACTTCTACTATGGGATCAAGCAAGCCTGTTGGACGAATAATCTGTTCTGCAATTCTATCTTTTGGAGTGTGAGCATATTCATATTTACCTGGTGTTGCAGACACATAAACCGCCTGCTTTACACGATCTTCAAACTCATTAAATTTAAGAGGGCGGTTATCAAAAGATGATGGAAGACGGAAACCATAATCAACTAATGTGCTCTTGCGAGAGAAGTTTCCTTCAAACATTCCGCCAACTTGCGGAATAGAAATATGAGATTCATCTACAAACAAAAGGAAATCATCAGGGAAGTAATCAAGAAGTGTTGATGGGGGAGCGCCAGGCTCACTCTGTGTGAGGTAGCGAGTGTAGTTTTCTATTCCTGTGCAGTATCCAGTCTCTTTGAGCATTTCTAGATCGTATTCTGTTCTCTGACGAATACGTTCTGCCTTCCCGATCTCTCCAGCTTCCTGCAATTCCTTCTCGCGTATTTTAAGATCAGCCAAAATTTGTCCAGAAGCTAGCTCTATTTTTTCTTTAGTAGTTACAGTATGTGTTGCAGGAAAAATCTTTACTTCCTGCATTTCTTGAATAAGTTCTCCTGTAAAACTATCCACTTCCTGAATCACATCAATTTCATCAAAAGGCATTTCCATTCTAATCACCGTGTCACCTGCAGGAGGAAAAACTTCCACAGTGTCACCTAAAACATGGAACATTCCTTGTTTGAATTCAATTCCACTACGTTTGTATTGAATGTCTGTAAGCTGACGAAGGAATTGATCTCGCTGAATAGGGTCACCGCGCTTTAGTGTGATCGCCATCCCTTCGTAATCAGACACGCTTCCCAATCCATAAATACAAGATACAGATGCAACAATCAAAACATCACGACGTGTGAGCAAGTTATATGTTGCAGCATGACGGAACTTTGCAATCTCATCGTTAATATTCGCATCCTTCTCTATATATGTATCCGTCATCGGCATGTACGCCTCTGGCTGATAATAATCGTAATAGGATACGAAGTAGCTAACAGCATTATCTGGAAAGTGCATACTAAACTCACTACACAACTGAGCAGCCAAGGTTTTGTTATGCGCCAAGACCAATGTAGGACGCTGTAATTCCTGAACTATATTAGCCATTGTGAAGGTTTTTCCCGTTCCTGTGGCTCCAAGTAGAGTCTGGTGCCTTTCGCCTGCCTGTATGCCTTCTATAAGCTTTTTTATAGCTGCAGGTTGATCTCCTGTTGGGGAGAACTCCGATTCAAGCCGGAATTGTTGAGACTTTGGCACGTCATCTGATTGTACTCTTCTTCAAGCTATGCTCAAATGGTTATCTAACTTTTACACAATGGACAACGAATTACACAACACAAGCTGGCCTCCACGTATACCACGCAGAATCGAAATAGATCATGCATTTAGCGCGATGCTAGAAGAGTTACCCAAAAAATTAAAAGGATATGCTGCAATCTATATTCCACATCTAGAATGGCAACGAGTAGATCTGCAGCTTGTAGAGGATTGGATAGCAGAGGAAACAAAATACAATCTGTCTTTAGCAATAAATGGTGGAAGTGAACATGTGAGCTTTGATGCACAAGTACACCCTTTTACAACCGCACAAATTATTAACGATCTTAATAAACCTGATCGTTTTGTCATCGGAAATTATGTGACACTCCAAGAAAGAGAGAATCTTCTGACATACACAAGAGCAGAGCCTGGTATAGTAACAAGATCGAGTTTACGAAGCCGTATGCAAATATACACAGATTTACAATCCCCTTACCAAAAATATCACGACGCACTACAAACAGCTTATCAACAAATACTTAGTGGCACCCTGCCTACCAAGAATGCATATACACATAAATAAATGTGCGGTTGTCTTTAATCCACCTTCCTAGCAGGAGTCATGATGTATAAATAGCGCCCCAGCAACATCCCTATGGGGTGCAGCGTCTTTTTTTCTAGATTTGATGCGTACTAATTACGATTTCCGCTATGCTATCTTCCATGATAGATCTAGAAGACTTACGATCACGGCCCGACACTTACCAAAAAGCAGCAAAGGACAAGAATTTAAAGATTGATGTGAAAAAATTCCTCAAGCTAGATGCACAGCGCAAAGAGCTAGTGGGATCAGTAGAAGCTCAAAGGGCCGAGAAGAATTCTGTCAGCAAGAAGATTCCCACGATGAAAGGAGCAGAAAAAGAAAAAGCATTAAAGGACATGAAAAGCCTGAGCGAAAAGCTTAAGAAGGAAGAATCTCAGCTAGGCGAAGTAGAAGAGGAGTGGAAGATGATGCAATTACAGATGCCAACAATTCCTCTCGATTCTGTTCCTATTGGGAAAGACGATACCGAGAATAAAGAGGTACGAAAGTGGGGGGATCTGCCTAAATTCAAATTCAAAATTAAAGATCATGTAAAACTCGGTGAAGATTTAGACATCATAGATATCCCGCGCGGCGTAAAATTAGCAGGAGCACGTAGTTACTTTTTGAAAGGGGACGGTGCTCGTTTGGAGATGGCAGTTCTACAATTTGCACTCGATCATTTGCGCAAAAAGGGCTGGACCCAATTCACTCCGCCTTACATGGCAAGCTGGGAATGCCTTATGGGTACCGGATTCTTCCCTGGAGCAGAGGAGCAGACATATGCAGTAGGAGCAGAAGAGAAGCGTGGAAGTGGAGTAGAAGCGGATGATCTTTATTTAATTGGAACATCGGAAGTATCTGTCGCTAGTTATCACAAAGACGAAGTGCTAAAAGAAGAAGATTTGCCTACACGTTACGCGGGTTACTCACCTTGCTTTAGGCGCGAAGCTGGAACATATGGAAAAGATACAAAAGGACTCTACCGAATTCACCAATTCCAGAAAATTGAGCAAGTAGTACTCTGCAAAGCTGATCAAGAAGAGGCACTAAAGATGTTCGAAGAGATAAGAACAAATGCAGAAGAGGTACTTCAAGCTCTTGGGCTCCCATACCGTGTAATTGATGTATGCACAGGTGACATGGGGAAGGGGAAAGTATTCATGCAAGACATAGAAACATGGATGCCATCACGTGATTCTTACGGAGAGACACACTCATGCTCTTACCTTGGCGACTTCCAAGCACGAAGATTGAATATCAAATATGAGGACAAAGACGGCAACAAACAATTTGTACATACTCTGAACAACACCTGCATCGCATCACCTAGAATTTTAATTCCTCTTTTGGAGATCTACCAGAAAGAAGATGGCACTATTACGATTCCGGATGTGCTAAGACCGTATATGGGAGGGCAAGAAGTAATTGTCGCCTAAAAATATTTGACATTCATGTATTGCATTGTAAATTTTGCACATGCCTTTAATATGCAAATTCCGTTCCGTAAATCATGAAGCAGATGTAGAAGCTCTGATGGCAATGCAAGAAGCTGCAGACAAAGTAAGCGATATCCACGTTGAAGGTGACGAGGTCCATTTTACTTTTGATGGCAAAGAGCGAAATGATCTCAGTCCATTGTCGCATGAAATAAGCAATAAATTGCGCAAGGTACTCATGTGCTATATACCACCAAATCAACAAAATCCACTAGAAAGACTTCAGGCAGACGGAGTGTTTGGATAGAACTGAGGTGTTAAACTAACGATATGACCACTCTTTTACTCATAGCCGACGACTGCGATGCCAAGATTTTGATGCTAGAAGGATTTATTAAAAAATCTAAGTTCCCAGCTGAAATTCTTATCGCAAAAACCACCGAAGAAGCCATAAAGACGATCGACAATCATCCCGATATCAAGTTTGCATTTATTGATTATGAAATTCCAAGTGCCCTTGGACCAGCAATTATTATCCATCTCAAAGAAGCGAATCCAAAAGCACACATTGCTCTGGTAAGCTCAGGTAATAGCGAAAAGTATCAACAGAATGCATCGGAATCTGGCGCAGAAAAGTACATTTGTACGTCATTTGAATCTGATATTGTAGAAAAGAACCTGAGTGAGCTACTTGATAGCTGGAAGCAGGTATAGTATCTATCGATGAAGATTCTATTTACCCGCTTTCCGCTCGAATCCACCTTTGGTGGAGCCGAAGTACAAGTTCTATCCCTGATGGAAGGACTACTTAAGCGCGGTCATGCCGTTGCATTTCTTGGAAGCTGCCCAACGCTACTTGGAGAATGCAAAAAACGAAATATTCCTTCAGCAGAATTAGATATTGGCCCACCGCCTGTTACAAAGTGGAGTGCTATAAGTTTTATGTGGAGAAAAAATAAGATGAGTCACTTACTTAAGACAGCAATCAAACAATTCCATGATCTAGACGCCGTAATCATGCTTAGCCTTTCAGAAAAATTACTGCTAACCCCATTGCTCACACCCAGCCCTAGCCCAAGCCCAAGCCCCATCTGGCTCGAGCACGACCGCGTAGGCCGCTGGCTTAGCAAAAACCCTTGGCTAAAAAACCTCAAAGCACTCAGCACCAAAGTTACAACTATTGTTGTATCTGAACTTAGTAAAAAGATTTATGTGAAGCTTGGATGGCCCGAAGATAAGGTGATTACTATTCCAAATGGAATTGATCCCCAACGATTTACAGATAAACAAAGCCCCCCTCTCCCTGCCTGCCCATCCGAAGCTACGAAGGAGCGAAGGAGGGTGGGAGAGGGGCCGGGGGAGAGGGCAGATAAAAAAACAACAAACAACAAACATATTGGATGTATTTCAAGACTCACCCACGACAAAGGCATCGACCTACTTATACAAGCCGTAAATGAACTACCAAACACTCAACTTACAATTGTAGGGTCTGGTAGAGAGGCTCAGCACATTAGCAGATCTGTGAATGACCAAATAAGCCTTATGTCTCACATAGAAGATTTAGGAAGTTTTTACAGTTCACTATCTGTATTGGTTCTACCATCCCGTGAGCATGATCCATTTGGATTGGTTGCAGCAGAAGCAATGATGCTTGGAGTACCTGTTGTTGTAACAGATGCATGCGGAATTTCTGATTATTTAGAAAACGGCAAAGATGCCATAATTGTTAAAGCAAATTCATCCTCCTCACTCAAAAAGGGGATAGAGCAAGCTCTAGCATCAAAGACAATTGGAGAAGAAGGACGCAAGACTGCAATGGAGAAATTCACTTTGAATAAAATGGTAGATAAATATGAAGAACTTCTAAAGCAGCGTGAGGAATTTTATTTTCTTGATCCTGAGGTGCTCATAGACAACGAACTCGAATTAAAACTTGTGCAAACAATACCTGCGAACCTAGAGAAAAATTACGTTCCAAGTTATGCGTTCGATATGATTCATTCTGAATCGGGAGAAAAAATGGGCGATATAAATGTTCGCATTGGATACAACGAAAATATTCAATTTGGAGGGCATATAGGATACAACGTACTGCAAAAATTCAGAGGGCATCACTATGCAACAAGAAGCTGCAAATTGGTTTTTCCGTTTATCAAGAATCATGGCTTAACAGAAATCATAATTACATGTAATCCAGATAACACTGCATCACGAAAAACATGTGAAGCGGCAGGTGGCACTCTTGTTAAAATTGTAGATTTGCCTGAATACAATGAGCAATATCAAGACGGGGATAGACAGAAATGCATTTATAAATTCGATCTCAAACAAAAATAAATAGCAACCAACCTACTCTGAAGTATGAAATGCATATCGCTTCATAACACCTCTAAACACCATCTCTGGAGTACGAAAGCCAAGGCAATGACGGGGACGAGTATTAATGCTTTCCAACACACAATCAAGCCTCTTCTGTGTGAGCTTT
>JAIPIN010000037.1 GCA_021734665.1 Kiritimatiellales bacterium
TGTTCCATCCTTTTTAATTGAGTGAGAATTACAATTAGAACATATTTTTCATGATGCATCGGGGAAAATATAAGCATATCTCAGCTAACATTAGCGGAAAAGACATCATTTTAGCCCCCAAAATTTTCCATTAAGCCAGAATTTAGAATTGATGTCATACGAATAAAACACTCAACTGAATTCTGAATTCTGCATTTTGAATTCTGAATTTAACTTTTCCATTTTATCGAACACCCTATCGCATTCGCTTCTGTAACCGAAGGTTCATCTCCTTCCACTAATGCAGAAATTGCATCACGCAGATTGTGCTCTTTTACATTGTTTGGGTCCTCCCAATTGTCATCAATTCTACCTTTGTATCTAAGGATTCTGTCAAAATCAAAAGCAAAACAGTGCGGCGTGCATAAAGCTCCATATGCTTTAGCTATTTCTTGGCTTTCATCAAAACAATATGGAAACGGAAATCCCATATCGTCATGTAGCTCCTGCATTTTTTCAAATGAATCTTCAGGATAGTTTTCTGCATCATTAGAATTTATTAAAATAAACTGAACTCCATCATTATCAAAATGTTCAGCTAGATCTATAAGACGATCTTCGTATGACTGAGCATAAGGACAATGATTACATGTAAATACAACTACAAGAATCGGGTTATTGATATTGGATGAATTAACCAAGATACCATCAGTTGCAGGCAAAGAAAAATCCGGCATTGGATCACCGATTTCTAAAACCTTTGAGTTATCGTTTACTAATACCATATTTGAAAATGGAACGTTGGTTGAAGGATAGCATAAACAGAATGAGGTTGTAGCTTGTAGCTTGTAAATGTAATTAACAAGTCTTCTACAAGCTACCAGCTACTAGCTAAAACCCTAAAAACAGCTTTCCAATGAGCAAAAGTCGTAGTAAACTTTACTGTCTATGCAGTGGAGCGAATTTCGCGCCCATGTCCGGCATCTCTCATCTGCAGACTTAGACAGAGTCAAAATGGCTTTTGAACGCGGGAAAGAAGCACACAATGGACAAAAGAGAAAATCTGGTGAGCCGTATTTTATACATTGCATAGCAGTCGCTCATCTGCTCGCAGATATGAAAGCAGACGCAGATACTATCATCGCAGCACTTCTTCATGATGCAATAGAAGACACCGCATTAACTTTAGAAATGGTTGAAAAAGAATTTGATCATTCTGCTGCTTCGCTAATTGATGGAGTTACAAAACTAGATGAAAGTGAACTTAAGGAAAACCCAACACTAGAACAAGAAACCGAAACAATCCGAAAGATCTTCACATACATGCAGAAAGATGTACGAATCATGATTATCAAATTGGCTGACAGGATGCACAACATGCAGACTATTGAATTTCTACAACCAAAAAGACAACAATCACTCGCAGAAGAAACACTAACCGTGTATGTAAAAATTGCAGACCGTTTATCTATGCGTGATTTTAGAGATGAACTGGAAGCACTGTGTTTAGATATTTTAGATCCAGATCAATTTGAACAACTCAGTATTCTGCGCAAAAAAAATGAAAAGGTGAGTGAAAATAATATAAAGAATATTCTCGCATGTCTTAATGATGCTTACCCATCTATTTCAAATAACTTCACTATTAAACAAGAACCAAAATCTTGGGGAAGGTTGCGAACTCAACTAAATGCAGAAGGAGCCACAGTCACTGGTATATCTGCTCTTACTGCAGTTTTTATCTGCAAAAATATAGAATCTTGCTACAAAGTTTTTGGAGCACTCCATCAGTGCTACCAACGAGAAACACTCTCCTTTGAAGATTTCATTAACGCACCACAAATCAATGGGTATCAAGGTTTGCATACCACAATTATTATGGGAGATGGCACTAGAGTCAGATGTAAACTGCGCACACAAGAAATGGATGAATATGCACACAATGGAATCACAACTAAGTGTTTTGATAGTGAGCCAATCGGACTTTTAGATTATCTACCTTGGACAGAGCGTATTGCCACCTTATCGGCAGACACTTCGGACCGTAGTGAGCAATTCTTTGCTAGTCTGCAAAGCGATATTTTAGGCGAATCAATTGTAATTCATGGCCCTAATGATAAAACAATTATTCTACCAAAAGGATCAACGGCACTAGACGGAGCTATTTATCTTTTTGAAGGACAGGCACTTACAGTTACATCTATAAAAGTTAATGGAAAAGAGGTGCCATTTTCCACTCCATTAGAGCACGCAGCATCCATTGATTTAACATTATCAGATACGCCAGTTGTAAAACGTGAATGGCTTGAATGGATACAAACAGGACTTGCAACAGCAACTATTCGAACAGCGCTTGCCCAACAATCTGATCGTCGCAAAATAAATATAGGACAAGGACTACTACGAAAAACACTAGAAGCACACAAAATTGGATATATTGAGGAATTTAATCAAAAAAGCGTGGAAGATGGGTTACGTGCTTTGGGATACAGCTCGTTACGAAAAGCATATATTGCAATAGCAGATGGACATCTGGAACCAGAAGAAATTTACATTTCAATTGTTGAACCAAAGAATACAAAATCATCACAAAGAAAAATTATGTGTGTTATACGCTATTCAGTTCCAGTAAATAATCCAGAGATACATTCTAAACTCGCAGAAATTCATCATGAGTTTGGCATATCTTCTAAACAAGTTCGCTATAAACAAGATCACAAAAATCCAATTGCATTCACAACTGTAAGAGCTCATCTAGAAATAGAGCAACAAAGAATATACATCAGCAAATTAAAAGCTGCAGGAGCAACTCAAATCAAAATAGAACACACCGCACCAATAATAAAATTATTCTTTGGTATTGGATCAATAATACTACTTTGGGGATTGGACCCAGTTCTAGCACGCTTCCTAATTTTGTATGATCATCTTACACCCGTCGACTTTACACTACTGCGCATCTGGTCTCTTACATTAATTTTAATATTATTAACTTCATTTGGTCATAGACGAAAAATTCTTGAGCCTCTTAGAGTATGGAATCCACTCATTTGGTCTTCTGCAATTTTATTAGCACTTGTATCACTTACAACATACGCCGCACTAGAAGAGGGCACGGCAACTCACTACGAGATAATAATGACAGCTAGCGTACTTCTTGGAGCAATTGCATTTAGATCTTTATCTTGGAAAAAGGGACTACCTACTTGGATACTATTTGGATTATCCATGATCCTTTTGTTGCAATCTCCAGCTTGGAATATGAGAAGCGGAATTTTTATGCTGATCTCGCTTATATGTTTTACTGCCTTCCTTATTGTGAGCAATGTATACCTAAGACAAGAGTTCATAGCCAGACGGCGCTTAGAGTACTACACGGCTATGCTTACAATCTGTTCTATCTGTACAATTCCACTACTTGCTTTTGTCTCACCTGTAATAAAGGACCCAATGACAATATTGCACGTATTTATTTTTAGTACCGTTTTTATTGGTCTTCCATACTATCTATATTACGAATGGTCACCAAAGCAAAAAGCAAATTCCATGATTCCATTTGCATCAGTTATGCTTACTGTAACATTTGTAGGAGAATTTGTAATGACACGCCAATTTGATATTTTCACATTACTTGCATTTATAGCCATGGTATCTACCGCATACCTACTAGAAAGGCAGCAAGAAGATTAAAACACACTATTACATGAAATTCATAATACTTCCTTAGTTGCCTGTATGGACTATTGCCCACGCCGTGCAATGATAGTGTAGTGATCGTTGTAAGTATTACCAGAAACAGGATCTTCAATCGGCATGTGACGGAATAATACCTGATCAAAACCTAGGTCCTGCAGATGCCTAACAATAATTGTAAGATCTGCATTCCCGTCCTCACCTGTAGTGATCTTGTTTACTACATATTTAATACGATGCTCTAGATCAGGTTCGTCGTCACTGCAATTCACTGGCAATCTAAGACAAATTCCAAGAAAACCTCCTGGTTTTAGCACTTGTTTACCAAGAAGATATAAACCGCTTTGATCTGCTACGCGATCAGAAACAAGAGACTCTAGAGCAAAGCTGCCTGTTCCAAAATGATCTTCTAAGCTTAAAAGTCTAATATTGCCATCACACATGCCACTTATAGTCCTCTGATTCTCATCTATGACCCCTATATCTATGTGCTCATTGCCCATCGCGAATATAGGATTAATATCAACCCCAATTACATTACCTTCTCCTACTTTTTCCTCAAGTACACCAATAGATTTGCCTGGTCCGCATCCAAGATCGAATGCAGTATCACCATACTTAAGATGCTCACTTAGATCCCACATAACACTTTTCGCAGATTCTATATCTACAAAAGACAATGGGCCATTGCACAAAGCTTCTATAGGCGATGTATTTTGATCATAATGTTTCTCTAACATGTATCTTAGTGTCACTCTAAGTCTCGCCAACCCAGAATCTCTGGAATCTCCTTTGCACGTATCATGAATCAGAGTTACAAGATCTTGTGTGCGTGCACAAACTGCTGATTTATGTTGCATAGAAACAAAATTATCACTGTTATACGCATCAATAGTCATGCTGATAACCGCACCAAGAGCAACCCTTGTATCAATATCAATGAGCTCTTCAATGTGCCTACGCATATCCGAAGGACTACCTTCAAAATTCTTTTTCTCCGTCGCATCAAACGCAAGTGTACAAATTTCAACTAATTTTCCAGAGTCCGCTTCGGGCCCAGCACTATCCATAAGGTCATTTATCAAATCACGAATCCTATCTGTATCATCAGATAAAGCACCTTCCTTAGCTTGCTTTTCCATAAGATTAAGCAATATTTGCTCCATTTCTGGGTCTCGATCTTCGCCTAAGCCAATTTTATCCGTATTTCTAAGCATATAAAGGGACAGGGACGATACAACAAACAAGGCCATATGTAAGCTAATATCCACAAATAATTAAAGATTTATATTATTCTATTTGCCACGTTGTCCAATCAGCAATTGAACTAAACCAGCTACTACACCGAATTCTTTGGCAATGATTCCAGCACTGCCTGCAACGGTACTCACAAATTTTGGATCTTTTCTCACGCTTTCAGGAATCTTCCCGCCAAGCGTATTAGCAACTACGGTCAACACCGTTTCTGCTGCTTTACCCTTATGCTCTGTAGATACTGTAGTAGTATTGCCATCACTAACGGTTTCTTTATCCGATAGAGCCTCCTTAACAGCATCTGCAGCCTTATCTGATACAGCAACAAGCGCATCATGTTCTTCTTGAGTGATTTTGCCACCAAAACCATCCGAAACTGTAGGCTCTGATGACCCTACGGCTGAATCTGAACTAGGATCTGAGATTGGAGTTTCTTCCAAAACACTATCATGATTTATAGCATCATCTGCTGACGCTCCCAGCCTTTGAATATTATAAGAACTCATAACACACATATTTTCCTCTAAAACACACTATTGTCAATAATTTACACTTATTTTTTCCTGACTATTGTGGGGCAAAACTTACAACATGTGCATATTTCTTTTTGTCGAAAAGCACTGATATTACGATGGTAAATATATCACTATTTCTTAGATGTTTTATAACTAACATACAACCACATTTAATACGAATACTATAATTGAAGTTATAACTATACTTATAACTTCATCCGCCTCCGCAGAAAACCATGCCTGTAAGTACGTGTTAAGAATGTGCTCTGTGGCAATGCGATACTGCTACGTCGGATTCCGCTTGTGCGCCACAGGCGTCCTGCAAAAATAACCACGACTGAAGATCGGAGAGCTCCATTTTAGAAAACATGTACATTCTTTGATATAAAACCCAAATTGTTGTGACAGAACCGTCCTTCTCGCTGTATCCTCTCAGCACTTATGTTTGATCCTGTAGACCCAAAACAATCACTTCCTGAAATGGAAGAAGGAATACTCCAATATTGGAAGGAGGAAGATATATTTAAAAGATCTATAAAACAGCGAGATGGAGCCGAAAACTTCAGCTTTTATGATGGACCTCCTTTTGCCACTGGCCTTCCTCATTATGGGCATTTATTAGCTGGAACTATTAAAGATGTAATCCCTAGGTATCAGACCATGCGTGGAAAAAGGGTAGAAAGGCGCTTTGGATGGGACTGTCACGGGCTACCTGTAGAGAATCTGATCGAACAAGAGAATGGTATAAAAGACCACAAAGAGATTCAGGAGATGGGCGTTGGTAAATTCAATGATCTGTGCCGCGCATCTGTACAGCGATACACCAAAGAATGGCAAGAAGTAGTAGAGCGCATGGGACGTTGGGTAGATATGGATTGGGATTATAGAACTATGGATCCCGATTACATGGAATCAATCTGGTGGGTGTTTAGTGAGCTTCATAAAAAAGGCCTGATATATGAAGGGAAAAAAGCAATGCACGTATGTCCTAGATGTGCCACTCCTCTTTCCAACTTTGAAGTTACTCAGGGATACAAAGACGTAGACGACATTGCAACAACATGGAAGTTTGAACTAGAAGATGAAAAGGATACTTTTGTCTTGGCATGGACAACAACTCCATGGAGCACGCTATCAACAATGGGTCTTTCTATTAAATCTGATGGAACATACGTCAAAGTACAAGTTGGTGAAGAGAAAATAATTTTCATCAAAGATCGTTTAGAAGATATTCTAAAAGGAATCGATGAGTACGAAATTATTAGTGAATTCAAAGGAAAAGAAATGATAGGCAAAGGCTACAAACATATTGCCGAGTGGTACAAGGATATTCCGGAAGTAAAGGAGAATCCTAATGCTTACCATATCTTTGGTGGAGACTATGTAGATCCATCCGAAGGCACTGGAATCGTAACAATAAATGGATCATATGGTGAAATAGATATGGAAGCCGCAAAGAATAATGGTCTACCATTTGTTATGGACGTTGATATTACGGGGCACTTTACGCAAGATGCCGGACCCTATTCTGGGATGTTTGTTAAAGAAGGAGAAAAGAAATTAATCGATGACATGAATTCAAAAGGATTGGTGTGGCGCAAAGAATCATACCGACACAGCTACCCCCACTGCTGGCGCTGTGACTCTCCTCTTTTGAACTACGCAACTTCATCTTGGTTTGTAGCAGTAGAAAAAATCAAAGAGACAATGCTAGATGCAAATGCAAAAACTCAATGGGTACCTGCGCATGTACGCGATGGTCGCTTTGGAAAATGGCTAGAAGGTGCACGTGACTGGGCAATTTCCCGCAATCGATTCTGGGGAACACCTATGCCAATCTGGAGATGTGAAGAAACCGGAGAATTGGAAGTTATTTCTAGCCGCGATGACTTGATGAAGCACAAACCAGAAAGATTTACTAAACTTAGTGTTGTACGTCATGCAGAGAGCGAAGGAAACTTGATTCCTATTTACCAAGCAACAGTACCCGGAACTGATCTAACAGATAGAGGGCAGAAACAAGCCAAAGCAGCCGGAAAGAGATTTGAAAATGAAAAAATAGATATTATCTACTGCTCTCCATTAGCTCGAACACAACAAACTGCCGGATTTATAGCCAAAGCAACAGGAGCAAAAGTGATTGTAGATGACCGCTTACGAGAAGTTGCCTTTGGGGAATATGACGGCAAAGCTGTAGATTATTCCGATCTTGCTTTTGTAAAAGCTCGCAGAGCACACAAACTAGAAACTGGAGCACCCGAAAGCATTTATCACTTCCCTGGAATGGAAACGTGGAGCGAGGTACAAGAGCGAGTTTCTGACTTTCTTAATGAGACGCTCCCTAAGCACCGAGGCGAACATGTGATAGTAGTAACTCATGCAGATCCTTTGCAAAATGTAAGGCACTTCTTTAATAAGATTGATCCAGTAAAGCTATCGCATCAGCCATATCCGCAATTGGCTCAGGCTCACACTTTCTTCTGGGATCACGATACAAGCAAAGAACTAGATCTGCACAAACACACGATTGATGATATTACGTGGGAAGGATCGGATAAGGGAACTCTCAAACGAATTCCAGAAGTCTTTGATTGTTGGTTTGAAAGTGGATCGATGCCATATGCGCAGCCGCATTTCCCCTTCGAAAGTGCGTCTAACGTCCAACGTCAAAAGTCAGACGTTAGACGTTTGACGTTAGACACTCCTAAAGGCTTCCCCGCAGACTTTATTGCTGAGGGTATGGATCAAACCCGTGGCTGGTTCTATACACTCATGGTTCTATCTACTGCACTCTTCAAAGAGCCTGCATTCAAACATTGCGTTGTGAATGGAATAGTTCTTGCAGAAGATGGTAAGAAGATGAGCAAGAAGCTAAAGAACTACCCAGAGCCATTAGAAGTAGTGAACAAATTCGGAGCAGATGCAGTGCGCTTTACATTAATGAGCTCGCCTGCAGTTCGAGGAGAAGATCTACGATTCTCGGAGAAGATGGTAGAGGAATCTATGCGCAATGTGCTTCTACCTCTTTGGAATGCTTATAGCTTCTTTGTAACGTATGCCAACGCAGCAAAATTTGAACCTATAGAAACTCGCCGTGCCTCTACTCATCCACTAGATGTTTGGATCCAAGCAGATATGCAAGATCTTACGAACCGTATGACATGCGAGCTTGATCGTTATGATCTGTCTGCCACATGTAATGAATTACACGAAACATTGGATGCCCTTACAAACTGGTACATCAGGCTTAGCCGCAGACGCTTTGCAGGAAAAGATACAGAGGATGCAGATACTGAGGATCAGATAGACGCCCTACACACACTATTTGATGTTCTTATGACGTGTAGCCAATTGCTAGCTCCATTCTGCCCATATCTAGCCGATGCAATTTATTTGAACCTATCACCTCAAGAGCATGGATCTGTTCACCTGACCGATTGGCCTGACTCAAAAGAGCTTACAAAGGATGAGCAAAAATTAATCAAGCGAACACGCCTTGAGCGATTAATTGTCTCTCTTGGACACAAAGTGCGTGGTGAAAAGAACATAAAAGTGCGTCAGCCACTTCAAAAAACAATCATTGCTCTGCCTCCTGCAATGGAAAATCTGCTATCCGATGAAGATATACTTCTAATTAAGCAAGAGATGAATGTAAAAGAAATTGAATTCGCTAAGGACCCTTCTGAACTTGCACAGGTAATTGTGAAAGTAGATGCACGCAAAGTAGGCCCAAGGCTCCCAAAACTTGTGCAAGAACTTATTAAGGCAGGTAAGAATGGTGACTTCACAATAGAAGATGATGGAAGAATTTTGATTATGGACGAAGAGCTAGCTCCAGATGAAGCCGAAGTTGTTTATTTGGGCAAAGAAGGATTAGATGCAGCCGCAGATCAAGGAGTGGTTGTAAGCATAGATACAGACGTATCAAAAGAATTAGAACATGAAGGATTCGCACGAGATCTGATCAGAACTATTCAGAGACTCCGTAAAGAAAGCGGTCTTACCTTTACAGATCATATTGCTCTGACGATAAAAGGCGCAGATGACGTTATGAAAGAATACGGAGAACTAATAACAGAAGAAACCAGAAGTGAGATACAAGAAAACAAAGGAGAAGTGCATGAGGAAGAAATTGGAGATAAGAAAGTAACAATCCAATTTGAGACAAACTAAATCTGGAGGAATAGCGGGCTTGTGCATTCGTATTTCGTATCTCGTATTTAGTATAACGGGAAATGTATTAGTAATAATCCCCTAGATACGAAATACGAAATACTAAATACGAAATACTTAAATTGGATCTTTCAACCAATTACGATAATCTACTCATACTATGTCTGACTCAAAATCCTCCTGGCCCATGCGCGTATTCATCAAAGCGCTACTTAACTTCGCAGCAGTGTGGTTAATGGCAACCTACATGAGCCAATACTTCCAAATGACCGGCGGCTTTGCAGCTGTTATCATCATCGGCTCTCTGCTCACACTAATGAATATGTTTGTGCGACCAATTTTGGATATCCTTACATTACCGCTCAAACTATTCGCAACAATCATCGCAATCATCATAGTTAATGGTGTATTTGTTCAACTAATCCACATCATCTCACAAGAAATGAATCCGGATCTAGTAACACTAGAGATCTTTGGAGGTCTGTGGGGCTGGACGGTGGTTGCTGTAACGTTTGGATTTAGCAACTGGGTGATAAAGGAGGTGTTGCATAGATAAAACTACTGCAATTGTCTATCCTTCGATACACGCCGCCGTGTCACACTGAGTGATCACGTGCCTCCTTCGATACAATCTTCACTTCGTTCGGATCACTCAGGATGACACGTGATCGTATCGAAGTGCGACCGGCGAAGTGCTCAGGATGACAGATCAGTGTCATGGTTCGATGCTTCGTCTGTGCTCAGCACAGGCTCAGCTCACCATGACAGTAATAGTTTTACTTCAGCGACTTAGAAATGAAATCATTCAACGCCCAGCTCATCCCTTTAATAGCTACATTCGTTGGAACTTTGTGATAAGAAGAAACCACACCAAACTGTTTTTGCTCGGGGCTCTTGCCATCATCCTTCTGCCATCCAAATACAATAAAACTAGGTACGCCCAGATCTTCTAGGAATGATTCAATCTTTTTTTGAATATCTTGCTGATCCATAATATATGGGGGAAATAGATTAAGCCCATTATAAAGCGGCACAGTTGTATGTCATAGAATATTTATATGACCTTTTGTATTATAAAATCAACTACTACCAGCTGAAGACTGGTAGTTTGGCTGATGACTGAAGTCATGTATTAACGATCGTGAAACTATCTCCTCGTTTTTCCATGTCTTCATCTTGATGCTTGATATATTCCATGATTGCTTCATCTGT
>JAIPIN010000038.1 GCA_021734665.1 Kiritimatiellales bacterium
AGTGTACGGATTGTACGTTTGTAATATGTCATAATGTGCAATAGGTTAAGTTGCTAAAGCCGCCTTGCCAGGCAGCTTTAGCGTACGGCTTCGCCTTCAAACGTACACCCCAGCTACGCTGGGGGTTTATAGATTAATTCTAAATCCGAAATTCGAATTTCGGATTTGTTTCGTATTTTGGATTTCGTGCTTCGATTTTCCCTCAAGTCAGCTACAATCGTACTGCCTTATGCCAGAATTCATCTCTCCACCCTTCATCATAGCCATTCTAATCGCGATATCCGTCCACGAATGGGGCCATGGATTTGTAGCATACAAACTCGGTGACCCAACTGCGAAAATGGATGGCAGACTCTCTTTAAACCCACTCTCCCATTTAGATCCAATTGGAACACTAATGTTTATAGTTGTAGGATTTGGATGGGCAAAGCCTGTTCCAATTGATCCTAGGTACTTTAGGAATCACAAACGAGACACAACTCTTGTAGCACTAGCCGGCCCTGCAACGAATTTAATAATGGCTTTCATTTGCTTCTTTATACTTACAATTGTTCTTAAAGGTGGTGTTGGTAATTCTGCAATGAGCTTATTGGGTGAACCAACAAACGGATCTGTACTTATCAAATTATTCGAACAGATTTTGGGCAGCTGCATCTTTGTAAATCTAGCGCTTATGGCATTCAACCTCCTCCCAATTGCCCCGCTTGATGGATCAAAAATATTAGCTGCATTTATTCCGTACAAATATGAGCAAGACTATGCACTCTTTATGCAACGCGGCCCAATGATTTTGCTTGTTTTGATTCTTGCTGGAATGTTTTTGAACATTCCAATTCTTTCCACGTGGGTCTTTGGTATTATGCAGCCCGTATTGAGCTTAATGGAGCTGGTAGTTGGAATACTTTAATCTTAGTAAGTTTGTTAGGTTTGTTAGGTTGATTAAGTTCATTAGGTTTGCTTGTTATCCTAGTTAAACGAGGAACCTAATAAACATAATAAACCCCATAAACTTAATAAACCTTTCTCTATAAACTTAATAAACCTTCTAAACCTTTTCCGATACAATAACAACTATGAGCAAACTCTCTATTTTCAAAGACCTCTGGTCCTTCATGCGTGTACGCAAGAAATGGTGGCTTATGCCTATCATCATGGTAATTATCCTTTTGGGTCTAATACTAGTATTTGCACAGGGATCACCTTTAGCTCCGTTTATTTATACGGTATTCTAAAGAAAGGTTCATTGGGTACTTTAGGTTGATTAAGTTGATTAGGTTCTTTTTGCAAGAAAACAAGGAACCTAATGAACGTAATAAACATAATAAACTTAACAAACCTTCTCTGGTCTCTAGTACAATAATATCAATGCAATGCCCAAAGTTGCTTCGGCCTCTCTATCGCGCATGGTGCACCTTCAGCACTATCTTAGGTCGTGTTATGAGTTTTATTATTCTAACGATCCTTTGGCTAACTCTTTTTGGAATCTACGCGATTATTATCAAAACTATTTCAGCAATTAAAAAATTTCCCTCCCTCTTTGGGGGAGGTGCTAGGGGTGGGTACAATACATATTGGGTTGATCCCCTATCCGAAGTTCCAAATGGAATGCAAGATCAATTTTAATGAACAAGCCTGTTTATATTCTCGGCCTATCTTGTTATTACCATGACTCTGCGTGTGTACTAATCAAAGACGGTGAAATTATCTTCGCCGCACAAGAAGAACGTTACACTCGCAAAAAACAGGATGATTCATTCCCAAATGAAGCAATCAAGGCAGCGTTTGAATACGCAGGAATTACAATTGAAGATATTTCTGCAATAGGTTTTTACGAAAAGCCATTCATCAAGTTCTTTGACCGCATACTAAGAACAACATTCAAGGTCTGGCCACGCGGACTTATGCAGTATCAGTACGCTATGCAGGATTGGATGACTAAAAAGCTTTGGATACCCCAGAGTATTAGAAAAGAATTGGGATATAAGGGTGATATCTTCTTTATTCCTCATCACGAATCACATGCTTATTCCAGCTTTGGAGTAAGTGGCTTTGATGATGCAACAATAGTAACTGTGGACGGAGTTGGAGAGTGGGCGACAGCAACAATCGGATACGGCTGCGCCGAAGTGCCAAGTGCCAAGTGCCAAGTGCCAAACTCTGAAACTTGGAACTTGGAACTTGGAACTTCAAAACCAGTACCATCTGTAAAGATACTTAAAGAAATACATTATCCCCACTCCCTCGGCCTCCTCTATTCCGCAATCACATACTACTTAGGATTCAAAGTGAACTCCGCAGAGTACAAAGTGATGGGACTTGCCCCTTATGGTGAGCCTAAATACTTAGAAAAGATGCGCGAACTCATTGATGTAAAAGAAGATGGCAGCTTTGCGTTAAATATGAAGTACTTCACATATGAACATGGCTTAAGAATGACAGGAAGAGCAATAGAAAAGTTACTTGGTCAGCCGCGCCGCAAGCCAGAGAGCGATCTGGAACAATTCCATAAGGACATCGCGCGCAGTCTGCAAGATCTAACTGAAGAAGTAATGATGAAGATTGTTACATACGCTAAAAAGATCTCACCATCTGATAACTTGTGCCTTGCAGGAGGCGTATCACTCAACTGTGTAGCTAATGGGAAGATACTGAGGAGTGGATTATTCAAAAATATCTACATCCAACCAGCATCAGGTGATGCAGGTGGCGCACTTGGTGTTGCTCTTGCCATTTGGTACAAGCAATTCAATGGAGCAAAACTCCAGCAAATGAATCACTCATACTTTGGTGATGAATTTTCTGATGATGAGATAGAAAAGTGTTTGCAGAACGCAGATGTCCCCTTCTTAAAACTATCTGATGAAGGATTGATAGACCGAGCTTCTACTTTAATGGAAGGAGATAACGTAATTGGATGGTTCCAAGGGAGAATGGAGTACGGTCCACGTGCACTTGGTAACAGATCTATCATCGCAGACGCACGCAACAAAGATAACTGGAAGAAGGTTAACTTGAAAATTAAATTCCGTGAGTCGTTCCGCCCATTTGCTCCAACAGTTTTGGAAGAACGCATAGGTGATTACTTCGATCTAGATCGACCAACTCCTTTTATGCTTTTGGTTGCCGATGTCCATCCCGATAAACGTGATGAAATTCCCGCAGTCACGCATGTAGACGGTTCCGCACGTATTCAATCCATCAATCGCGAACAAAACGAAAGATATTACGACCTCATTAAAGCTTTTGAGGAGAAGACTGGATGCGGAGTGATTATAAACACATCATTTAATGTGAGAGGAGAGCCGATAGTCCGCTCACCAGAGGATGCACTCAACTGCTTCTTAAATACTCATATGGATTATCTTGTACTTGGCAATTACTTGCTAACAAAACGTGATATGCCAGAAGATAAGGTGTTGAAGAAGAAGGATTATCTTGAGCAGTTCGAGTTGGATTAATTGGATGGCTGGATTGTTGGATAGTTGGATGGCTACTAAAGTGGCAGCAGATCTGTTTAAAGTATTTGAGCAATTAGCTTGGGCTCCGCTTGCTTGCCTGCCGTCAGGCAGGCGAACCATCCAGCCATATAGCCATCCAGCCATTAACTCATCTGGCAATCACTTACGAACAATGAAACAATAGACCAGTAAGCTATGAAAAATATCCTCATCAACATTGGTCTACTCTTTGCAAGTCTCATCTTCTTCTTTGGAGGAGCAGAGATCTTCCTACGAGTTACAGGACTGCAAACTACTAAACCCAATCCCCCACGCATTTATCAGCAAAGTGAACATCCAGATATTAGTTATGAGCTCATACCAAACTTAGAAAAAGAAAAAGCATATAGAGGAACTGTATCCACGAATGACTTAGGCTTTCGAATTTCTAAATCCGCTCGCCCCGTGGAGTTCCGCGAAACGGAACGAAGTGGGGAGCCCCAGCCCAAGCCCCAAGCCCCAACCATCGCCGTCTTCGGCGACTCCATCACATTTGGATACGGCGTAAATGATGATCAGACGCTAACTGCACAGATGTCATCACTTTTACCAAACACAAACATACTTAATACTGCTGTTCCAGGTTACAACTTAGAACAAGAAACAGGAGTACTGCGTCAAAAAGTAGAGAAGCTTGATCCAGATCTGATCGTCTTGGTTTTCTACTTCAATGATTTAGAAGGTGAGGTTGGGATCTTGGCAACAGATGGAACTTTGCGATCACAAAATTGGGATCCAACTCAAAGAGACTGCAGCCCAATAGAACATGGAATACTTGGATACCTTCCAGGAAAGTGCTGGCTGGATGAGCACAGCGCATTCTACAAAGCATTCAAAAAAGTAATTGATCTGCGCGCAGGCAAAGAAAGGAAAGCTGTACAGCAGGCAGAATCCACAGAAAAACCAGAAGAAGATAAGGTAACAGAAGAGCAACTCGTTAGATATACACAACAACTCAATGGATTTATTTCACATGTTCCAGCAAGTACTCCAAAGCTCTTTGTAATATGGCCTGATCAATACTTACATGAGCCTACAAGACCAAGACTGAAACAAATCGCAGAAGAGCGCGGCTTCCAAGTGTTAGATCTGTACGAAATATTCTCCAACGAAGTAGAAACACTATCTTGGGATACAGTTCATCCAAGTCCTGCTGCATTGGAGGAAGCTGCGGAAGTGATTGTGGAAGCAATAAGACAGTTGTTTTAACAGAAAAGTTTGTTAAGTTTATTAGGCTGATTAAGTTCATTAGGTTACGTGGTTTAAACAGAGAACCTAATAAACGTAATAAACCTAACAAACCTAATGAACCTATTCCAAATCAGCCTACAAGCCAATCAATACTCTTCCCATCCTCTCCTTCCAATCAAAATGAAGTGCCTTTTCTTTGCCTGCCTGAATACGAACATCATTATTTCTGCTTAGAACTTTATTAATTCCATCGGCAAGTGACTGTGCATTTCCCGGCTCACAAAATTCTACAATTGATTCGTCTACAATGTCGCGCACTGGAGGAATGTCTGCACATACTACTGGTTTACCTGCTGCCAAGTATTCCAAAAGCTTAAGCGGAGATGTATCACGCTGGAAAAAATGATGACCAGAAAGCGGTGCCGGATAAACACATACGTCACATGCGGCTATGCAGGAAGAAACATGGAACTGTTCTACTCTCCCTTGGAATCGAACATCGTTATCCGAAAGTCCAAGCTCTAAAACCAACTTTTTGTATGCATTAATCCAGTCATCAGGACCTCCTACAATCCAGAGAAAGACATTTTGATCTTTGAGCTCTTTTAATGCTCGCAATAATTCTGGTATGCCCTTCTCAATAGAATCGTGTGTAACAAGTGAACCAATGTACCCAACAATAGGACGATCTGTTGGCAGATTCCATTCTTTTCGAACGCCATCACGAATAGGCAAATCTTGATACAGATCGTATCCAACACCATCACCTTCCACAATTGTCTTAGATGCATCTACTCCCAACTTCACAAGCTCGTCACGAATAGGACTTGTAAGACATACAATCCTTTTGCAATTATTACAAAGCTCTATAAATCTTGTTTGGAACTTTTGTGGAATTGTATGCAACTCAAGTACAACTGGGATTTGAGACTTAAGCAATGACGAAAGTAATAGTGGCGAACGAGTATAAAGAATATCAGCCTGATGATTTTCTAAGAACTTATTCAGCGCACGCTTATAAAAAAACATTGTTGTAAGCATCCAAAGTGAACCGGGTATCCACCACTTTCCTAGCGCATCAAAATTTGTGGTTCGTATGAATTTAATAGAACCTTGGAATCCATAGTAATCGTGAACCTTATCGTGAATATAGTTCTTAGTTTTAGGCGCAACAATGGTCACATCATGTCCAATCTCTGCCAGTGCACTACATACAGCAGCTATCTGAAGACCGTGGGCCTTCTCGGTTGGAAATCGGCTATGGACGACGTATGTGATACGCATTTGTGCTTAGTTTAAGCCCACAAAATCCCATTTGGAAGGTAGTTAACTCAGAAATATGACTACTCTAGGAGCTCTTTTTTAACGGAATAACGAATTAACGAAATAACTTTGTACAGCTACTATGGAAACCAATGAATAATCAGTCCATCCTCCTGTTCGGATATTATGATCGTGAATCACCACGAACACACACGGTTATAAAAGAATACACAAAAGAAGGATGTGAGATCCTAGAGTGCCACACAGAAAAAGGAGGCTTCTTCCCAAAGTATTTTGACTTAAGAAAACAATTTAAAAAGCATAAAAATGAAATTGATGAAGTAGTTGTTCTATTCCCCGGACATCATCTAATTCCACTCGCTTGGTGGCTAACCAGATTCCCAAGAAAGAAGTTAACTTTTGATGTTTTTATTTCTGTATACGACACACTTGTAACTGACCGCAATAAAGTGTCTCCACTAAATCCTCTCGCTTGGTTTTATTACATCATCGACTTTGTAAGCTGCCATCTTGCGGATGAAGTTTTGATCGATACACAAACTCATCGCGAATTTTTCATCAAAAAATTCAAATTGAATCCCAAACGTGTGAAAGTTGTCTACCTCCAACCACGAAAAGACCTCTTCTTCCCCAACCCCCTACACCCAACCCCCAACTCCCAACCCAACGTCTTCTTCTACGGCTCCTACATCCCACTCCAAGGTGTCGATGTCATCCTGAGCGCTGCAAAAATACTTCAGGACCAAAACTCAAATGTTCACTTTACACTCTTGGGCGGAGGACAAACCAAACAAGAGATGTTAAAACTTTCTGAAAAACTATTCCTCAAGAACGTAACCTTCATTGATTTTGTACCACTGGAAGAGATCCCCAAATACATCAACGCATCTGATCTTTGTTTAGGCATATTCGGAACATCCCCAAAGGCCCAGCGCGTGATTCCACACAAAGTTCTAGATTACAGAGCATGCGGGAAGAAAGTTATTACAGAAAGAAGCCCTGCTATCTTGGAAAAGTATGCAAATGACCATGATGTGATCCTATGTGATGCAGGTGATGCTAAAGATCTGGCTGAGAAGATTATTGACTGTTTATAGGACGCTTATTGCACTATTAGACCTCACCCCCTGCCCCTCTCCTGCTTTGTTTTTGACTTCAAACAGGCTATTGCCACAAATCCAATTCTCTAGATAAACAGTAGAGGGGAGCTTCGATATTTATATATACAAGCTAATTTACATCAGTATCTTGAGCTCCCCTCTCCTTAACATAAGATGTTCTTTAAAAAAAGAAATACACATTCAAATGATATCCTATCGAAGGAGAGGGGTCGGGGGTGAGGTCAGAGAAGATTATTAACCGCATACTCCAAAAAGCTCTTCACATTCAACTTTGTCTCAAATGCTTCTCGCGCCTTCTTTTGCATAGTCACAAATGCTTCTTCATCTAATGAATCGTAGAACTCGCGTATTTTCTGATCCATATTACGAATATCTTTGTGGTCAACAATGCATACAAACTCGCTGTAGTTTATTTTGTCGGACAAAGGCAATACACAATCTGTATTAACAAGAACTGGCACACGACCCAAGCTCAGCGCTTCGTAAAATCTGTATGAATAATTACCATCTCCTTTTATTGCCAGAGGAAAATCGGAATTTAACATGTTATCTATATACTCTTTTCTACCTTCTTCTGGATCAATCGTAATAGTATGAGAACTTCCAGAATATGAATCGCGTAGAATAAAATTTGATGCAACTATCGAGCTATTATCAAACAGCTTCAATGCCCTCATGCGAAATGAAATTCCTTTTTTATGAACCGACAGATGCAACTTGAGTGTTGTGATCCTCTTTAAATCAATCAGTAAATCTTTAACTATGGTACCAACATGATTTTTAAGATTCTTGTACTTAGCCCATCCACAAAATCCTACAACAGGCACCTCTGCCTTATGCCTTGGCCTGAATGACTGCCCTTTAAGAAGATCTGGTGTATATGGAGGCATCATTATTTCGTTATCTCGCTTTTGATATCCATATTGACTTGTGCGAAATACAATCGCATTTGGAATTGGCACCTCTAAATCAGAATCGCCATGCCAAAAAACAATGGCCCTCTTCCCATGATCTTCACATAAATCAGTAATCATCTGTAGATATGACCCTTTTTCCTTAACTAGCGGGAAGTTGTGTGGAATAAGTATGTAATCAGCCTTAGCGGGATCTTCTATCACTTCCACAAGCTTCTCTGACAGATTATCAAAGGCCTCGTTAAGAAAATCCATACGCCCCTCTGCCTTAGGACGCCCAAGATTTGGATACAAAAGAGGGATATGGGGGATACCAGCGATCTTTTGAATATAAACTTTTAGCATTTTCGTATTTAGTAATGGAAAAATACAAGGAAACCAAGGAATACAAAGAATATAGTAGTGGAAACACCCTTTTATTTCCTAGGTTTCTTTGATTTCCTAGGTTTCTTTAACGCTACCTCCTGTTAGAATAGTTCCCAATGCAATCACATATTAAGACAGCTGCACGCAGGCTAAAGAATTTAATTAAATCAGATGTTGCTAAACATCGCGGTATAACTATACCTGCCAAACACTTACGCTTCGGCGGAAATAACTTTATTGATAACGAATCATTCCTGCATTCTGGAGAACGTGAAGCCATGAGACTTCAGGGAGAATTTGGCTTAAGAAAAGGCAGCGCGCTTCTGGAAATTGGATGCGGACCCGGTCGACTTCCAATTGGAATCATAAATACCATTGGTGAACTACGGGCATATCGAGGCGTAGATGTAAGCGATGTTGCAATTGATTGGTGCAAGAAAAATATTGAGAAGCAATATCCCACTTTTCAGTTCTTACGGTTGAATATCAAGAATGATCGTTACAATCCCGAAGGAAATGATTCAATTAAACTCCCATTTCCAGATCAAGCCTTTGATGTGATCTATCTTTACTCTGTTTTCTCGCACATGAAAACACCAGACATACGTGCTTACCTCTCGGAGTTCAAAAGATTATTAAAATCCAACGGAAATGTTTTTCTAACTGCATTCATAGAAGAAAATGTTCCAGAGATGGAAGAAAATCCAAAAGATTACATGCAAGACTGGAAAGGTGCACTGCATTGCGTGCGTTACGACAAGAAATATTTTGAAAAGTTAGTTGGAGAATTTGGATTTAAGATTGATAAGCTAAAACACGGAGTGGAGACAGATGGTCAAAGTGCTGTAATACTTAATTCAGTATCCATGTAGCACACTACATATTGCAATTTCTCCTACTGCGCTACAATCTACTGCGCTAAAATCCGATTATGACACATCGATACGTCCGCCTAGTGCCCTTTGCCTTCAAACGATTTGGCGTGCTTAAAGCTTTTAAAACGGGACTGCCTACTCTTGGCTATTATTTGCGCAGAAAGCCTCTTCCTAAAAGCAACAAGCCGGCTCTCTTTACAATGAATATTCTGCCGCCAATGATGACGGTGTGGTATCACTTGGCAACCAAATATCTAGGAGACCGCGTAGATATCACAATTTTTGATAGTTCCGGATCCCTAAAGAAGGGAGAATTCCCCAAAGCACGAATTCAAAAGATGATTAACTTTTACGCTGCTACAAAATCTGAAGAATTTTTAAGACACATTGCAAAAAATAGAAAAATCGGATGGATCTGTGATGATGATATGTTTTTGCTAGACGGTAGAGCAGTAGATATAGTTGAAAAAGAATTATCCGACCCTAACACTGCATCTGTTAGCTTTCGTCCACGCGAATGGTGGGAATTTGATATTAATGGAGAGCGCATCCAACCAAGTTCCAGCTACTGCATCGCATTTAATCGTAAACTTGTTTTTGAAAAGGAGAATCTTCATCTAGGTCCGTGTGATGGTAACACCCATCCGGGCAATATTAAACAACCAACTCGTTACGATACATGTGATAAAACTAATGAAGAGCTACTGAAAAAGGGATACCGATGCCACATCGTACCGGAAGAAGAGCGATCTAAATATTATGCAGGCTTTTCGGGCTTAAGCGGACCTGTAATGTTGCTTTGGTACTTCAAAAGAAAAGAGCAAACATTGGATTACTTCTTATCCCCTCCCAAGAAACAATGGGGAGGCAATATGCTATTTGGAATTCTAAGTGGAATGATTTCTATCTGCACAATTCAAGAGCTCTACACAAAACTCAAAGGAAAACCATACCCGCTACATGCACTTCCATCTATAGAAGAGCTGATGAAGATTTATGAAGATCATAAACAGTTCATGCGTGATGATCAGAACCTAGATCAGGTAGAAGAAACCAGTTGGAGGCTGCGAGAAGCGCTTTAAAATCATTAATTAAATGTAACAATAAATTATTTGGTTTTATTTTATGTAAAATAATATTTAAGTATTTGCGCAAATACTTAAATCAACTACTACCAGCTGAAGACTGGTAGTTTGGCTGATGACTGAAGTCATGTATTAACGATCGTGAAACTATCTCCTCGTTTTTCCATGTCTTCATCTTGATGCTTGATATATTCCATGATTGCTTCATCTGTG
>JAIPIN010000039.1 GCA_021734665.1 Kiritimatiellales bacterium
TTGTGTCGCTGAGAAAGGGTAAAATGGGCCATACGGTAGGTTGGGAAATGGATGGAACTCCGTTCCCTCCTACCGTACTCGAGGTAAATCAGCTCTCAAAAGAGGATATTTTTATGCATTTCACTGTTGAATTCGGGCTTATGCAGGTTTGACATTAATAGTAGAGTTTTTTAGTACAACAGTTCATTCTTTACTTTATTTACACCTCTACAAAATGAACAGACTCAACTTTGATCAAACCGTTGAAGCATTCACCAGCCCAAATAATCCACCGCATGTTCTAGCTATGGACCAAAGCGCAGGCACGCACGAAAAGCACATGGATCAATTTGGAATTGAGATACACGGCAGATCAGATTTTAAAAAGAAAGCAGCTCAGATTCGCATTGCCATGTGCACCACTCCTGATTTAGGAAAATACTTTGTTGGAGCAATTCAACAAGACGATGTTTATACTCTAAAAGGGCCAGACGGTAATTCTCTTATGGATCACCTAAGAAATAATGGAGTAATTCCAATCGGTAAGAAATGCGGACTAGATAGAGAAACAGGATTGATTCCAGAAGCAGATCTAGAATCATTACCAGCAGAACTTGATAAACTTGTAGAACTTGGAATACATATGGTTAAGATACGCAACACTGTTGCGGCATTAATCAACGACTCGCATAAAGAAGAAGCTGCCAAACAAATGGTATGCATTCACGAGATGTGTGCACAAAATGGTCAAATGATGCCAATTCTTGAACCAGAATTTATTCTCAGTAATCCAGGAGACCTAGTTGATAATGAAGAATTAATGACAAAAGTGCTTGGCGATATGATTGCAGGTATTAATTCTGGAGCACATTCATCACATCCATATGTGATTAAAACAAGCTTCCCAACTCCCGGAAATGACTGCCAAACTGAATCGATCTGCAGAGAACGAAGTGGAGATACAATGCACAAAATACTTAAAGATGCACACATTCCAACAGAAATACAAATCCGATTCCTATCCGGAGGGCACCCGCCTGAAACATCGCGCATTCTGTATCAGGAGATGGCAACTAGAGAAGGCTTGGGCAATAGAGTTGGAACTTCCTTCTCTCGTGCAGTGCTAGAGGGAACATACACAGAAGCCTTCAGAAAGGGTGTCTTTAATTCAGACAGAGCTCAAACTGAATTAACACGCCAAGGAATGTTAAATATGCTTGCACAGCGCGGTGAATATGAATCGGACATGGAAAAGATTCCATTTAAAGATATAAAAAATGCTACAAACATATAAATTTATGCAAACATTATTAGCTAACAGTAGCAGCGACAAAAGGTCGCTGTTACTTTGTATCTTCTTTTTTAATCACCACAACCTCTCCCCTCTTCACATCATTATTTAGCATGTAATCCGCTAAACGATTTTCTATCGTATCTACAATTGTTCTGCGCATTTCTCGTGCTCCAAAATCTTGGCTATAACCCTTTTCGGCAATAGAAATAACAACCTCTTCTTCAACCTTAAGATCAATCCCCTTCTTATCCTTCATCTCCTTTACAATTTCACCAAGCATAAGAATTGCCACACGCATAGCTTCTTCTTTGGTTAACGCATGATACAAGACCATATCATCAAAACGATTAAGGAACTCAGGAGAAAAGATGCCTTGTTGTAAGATATGTTCAGTTAAATGCTTCTCGAATGTCTCATGATCTACTCCCTGATTCTCTTTAAGAAAATCTCGCACAAATAATGCACCTGCATTGGAAGTCGCAATAATAATAGTATTTCTGAAGTCTGTTTTAACGCCGTTGTAATCTACTAGAAATCCTTCGTCTAAAATCTGCAAGAATAAGTTAAGTACATTCTTGTGCGCCTTTTCTATCTCATCTAAAAGAATAAGTGCGAACGGTTGATCCTGTACACGCCTAGCAAGAAATGTAGAACCACTAGAAGAACCAACAATTCCTGATACAGAATTCTCTGTACTAAAATCATTCATATCCAAGCGAATCATATTATCCGTAGATCCAAAATATTCTTCTGCCAAGATTTTTGCCGTATGAGTTTTACCAACTCCTGTAGGACCTAAGAACAAGAATGTACCAAGCGGTTTATTCTCGGAATGCAATTCCAATACTGCGCGCTTTAATGTTGAAACGAGTGCTTTCACTGCTGCCTCTTGTCCTACAATTCTCTTATGTAGTACCTGATCTAGCTTAAGAACTTTGTCCTTGTCACTCTGAGTAAGCTCACTTACGTCTATATGCCCTTTCTGGGAAACAATCTCACGTATGTGTGATTCTTTAACAAATAAATCATTGGCACTCTTAGCAATATTCATTGCATCTTCCAAAACAGAAACCGCCTTTCCTGGATAAGATAGATTTGGCAAATAGCGCTCTGATAAATGCAAAATGCTTCGCAAAGCCTTATAAGTAACACGAACTCCAATTTTATTTTCCAGAGTGAATGTTTTTTCCATCAATACACTCATAGTCTCTTCTGGACTGGCAGAATCAATTGTAAGCTTTTCGAAGAAATGATCGAGAGCAGGGCTGCTCTTAATTAATTGGTGATACTCCTGAGTATTCATTATTCCAATTAACTGAACATTCTCCTCTCTAATAAACTTCATCAAAATCGCCTGCACTTTTGGCCCTCCAGATGAAAGCATCAAGGCAAGATCCTCTATAATCAAAATGAATCTACCTGAATCTTGTGCCTTTTTAAGTGCATGCAAAAGGAACGTATCAGGATTAGCAACTCCAGATAGAAGCTCTGCGGTTTTCACATTTAATATACGAGTATAAGCACGGAATTTCTCGCGTTCATATTTACGAATAGCATAAGCAATATTCTCTACCAGTGTCTTTTTGCCTACCCCAACGTCACCAATAATAAGAAGATCATGTAGATCAGATTTTTCCAAAATCCTAAGTGCATGCTTCTGCTCTTCTTTGTGAATACGCACATGTCTTAATCCTCTCCAAAGAATGTGCTCACTTACATCATCAGTTAAACGATCAAGCTCATCTGTGTAACCCATAACCCAAGATCTTCCTACTCCACCAAATACTTTAAGAAGCCTGGTTCGAGAGAAGAATGGCTTTTCTTTTGCGAAATGTGAGTAGTATCTTTCCCAAAGCAAAATTGCCTGAAGATCTTCTATAGATATATCTGATTCATATAATAGGTCAGTAAATTTCTCGTTATTTGAGCAAAGAGCATAGATTATTGCGCCCGCATCAATATGATGTCCGCCAAGCTGTTCCATTACCTTTTTAGCATCAGATACAACCTTTACCGGATCTAATTCTGGAGATTTATCTAGTATTCGATACACATCCAAAAGATATTGATCTTTTTCTATACCCATCTCCCGAATTACAAAAGAGCCTGCCTGAGTATTAATAGCAGCATCAACAAGATCCTTAAGAGTAACTTTTTTGGGATACTTAAGTTGCCTTACAATTGCAAACTCAAGCAGCCCACTGTCATTATCAATCCAACGAGGCTTTTCTTCTCCCATGAATATCTGTTCAAGAAAAAGATTAGAAACAAATATTGGATATCCTAAAATTGTTAAAGCCACAATAAACTCATACGATCCTCCAAAGAACCAAAAACCAACAGTACCCGCAAGTAACACCACGCCGTAAACAAACACAGCACTTGGGCCAAAGAAAACCCTATGGATACCAGCAGCCATTGCTACATGTGTGCCTGAAATGTTTAGTTTCTTATTAGACATCAGATGGTACCAAATAGATAAACAAGATCGAGCACGACCAAAACTGGGAAGAAGATCCACACAATCAAAATTGCTAGAAAGATTGCAATTACAAACAGTCCTGTAGCAATACCAATAACCAGTGCTATAGACCTAAAGATCATTCCTATAATTCTTGAGGTACAGTTAAGGGTAAATGCCTGAGCAATTAATCCAAGATGGAATCCCTTCTCTGGATATTTATCTGTGATGCTTTTCCATGGTTTTAAAAATGTTTTTATCAAAAATAGAAACGAGAAGATCTCCCCTACCATTCTCATATACTCTCCCCAACTCAAAACAAGTTTTAATGGCATCTCCAAGAAGTACCATTTAAAGAACTCGAGCAATATAGAGGTGCTCAGAGTTGGATGCCGTAGGGCAGTTATAAGGCTCATGAATTGATATAGGTATCAATTGATTATACCAGAAAATACGGTTCCTTGAAATATGTGGATGTATAACCAATCCTCAGGTAAAGTTCCCGTCAATGCCAAGTATGTTTATTGTCTTTGAAGGCCCAGATGGCTCAGGAACCACATTGCACGCCAAACTACTGGAAGAAAGGCTTTTAGAAGAAGGATTTAAGGTACTAAAAACATTCGAACCAACAGATGGGCCAATTGGAACCGATATCAGAAAAAGACTCCATAGTGACGAACCTCTATCTCCATCTTCTCTGCAGGAGATGTTTTGCGAAGATAGAGCATGGCATTTGGAGCAGATTGTTCTGCCGGCACTGTCAGAAGACACCGTGGTAATTAGTGATCGTTATATGCACTCAACACTTGCTTATGGGCAAGCACTAGGGCTAGATAAGAATTTCTTGAGAGAGTTGAATAAAAATTTTATACAACCTGATCTCCTCTTTTTCCTGCTTCCACCGTTCGAAGTATGCGCAGAAAGAATGGCAAGAAGAGATAAACACGACGCTTTGGAAGAAAGTAGTATTCAACAAAAGGTATACAAGATCTATCACGAGCTAACGCAGGAATTTCCCGATGGGCATGTGATTGATAACTCACGGGAGAAGGCGGAGGTAGCAGGAGAGATTTATGATTTGACACAAGAACTGATTGGAGTGAATAGTTAAGAGTGAAAAGTGGGGCTCGGTATCCCTTTTTACAAGTAATTGACAAAAGTAATAATAATATGTAAATTGATACTTACGAGTATCGCTAACGACCATTCACATTTCTTTTTACGAGGAACTAGCCATGACAAAAGGAAGTACTGTCTTCGCAGTTGTGTTCGACAGAAAACCGAATGAGCTCATTGGTGAAGACGCGCTCCACACCAAGCAAGAAGACGCCCAGCAACAGTGTGATAATTGGAACGCCGACATACCCGCATGCGAAACTCGCTATGCCAAGGTGGTACCGATGACTGTGCGATAGCAGTCACACGCGGCGACCATCATCGAGATTCGGTAGCATCACTTCGCCGCCGAATCTCTTTTTTACGCAACTATTCACTATTCACTATTCATTTTTCACTACAACATAATTCAAGGATTAACTGGCATAAAACATGATAAAACGATTATCATAGAGCCATGTCAGCCATTCTACTCTCCGGCAAAGAAGCCAGTAGCGCTCTGCTTGAGGGACTAAAACCAGAAGTTGCAAAGCTAGATCCTAAACTAGTAGTTGTTCAAGTTGGCGAAGATCCTGCAAGTAGCAGTTACATAAAACAGAAGTTCAAGGCATGTGAAACTGTTGGAATGCGTTCGGAACACAAACACTTGCCTGAAGATACTTCGTTTGAAGATCTAATGAGCATTATTGATAATCTAAATAACGACGATGATGTGACTGGCTTTATTGTTCAGTTACCTCTTCCAAAACATTTAACAGACAAAGAACCAGAAGTTAATCGAGCTATAGATCCTAAAAAAGATGTAGATGGATTTGGAGCGTACAACCTTGGAAAGATGTTCTTATCCAAGGACTACGAAGATCTGCCTCCGGCAACTCCTTCTGGAATAATCGCATTATTGGAATACTACAAAATTCCTGTAGAGGGAAAACACATAGTAATAGTTGGACGTAGCAACATAGTAGGAAAACCAATTGCCGTAATGCTTATTAACAGATCTGCAACTGTAACTGTTTGCAATAGCAGAACTAAGGATTTAGCTAAAATCACAAAACAGGCAGACATACTTATCTGTGCAGTTGGCAAAGCTCACTTTATTACAAAAGATATGGTGAAAGATGGAGTGGTAGTTATAGACGTTGGAGTAAACAGAACTGATGACGGATTAAAAGGCGACGTCGATTTTAAATCTATTGAGCCTATTGCCTCGGCAATAACTCCAGTCCCAGGTGGCGTAGGACCAATGACCGTTACAAGCTTGATTCGTAACTGTGTACGAGCGAAGGAGAGACAGATTAATAACTAGGCTGAGGCTCAGAACCTTGATTCGCCCATTCGGACCTAGGAACAATGTGAACTGCATTTGTTGAACCTCCAGCCCTTCTATGAGAGTGTCCATGCATGGAACGTCTACATTGCTGAGAAATATCGCGACGAACTTCCACTACCTCCTGATGCAATGCGCGAGCTTCTATTAAGGCTTGCATCTCTGGATCCTCAGGAATCTGCACCTTTAATTCTCTAATGTCGGAATCTAGCTTCGCAATTTTGTCAGTTACTATACGTCTTACATCTGCTCTTGTTCTGTTTGCTACCATCATATTGAGTGAGTCTACTTCTTCGCCAATATGTCGTGGCAAACCAAGACGCCGAATCTGAAGGCTCAATTCATAATAGAGCTCACAAAGATCATCTCTACCAACCGAGATTTCTGGAGCTAGATATTGATCTATAATAGCAATTTTATCTTCTCTATAAGATGATCTGTTTTTATGTTCCATAAACATATTATACCATATTTTATAAGAAGTAGCTATATGGCACAGTTATTGGATTATAAGGGCATTAAATACGACTAAAGTATGTTCTAATTTTTTATACTACTTAGAACAATTCTTATAAATTCTGTCTAAACATTCGGTTGGAGAAAAGTATCGCTGACCTCCTTGGATAAAATCACAAATAGATGGATCACACTTTTTAAGTGCCACCATAGAAAAGCATTTGTCACGAGGCGGATTACCACCAGTATACTCAAAACGATCACCAGATATTTTTCTGCAAATCATAAAATCTTCTTGTTCCCATGCTTTCTGCTGATAACAATGATCCTGTTCATCCCCAATAAAATCTTTACAAGTATCTATAACCTCTGCATCTAGTAATGCCCCCGAAGAAGAAGTACCTTTTTGTTCAACAATACTTCCAGTCCCATTATTCACTTCTGCGGATTCAGTATCAATCTGAGTGTTGTCACACGCAGTAATTAGTACCAGTGAAAAGATTAAGATTAAGAGCCTCTTCATGATGACTATATTGTAGCGCAAGAACAAAGACTTCTCCTCTTGCGGATATTAAAACTCTCTGTAGAATGTCTCCGTGGAAGACACTTGTCCACATAATTTTGGCCTTCTAAAGTTGCACGCTTTGGGGCCTATTTTTAAATTCCTTCTCATTGACCCATGTGTGGAATAATTGCCGTTTCTGGATTCCGTGACGTTATTCAAGACCTATATGATGGCATGGTAATGCTACAACATAGAGGGCAAGATGCGGCTGGAATCATTACATATAACGATCAATTTCATCTTAAGAAAGCTAACGGAATGGTGCGTGATGTATTCCATGCAAAATCCATTGCGCGATTAAGAGGAACAATGGGTATTGGACATGTACGCTATCCAACAGCAGGATGTTCAAGCGAATTTGAAGCACAACCATTCTTTGTGTCTACACCATTTGGAATCGCAATGGCACACAATGGAAATCTAACTAACTATCCTGAACTTAAAAAAGAACTACAAGAAAAAGAATTCCGTCACCTTAATACCAATTCAGATTCAGAAGTTTTGCTTAATGTATTCTCGGTTGCTTTGCGCAACCAAAGACCAAAGGGGAAGCTTCATCCAAATGATATTTTTGGAGCAATGAATACTGTATTTAAAAAATGCAAAGGAGCATATTCAGTTGTTGCGCTAATTGGAGGACAAGGAATTATAGGTTTCCGTGATCCTCATGGAATTCGTCCACTCCAACTAGGTAAACGCAAATTTGGAATGAAAGAAGAATATATTCTTGCATCAGAAAACACAGCATTCAAAGCTTTGGATTTTGAATTTGTACGTGATATCAACCCCGGAGAAGTAGTATTTATAGACCGCAAGAATAGATTACATTCAAAACAAGTAAGAAAAGGCCAACTTAACCCATGTATATTTGAGTGGGTATATCTTGCTGCACCAGACTCTACAATCGATGAAGTTAACGTTTACAAAGCCCGAGTTCGAATGGGAGAATATCTAGCAGAACAAATCAAAAAGTCCGGAGTTAAGATTGATACAGTAATCCCCGTTCCAGATACTGGTCGCCCTATTGCTGCAGGACTTGCAGAAAAACTTGGTGTTCGTTACAGAGAAGGATTGATTAAAAATAGATACATCACACGAACATTTATCATGCCAGGACAGAATATTCGCAAAAGGTCGCTGCACTTCAAATTGCATCCAATTGAACTGGAATTCAAAAAGAAGAATGTACTTTTGGTAGATGATTCGATAGTAAGAGGTAATACCAGTAAAAAGATTGTGGAACTAGTACGCGAAGCCGGTGCCAAAAAAGTATACTTTGCAGCAGGGGCACCTCCTATTATTAGTCCAGATCCATATGGAATTGATATGCCAACAAAGGAAGAACTTATTGCAGCAAATCACTCCATAGAAGAAATCAGGAAATACATAAATGCCGACGGACTATTTTATGGCAAAATAAATGATCTTAGAAAATCCATTCAATACGGAAATAAGAATATTAAAAAATTCAGTGATGGATGCTTTACAGGCAAGTACCCAACACCAGAAGTAACACCTGAACTTCTTAGATCACTTGGCGCTGGAAGAGTGGCAAGCAGAGAAACATTCGAAAGAGATTCGTATGAACATAATGAGATGCCAGACGACGAAGAATCAACTAAGATGATGACACTCGTTTAACTAATCTATTATGAAAGTACTACTTATAACATCCTCTGCACGTGGACATGCCATCGCAGATGCTTTGGCACGTAGTCCACAAAAGCCTGAAATCATTGCAATATGCACTTCACGTAATCCTGGAATTAGAAAAATAGCAAAAGAGCAACATGTAATAGACATCATGGATTTCGATAGAGTCCTAGATATAGCCAAAAAGTCCAATCCTGACTTTGCAATTATAGGGCCAGAAGATCCTATGGGATCAGGCCTTACCGATGCTTTGCAAGCTGCTGGAATTCCAACAGTTGCACCGCTAAAGAGTCTTGCCCGCATAGAATCAAGTAAAGGATTCACACGAGAGTTATTAGAGAAACATGGAGTAGATGCATCACCTAAATTCAAAGTTTTTACCTCTACTGAGGGCTCAGAAATGAATACATTTATTGATCAAGTTTTAGGGGGAGATTATGTAATTAAGTACGATGCACTTAAAGGCGGAAAGGGTGTGAAGGTAAGTGGCGAACATCTAAACGGCACTGAAGAAGGTGTAGCATATGCAAAAGAGTGTGTGAAGGAATGCGGCAAAGTAGTTATAGAAGAGAAACTAGTAGGGCAAGAGTTTAGCCTCTTAAGCTTTGCTACAGGTACCACTTGTATAGACATGCCCGCCGTACAAGACCATAAGAGAGCATTCGAAGGTGATACAGGACCTAACACAGGCGGTATGGGCACATATAGCGATAGTAATCATTCACTCCCCTTCCTGACCAAAGCAGACATAAATCGAGCCAGCGAAATCAACAAGCTAACAGCCAAGGCATTGCTAGATGAATGCGGTGAGCCATTCGTAGGAATCCTATATGGTGGATTTATAGCTGTTAAAGACGGTATAAGACTTATTGAGTACAATGCTCGATTTGGAGATCCAGAAGCTCTTAATGTACTTCCTCTACTCACTTCTGATTTTGTAGCAATTTGCCAAGGCATGCTAAACGGTAATTTAGATGAAAGTATGGTCAAATTTGAAAAGAAAGCGACAGTCTGTATGTATATAACTCCAGAAGGATATCCGGATAACAAAGATCAGCGTGGCGAAGTAGTTAGCTTCCCAGAGGTGCCTAATAATGCCCGTATCTTCTATGGTGACATATCAGAGGAGGAGGATGGAACACTCAAACTAGGAGGCTCTAGGACAGCTGGCTTTGTAGGGATAGGAAATACCATATCCGAAGCTCAACAAGTAGCACAAAATCTTTGTGAACAAGTAAAGGGGCCGGTACGGTTCCGCTCAGACATTGGCACACCTCCAATAGTAGAAAAGCGTATAAAAATGCTCAGAGAATTGCGCACAAAATAGAATGATTTAGTGTGTTAATACGCTAATACTAAGCAATTGATATTCGTGAAACATTAGCCATTTTATTTACCTTATTTTTCGGCTTAATGGAAAATTTTGGGGGCTAAAATGATGTCTTTTCCGCTAATGTTAGCTGAGATATGCTTATATTTTCCCCGATGCATCATGAAAAATATGTTCTAATTGTAATTCTCACTCAATTAAAAAGGATGGAAC
>JAIPIN010000040.1 GCA_021734665.1 Kiritimatiellales bacterium
TGGATCAACCGTCCCTCTTCGATAAGTTGGACGATTAATTATCTCTAAAACAACTCCCGCCTTGCCAGACGCTTGCGTCGCCTGCGATTAAGCAGGCAAGCCCAAAGCCACCTGCCCTCAGGCTGGTGGTCGGTTACTACATCTAACTTTCTGTTATTCCACAAAGCTATTAATTTATAAATAGCTATGATTATTATTCCACAAAGTACAGCTGATATCAGAAAACTACTCATTCCACCGCCAAGTGATTCTGCAAAGTAGCTTACGGTAAATATACTGCCTAATAAGGCAAATCCTAGAACGGAACCAATAACAAAGGTCACAATATGCTCTTTTAAGCGAAGTTTCATGATTTGGAGACTACTCTTGTTGAATCATCATTCAATAATTTAGTATCATTTTTAATATTTTCTCCCTAAACTTCTCCGCAGAAAATTGCTCTGCATGTTTTCGGATCGCATTTCTATCAAATTGAATTTGCTCAAACTGATCAATCGCATCTTTAAGTGATTCCACTGTTTGTTCTTGGAAGAACACACCCGTCTCTCCATCTTTCACGGTATCCAGTGCTCCGCCTTTGCCAAGAGAAACAACAGGAGTTCCACATGCTTGTGCTTCTAGTGGCACTATGCCGGCGTCTTCTTCCTGTGGGAGTAGCAAAGCCTTAGATTCCCCGTATATGCGTGGCAAGTCTGAATCAGGTACAAAGCCCAAGAATGTTACTGTTGGCCCTGCGAGGCGCTCTAATCGCTCTTTTTCGGGTCCTGTGCCGGCAATCTGTAGAGGGATTTGATGTGCGTTTGCGGCTTCTACGAGCAAGTCGAATCTTTTGTAGGGGACCATGCGGCCGATGGCGAGATAGGGGTTGGGGCGTTGGGCGTGGGGGATAGGTTCGAATTCAGGACTTCGTATTTCGTATTTCGTATTTCGTATTTCGGGCTGAAAAAACCTCTCATCCACTGGTGGGTGAATCACAATGGCATCACGGTTATAAATCTTTTTGATACGGTCGGCGACAATGGAAGAGTTTGCAATAAATTGATCAACACGTTTTGCAGTAGTCATATCCCAACGTCTTAATTTATTTAAGCGTTTTTTAATTGGTTTCCAAAAAATCTTTGGGATGCGCGAGTCTTCCAGATACTCATCTTCCATCTGCCATGCATAACGCATTGGAGTATGACAATAACAAATGTGTCGCGCGGAGGGTGGTGGAATAATTCCCTTTCCAATTGCGTGCGATGAACTTAGGACAACGTCGTACTCATCTAAATTAATTCTTTCTAATGCGCACGGCATCCAAGGTAGCAGCATGCGGTGGTGATTCCGAAAAATCTTGTACCATTTTTGAAGTGAACTTGTTTTTATATCTGCATTGTTGAGCGGCCCTAAATTCCCATGATTAGCAATGGTTGTGTATATCGGTGCATCTTTCCAAAGTGCATGAAATTCTGCGATCACATGTTCTGCGCCTGCGTAGAGGGGGAGCCAATCGGCGACTAGGGCGAGTTTCATTATTATAAGTGTATCTTAGCTTGTAGCTTGTAGCTTGTAGCAAGTGAAAAACCTACAAGCTACTAGCTACAACCTTGTATGATAGTTCCATGCTGAAAAAAGCCCGCCGGCTTCCTAAACGATTTCGCCGTCCTGTAACCAAGGAGACGAAACAGCTTCTTAAGCGTAAGAACAAGAATCAAAAGAAAAAGCATTGGAAAGATGTTTGGCATCGTATTGCTCGTAGAAATCAACGCGTTTTCCGTGGAATGTGGAAGTCACTTGCATGGTGGTTGGCAATTTTCTTTTTTGGATTATTAATGTTGGGGATTGGACTCATTACTTTTTCTCCACTTGTGCAAGTGCGCGAGGTTCGTATCCAAAGAGTAGATGCGCGTTTGGATATAGAAGAAGTGCAACGAATGTTGACGCCATTTTTTGGGCGTCATTTATTTTTCCTACCACCGTACGAAGTATCAGCACTTTTGTTTGATTCGATAAGTGATATTCGTGATGTAAAAGTTTTTAAAAACTATCCGCAACAACTTATAGTTCGTATAGAGCTAGATCCACTTTATGCGCGTCTCAATATTTTAGATCCAGATGAAGAAGCACTAGAAACTGGGACTGGCGCTATAGTAGATTTTCTTACAGATAAAGGAGTTTATGTTATCGCACCATTGCAAGAGCAAGAATCTGAACTGCCACTAATTAACTTGGAAGATTGGGGTGTGCGTCCGATTGTTGAAGATAAATTAGTTAGCTCAGATTTTTTGGTGCGAGTACGAGAAACAGAACGATCACTAATTGAACAGTTTGGACATGTTATAGAGTCGCGTTCTATATTCTTAAGGGCACAGGAATACCATCTTGCGCTAGACAATGGATTAGATCTTTGGTTTGACATAAGAAGTTCCTTGGAAAGTCAGTTGCTCAGATATAGGACTTTCCTTAGGAGTGTAGATTTGGGAACTGTGGAAGATTATATAGATCTTAGGTTGTCGGATAGAGTGGTGTATAAGTAGGTTAATTATGTTTATTAGGTTCATTAAGTTGATTAGGGCTCGAATACTGAAATATATACAAAACCTAACAAACCTAATAAACCCAACAAACGTAATAAACCTCTTTCCAATTAACTTGACCTTACTAAGCCCACCACTTCATAAACTTCTGCTAACCTCTTCACCTATTCGATTCTCCCACCTATCCTGTATACCATGGTTCGCTCTGTCCTCGCGGCGCTTTTGTTAGGAATCGTTCCGGTTCCATTCACTCCTATGCAGGAGGCATCTCCATCTTTGGAGGGTCTTACTATTGCTCCGCCTGCTCAAGTGGTAGAAATCAATCAGCATCTATCTGCATCTGGTGTAATTATTATGGATGTAAAAGGTGGACAAGAGCTTTTCGGGAAACAAGTAGAGGTCCGTCGTCCCATGGCTAGCCTTACAAAACTTATGACGGCTCTTATCATTGTAGAGAATCATGATCTTGATGAACTAGCACGAGTTACAAAAGAAACCAGAGATGTTGAGGGGAACAATGTTTATCTTCCTGTTGGTGAACGCTTTACGGTTGGTGACTTACTTTCTGCTTTATTAATATCTTCTGCAAATGATGCAGCATATGTATTAGCAGTTCATCATAGTGGTACATTGGATGCATTTGTAGAAGAGATGAACCAACGTGCACAGACTTTGGGTCTTAAAAATACTCAGTATGCAAATCCATCTGGGTTGGATAGTGTGAATCAATGGTCTACTCCACAAGACCTAGCGTGGCTTGCGACTTATGCTATAAAGAATCCAGAAATTAAAGAGCGTCTTTCAAAACGAGGAATGAATATTTACAGCACAAGTGGGCAACAAATAACATTGGTACATACACACGCTTTTATGCATGCAGATACCCCAGTTGTTGCAGGCAAGACCGGCACAACAGACGGTGCCAAGCAGTGCTTGTTGTCTTTTGTTAAAATTGATAATAAGGATTATCTAGTTGTCTTGATGTATTCTCTTAATCGATATAAGGACATGCGCAAGGTGCTTGATATACTTGAGGGCACGCAGGAGGTTTCCTATATTTCAACAGAAAAGAGACAAAAGATAAAAAGGAGTAAAACGAGTCAAAGGAGTTTTTCTTCATTATCTTTAATTCCTTTTCCTCTTTTATCTCATTTGTCTCCTTTTGCTCATTTTGATACGGTCTTAGCGAGTTAAAAATTTCTTATCTGATTTAGTATTACTACTCACCCCACAATCCACTGGCTTTCCATTCGCGTGCGACTGATCTGTATAGTTGTTTTCTTTGCGGGGTCTCTTATACCACCGTATGTTCCAAAGGCTGCACTTGCTTCTGATGAAGTTTCTATTGCGTCACCACAATTTTTGTTGGTGGAAGAAGGATTTATAATGAAGTCTGCTTCGCTCACAAGACAGGGGTCAAGACGTGCATATGCAGAGGGGATTATTCATACAGTCAAAGAAGGCGAAAGCTTAGAAGGGCTTGCTAGCCGTTATGGGATAGAGGCAAATACAATTCGATGGGCCAATAAGTTAGGTAACAGTGATGTTATTAGCCCTAATGATGAACTATTGGTACTTCCTGTGGATGGAGTTTTACATGCTGTTAGCAGAGGTCAAACTTTGATCGGTATTTCGGAACTTTATGGTGTAGATCAAAAAGTTATCGAAGATCAAAACAACATTAAAGGTAGTTTCATTCTTGCTGGACAAGAATTGATCATCCCAGGTGCTAAGCCGATTGTTGGTACTCCGGTTCTTGTTGCAACTGCTGAGCCGCCTCCAGTTGTCGAAAAGCCAACTGTAAAACCTGAGCCGCAAACAGCTGACGATGATCCATTGCCGCCAGTTGTTACTCCGCCCACTCCCCCACCGTCTGGATCTGATCGTGACAAGGCTCCGGCTAAATACACACCAACTCCAACCTCTGGAGTGTTACAAAAACCTTGTAGTGATGCGTGTTTTATAACTCAGTATTATCGTGCAGGGCATTATGCATTAGATATGCAAGAGCGCGGAGGTGGTCCAATATATGCAGCAGAAGCTGGCACTGTTATACGTGCTGAATACGGATGGAATGGAGGATTTGGAAATGTAATCGAAGTAGATCACGGTAATGATCTAATTACACTTTATGCACATAATAAAGAATTATATGTAGAAGAGGGCGACATCGTTAAGCGTGGGCAAATGATGTCTTGGATGGGACACACTGGTCTGGTGTATGGAGCTACTGGAATACACATTCACTTTGAGGTTCGGTTAAAGGGAGTGAAGAAGAATCCGTTGTTGTATATTCAATAGCTAGGGATTAGAGGCTATGTGCTAGGGACTAGATAAATGTAACTCGTATCGCACTTCTTGTTCATGTGTGTTGAGTAGTTCGAGTGGCATATTGAGACGATGATAACGGTCAATTATTTCGTCTGAGGTACTCAGGAACTCCGATGATTGAAGGATGACCTAGGTCTTTACATCCACTGTTTCCAGATATCTTGTTCTCTGGACAGGCGCAATAGTTTGTAGGTTCGCAGTGCTCGAAAACTTCACCCCAATGGCCATCCGAAACAGCAACTATCTTACATCCTTTTGTTTGAACGCATTGCATGGTGTCATAGTTCCAGCATTCATCACTGCCCACTATCCATGTACCTTTGTCTCTCGTGCATTTTTGTTCCCTTTCGATGCATTTACCAAGTTGCGTATCAAATAGCAAACTTTCTGGACAATCACAGCGAGCCCAGTTTATTTGAGGATATTCTAAGTAGTTACCGCCCTCTCCTTCACAACTAGTCTTCTCGTTTTGTATATTGCACCTATAACCTAGTCGTCGTTCTATCCTGTTGTTAACACGCAGCCAAGCTTTTGGATTGCCGGCAAACCTCCGTATCACACGGGAGCAAAGCCTTTCGCGAAAATTTTCTGAATAAAGATCCTCTGCATGCACTCTTTTTAGTTGAGGAGTTTGAGCAATAATTAGTAGGCAGATAAAAATGACAGATATTGGACGTCGCATATGTGCAATGAAAGTAGTAAGCTTTGTTACTTCATCCAAACCGCTTTAGCATACTTCCATCCAAACTTTGCTACAAAGAGCAAGATAAAGAAGTACAGCACGTATTGAACAAGAGTAAGTACGAAGGTTATCACTCCGATGCTGATTGCCTGAGCGATTGCATTCGTCTCGTGTACGAATGACTGAACAGCATTTTTCCAGGAGTTTTGCAGGTTATCTATATCTACATACTTATCTTCCCGTACAGATACGTAGAAGTAGGTGTAATCAAGTCGCTCCATTTGTTGCTGCATGTTGCGCTCCAGACGGCTCATGCGTTCGTTAATGTTGATCTGTTCTTGTGTCATGCGTTCTATCAAACGTACTTTGCTATCTATAATACTTGCCAAGCTTTCCGCATCGCGCGTGTTTGTAGCAATGCGCGAGATTTCATCATAAGCTTCCAACGCATTCTCCAGTGTTGTGTTTACAGACTTTAGTTTCTGTTCCAAGATTTCCATCTCGCTGGTCACGTGTTCTACAGAGCGCTTGATGGTGTACGTACTTTCGGAGAAATCATCCGGATCAAATCCTTCGATTAAATCCAGTACACCTTGCACCTGCGCGTGTTCTACTTTGAAGGTGTAGCTGCATCCGCGCTCGTATTCGTTGGCATGTTCAAAGACGATGTATTCTTTCTGTTTAAGGTCTGCAAAATCTGCACACGCGTCTTCTTTGTTACGCGTCTTGATTGTGGCGTTGTACTCCTTTACCTCAAAATCCTCTGCATCATCTCCGCCGCTAAATCCCCCATCATCCGGTGGCATCGGCACGGGCATGGATTGTGTGGTGCCCATAGAATCCTCTGCCATTCTGGCGTCATATTCCTCGTCGTAGTCGTACATTGCGACATTCTTTCCAATGTGCATAGAAGGGCTGGTTACGCCTTCTAACATGCCATTCCATCCTAAAGTACGAACGGTGCTGGCAATCAGTTGAAATGCCAACGAGAGGATAATTAAAACGATGATGATTGCCCCTCCGATTTTGAGAAGTAGTATGGGGCTTTGCCAGAGTTTTTTGAGAGTAGTAAGCATGGCGCCAAGTATACCGTGGCTACGTTTGCAGGCATGCTGTTTTGATTGACGCGCAGGGGTAATGTTATGTGTTTGTGGCGGGACTTGCTGAAAGCTGCTGTTAAAGTAAATGTCTCTCCGCAAAACTTCTACCTGAACCCGATTTCAGATATTTTTCAAAATCATATGCCTTTTTCTTATCAGGAAAAGCTGAGTAATTAACAATATGCCAAGGTACAAGTTTAGCGGTAGAAGGAACTTCTCCACGATTGTGTCGTGCAAGGCGGTCTTTCAGATCATCAGTGCAACCAACATACTTTTTCCCTCGTTGATTTTTAAGAATGTAAACGTAATGCATAGCGAATAAGCTTATCACAAAGTGGCTTGCCAGCCGTAGCAAAGCGACATGCGGGAATGTGTTATGTCCGCCTACGCTAAAGCTACGGCGGACAGCCTACGCTTTGCGTAGGCTGGCGGGGCTGACGGGACTCCCTGCGACTCCTCGCGCTTTGCGCTCGTCGCTCAGGACAGGCTTCTCGTCCCACCTCTCATCTATCAAATCCGCCAACTGCCCCTGCGGGGCGTTTGTCGAATTTGTGGCGGGGCTGACGGGACTCGAACCCGCAACCTTCTGCGTGACAGGCAGATGCTCTAACCAATTGAGCTACAGCCCCTTATAAGGCTCGGGAACGTTACCAGTTTGCGCTATGGTAAGGCAACGAAAAAGATCATAAGAATCCACTAAGTAATATTTAACATTTCTCTATAGAGAGTTATGTATTGCATCAATTTTTAGGCTAATAACAGGGATCAAAATACACTTGCTCTAGTTCTGGGAAACATAAACTGTTCTTTCTGTTTCAGGGTGCTAGTATCTTTGCACATGGCTTTAGCCCTTAGGTCAGACGTTGTAGAGCCTCCGCCTAATGCACCTCCTCATGAGGATGATATATTTTCGCCTCTTGAGGGCCTTCTTATTGAACAAGCAAAAATTCGCGAACTTTTAAAGAATCCATATTCGGGTGTGGCGTCTGGTGATCCATACAGAGTGAATCAAGAGAGACGACCTTTAACATACGCACTTTATAATCTTCAACTTACGAGTTCTGATTCTAATGAGCGTGCGTTTATTATTGCTACCATGGAGAACAGTTTTCGTAACGAGCTTATTGTATGCTTGGAACAAGTCTTTAAAGATGTGCCAACAAAAATCATGTGGGATGTTTTGCGCGCAAGGGCATGCGCGCTAATGAGCAAAGTTCATTCAAGAAAGGTGTGCGCAGGTGTTTTGCAGGAAGCATGCAAAGAAAGGCCTCCATGTCTTAATTTAGAAGAGAAAAGTAAACCTGTGCTAATTAGTATAAATCAGGAAGAGCAAGTCGTCTCAACAACAAGTTAAGTTTGCTTTACCATATTTAAGCAATCTCAGGCTTTGGAATCCCTTCTGGCCAAGCTTCTTTTTGGAATGAATATCCAACATTAAGCACTCTTTCCTCCCCCCACTGTGGCCCCATAATCTGTATAGCAATTGGAAGTTTGTCTTTGGAGAATCCGCACGGAATAGATAACGCAGGAATGCCAGCAAGTGCTTGCGATACCGAGAACACATCTTCCAGATACATCGCGACTGGATCATCTGTGTGTGCACCGATTTTGAAAGCTGGAGTAGGAGATACTGGTCCAGCAATTACATCCACTTCTTCAAACGCTTTTTCGAAATCTTGTTTTATTAATGTGCGAACCTTCTGAGCTTGTCTGTAGTACGCATCGTAATAACCTGCAGAAAGGGCGTAAGTTCCAATCATTATTCTGCGCTTCACCTCATCTCCAAAACCTTCTGAGCGGGCGTTAAAGTAGTATTCAATCAAGTCCCCTGCTTTGGCTGTGTGGCCGTATCTGATCCCATCAAAACGAGCCATATTTGAGCAAACTTCTGATGGGCAAATGATGTAGTACGTAGGCACTGCATACTTGGTGTGAGGGAGTGAAATCTCCTTCGTTTTTACGCCTAATTTTTTTAGTGTTTCAATTGCATTCTCGATTGCTTCGCGCACCTCTGGGTCCAGCTCATCTGGAAAATATTCTTTTGGGATTCCAACAGTAATTCCTTTGATATCACCGTTAAGTTTTACGAGGTAGTCGGGGACTGGTACAGAGGAAGTTGTGGCATCCAAAGGATCTTTTCCGGCGATGGTAGAGAGTAGTAGCGCAATGTCTTCTACAGATTTTGCGAGTGATCCGATTGAGTCGAGCGAACTTGCCATACTCATTACACCGTATCTACTTGTGCGACCATAGGTTGATCTAAGTCCTATGCATCCACAGAAGCCTGCAGGCTGCCTTATAGATCCGCCAGTATCTGTTCCTAATGCGAATGTACATTCATCGGCTGCAACTGCCGCAGCGCTTCCTCCAGAAGAGCCTCCTGCAACGCGCGATGTATCCCATGGGCAGGTAGTTACTCCATAACAAGATGACTCTGTACTGGCACCCATGGTGAATTCGTCAGTATTAGTTTTGCCTATGCTAATTGCGCCCACTGCTTTAAGACGCTGAGTTGTGGTTGAATCAAAAGGCGCAACGTAATCTTTATTTCGGAGTATGTTTGAGCATGCAGTTGTTGGTACTCCTTTTTCGCAGTAAACATCTTTGGCAAGGTAGGGGATTCCTGTTAGCGTATGATCGAAGGTTCCTTTTTTATCAACCTCTTTTGCTTTTTCTATAGCTAACTCAAAGTTGCGATGTACAACGGCGTTGAGTTTGTCGTCTACATTCTCGATTTGTTTTATACACGCACTCGTTAGCTCCTCGGATGAGATGGCTTTCGTCTTCAGTTTTTTGTGGGCCTGAGTGATGGTGAGAGTGTGGGGCATGTAGGGCTTGGGCTGGGGCTTGGGGGGGGTCTGAAAGTCGTAAGGTCGTAAGGTCGAAGGGTCGAAGGGTCGAAGGGTCGAAGGGTCGTAAGGTCGTAAGGTCGAAGGGTCGAAGGGTCGAAGGGTCGAAGGGTCGAAGGGTCGTAAGGTCGTAAGGTCGAAAGGTCGTAAGGTCGTAAGGTCGAAAAGTCGTAAGGTCGTAAGGTCGAAAGGTCGAAGGGTCGAAAAGTCGAAAGGTCGAAAAGTCGAAAGGTCGAAAAGTCAAAAGGTTAACTGTCGCCGTGGGCCGAAGGGGTTTCTATTTGGCGTTCAATAATGGGTAGGGGACTAGTCTCTAAAAGTTCTTCGGGCGATGCATCTTTCTCTATTACTTCATCTTCTCTAAATCCGTTTGTTAGCCCAGTAACTTGTTCAGATGGTTCTACGTTGCTGGTATCAACTTCTTTCAGTTGATCTACATAATCAAGAATAGAACTAAGCTCGCGTGTGAACTTATCTACTTCGCTATCTTCTATATTCAGACGGGCGAGTTTTGCAATATGCCGTACATCATCTGGGCTTAGTGCCATCGGCAAAGAGGATAAGGGTTTTTTTGGTGAGAGGAAACCTCGGAAGGCAAAGAACGGGTGGTTTTTTCTTTTAGCTTTTTCTAACAAGCCTCTCCCCCTAGCGGTTAGGGAGCGTATGAAAGTTTACACATTTGTAGCAAATAAACGTTTACACTTGTAGTAACATTCTTTCTCTATTTTTCTTATGGATAAATCAGATGCTATTAGACTTCGTAAGCTTGTACAGAAATATGCAAAACA
>JAIPIN010000041.1 GCA_021734665.1 Kiritimatiellales bacterium
GCAGTTGTGAACGCTGTGCAAGCGTAATATATGACATACGGTATGGGGGAGATGGTAGAACGTCATCCCTCATACCGTACTTGATCATAAGTTGTGTGTCAGAGGTGAATAATTATGCATTTCATTTTTCAGTTCAGGTGAAAACTATACAACTATGTGCGCAAATAGTTGTATACTTTTCTCCCTAACTAAACTGAAAAACCAAATCACGTCGTCCTCCACGGGCGAGATATCCTTGAAACACTTTTTACTACAAAAAAGATGCTCTGGGAATTTTTTCCAATTGTCAATTATCAATTGTCAATTGTTCATTTCTTCTTCCACCCCCCTCTCTTACTTGGCCCTCTGGCTCGCTTCTTTTCTAGAAGATCACACGCATCAATAATATCAATAGTATTTGGATCAAAACGCACAGGGATAGATGCATTAGTTGTTCCATCTGTTACATACGGACCGTACCTTCCTTCCTTAACCTGAACTTCGCCTTTTGTATTAGGATCTGTACCCAAAACTTTAAGTGGCTCCGATGCTTTCTTCTTTTTTTCTTTCGCTTCCGATAAAAGTTTTAAAGCATCATCAAATGTAAACTTAGAAGGATTGCTGTCTTCTGGAAGAGTTGCCGTCTGCTTACCCCAACGAATGTAAGGGCCAAAGCGTCCTAAGTTAACAGTAATAACTTCTTTGTCTTTCTCTCCAAGCTCTTTGGGGAAACTTAGAAGATCCAAAGCTTCTTCTAAGGTGATGTTATCTTTTCCAATTTCCTTTGGAACAGATGCGCTCTTAGGCTTTTCCTTTTTGTCATCTGGGCGTCCAAGCTGAACATAAGGTCCAAACCTTCCTGTACGAACCAAAACTTCTAATCCAGACTTTGGATCTGTACCAAGTATTTTCTCTTTAAGAACATCTTCGCGCTGAACTTCTTTGCCCTTGGATTTAACAAGCTTTTCAAATGGAATAAAGAATCCTTTTAGGAACTTAACACGATCTTGTTTACCATCTGCAATATCATCCAAAGACTGTTCCATTGTTGCAGTAAACGTAAGGTCTACAACATCAGGAAAGTGTTCCGCCAAAAGATCTGTAACTGTGAATGCTACGTCTTCTGGAATCAGTTGCTTGCCTTCTTTACGAATATAACCTCTCACCTGCACAGTGTTTATAGTTGGCGCATATGTACTTGGTCGTCCAATGCCTTCCTCTTCCAACTTCTTAACCAAGCTTGCCTCCGTATAACGCGGAGGTGGCTTGGTGAAGTGCTGTTCCGGAATAATCTCATTGCACTTAGGAGTATCACCCTCTTTAAGATCGGGAAGGAATTTTTCTCCATCTTGCTTTTCATCTTCTGCTTCTTCTTCATTACGTTTCTCGTCATCAGATTCATCTTTCCCTTCGCTATAAACACGCATAAAACCATCAAACAAAACTGTCTGCCCTGTTGCACGGAATGTGTAAGCTGCAGCAACAATATCCGCACCAATTCGCTTAAGTTGTGCATCTGCCATCTGCGTAGAAACAGTTCTATTCCAGATCAATGTGTAAAGTTTTAGCTGCTGCTGATCAAGAATATCTTTTAAGGATGCAGGCGTACGCATCATCTCTGTTGGACGAATTGCTTCGTGTGCTTCTTGTGCCCCCTTAGATTTTGTCTTGTATTTACGTGGAGCCGATAGAATATATTCACGTCCAAACTGTTGTTCTACAACCGCCTTTGCATCAGTTAAAGCCTTATCGCTCAAATTAACCGAATCTGTACGCATATAGGTAATCAAACCTGTGCTGCCTTCTCCTTTACCCATACTCATACCTTCATAAAGTTGCTGAGCAACAACCATTGTTTGCTTAACCGAGAATCCAAGCTTCCTACCAGCCTCTTGTTGCAAAGTTGAAGTTGTGAATGGAGGAGGAGGTGTTTTTTTCAGCTCCTTCTCTTCTACTTTTTCTACTTTGTAATCTGCATCTTTCAGATCAGCTAAAGTTTGATCGGATTCTTCTTTATTACTTGGAACAAACTTTTTGCCATCCTTCTTTTTTAGATCCGCAAAGAACTCTTCTTTTTTCTCTGTCTCTAACTTTGCACCAATAGTCCAATACTCAACTGGAATGAATGCTTTTACCTCGCGCTCACGATCTACAATGATACGAACAGCAACAGACTGAACACGTCCTGCAGATAGACCACGATACACTTTGCTCCACAAAAAAGGAGACAGAGTGTAACCAACCAAGCGATCTAGAATTCTACGAGCCTGCTGAGCCTCTACAAGTTTCATATCAATATCGCGTGGATTTGCTGCTGCCGCATCTATCGCTTCCTTTGTAATCTCGTGGAAGACGATGCGTTTGATATCTTGATTCTTCTTACATTTAAGAGCTTCCGTAAGATGCCAACCTATAGCTTCTCCTTCGCGGTCTTCGTCAGTTGCAATCCAAAGAGAATCGGCTTCATCTAATTCTTTCTGTAATTTTTTGATAACTGCTGCCTTCTCTTTTGGCACTTCGTAGTGTGCTTCAAAATCATTTTCTGTATCTACAGAGATTTTTGAACTTGGCAGATCGCGCACATGTCCCATGCTTGCATGCACAGAAAAATCCTTCCCTAAGAAGCGTTTAATAGTCTTTGCCTTGGTGGGGCTTTCCACAATAACTAAATGCGATGACATAATAGAGTCGAGCCGGAGCGTAGAGAGTAGTAGAGGGGGTTGTCAAAGAAATGCACGATAGAAATTGAGAATTGAAAATTAAGAATTAAGAATTAAGCTTATTGACTGACTCATAAATACAGCTTATTTATTGGCTTAGAAACATTAAATGCGCTTTTATAGCGCACTTATGTCTCTCTCAATACCAGAATATTTTCCCGAAGGATTCCGAGAAGCAATACAACCACTTATCGACTACATTGAATTGCCCAGAACACATATCACTTCTGCTGAGGACGCAGCACGCATCGTACGCAATCGTTGTGATGCAATTTGTGGTTATTTACCAGATGAAGTTTGTGAATTACTAACAAAATTTGTAAATGAATCACCAAGTATAGAACTCGAACACCGGATGCAAGATGTTCGCGCATGCAAACTGGGAATCATGCCAAAAGATCAATTAGACTCAGCAATAAAAGCTGCCGAAGAAGCACTAACAAAATGGTGGGTGATTTCCAGAAAAATACCAGATGGCCTGTTTAAGTCAGCCGAATACCGCGAGCTCTACAATTAAAAACTATCAAAAGTTAAATATATCTATAAAAAATGGATCTTTTCCTCTTGTATAAGCCAACATTCGAGCATCTTTCGTATTCATTTTTTTTGGCTAACAGAAGCTATTTTCTGGAGCATATACACACAATATAGGACAAGATGACCATTTTTTGGCTTGCAGAAGCGATTTTGCCGCGTACACTTAGCTTAACGTATTTCTTTCCCCATCAGCCCATGTCAAAGCAGGACATTATCAATGCTATCGCAGACGCATCGGGAATTACAAAACGCGCTGCGGCCGCTTCTTTAGAAGCTCTTACAACGCTTGTTACAAAGGAGCTAAAGAAGGGTAACTCGATTACCATTACTGGGTTCGGCACTTTCCGTGTATCTAACCGTGCAGCACGTACAGGAGTTAATCCACGCAATCCAAGCCAACGTATTTCTATCCCTGCAATGAAGGTTCCTTCATTCAAGGCCGGAAAGACACTTAAAGACGCAGTTCGATAATTTACATAAACTCGATTCTTACAGAAAGCCTCCATGGTTGGGGCTTTCTTTTGCAAAGACTTAGAGATTTTCTTTTTATTCTTTTCCCTTTCCGTCAAAGTCCATTAAAGCTAATCTTGCCATCACTTATGAACAACGCCCTAATAGAATCCACACTCTCAAAAATCCTCAAGCAATTGGGGCTGCCATTCTCAGATATAGCAATATCGGCCGAAGAAGATCTTACTCGCATAGATATAACATCTGATGATCCAAGTAGAATCATTGGATGGCACGGCGAAACTCTTAACGCTATCCAACACTTAGTAAAAGCAATTGTGCGAACACAAGAAAAACTAGAAAGAAGCCCGTTCATAATTTTAGATGTTGATGGATACAGGCGTGCTCAAGAAGAAAAGGTGTGCAGAATTGCAGAACAGAAAGCAGACTTTGTTCGCCGAACAGGCAACCGAGTTGCACTTGCTCCAATGAGCCCTTACTTCAGACGAATTGTACACATGTATGTAGCTAACAACCACAACCTTCAAGACTTAACTACAGAAAGTGCAGGAGAAGGGGACTACAGACAGGTGGTCTTAAAACTTATTGATGAAAAAAGCACAGGAACCAAAAGTGATGAAGGTGAACTTTCTCCAGTTTTAGAAAAAGAAGAAGATGGACTGGATAATTTGGACGTCTAGAAGTTAAAAGTTAAAAGTGAATAGTTAAAAGTTTTCCAATTTGATTTTTTAGTAATGCATTCTTCACTATTCACTTTTCACTATTAACTATTAACTTTGTATTTTTTTCCATTCCTCCATAAGCTTCTCTTCTTTTCGGCTTAGCTTCTTAGGAATCTCAACAGATACTTGCACATAATGATCGCCATGGCGTGCACTGCTAAGTACTGGCATTCCCTTTCCACGTAATCTAAAAACCTGATTTGGCTGTGTGCCAGAGGGTATCTTGAGCGACACATCTCCCTGCACGGTTTTTACTTTAATTTGTGTACCAAGAATCGCATCTATTGCTGGCAAAACAAATGACGTATGTATGTCATCTCTTTCGCGATGAAATCTTGGATCGGCCTGAATTGCGATAATTACATAAAGGTCGCCAGAAGTTGCACCTTGCCTACCAGCTTCGCCCTTACCTTCTAATCTCAAAGTTTGACCATCATGAATTCCAGCCGGAACATCTATAGTTATAGTTTCTTTTTTTCTTTGGCGCCCTTCACCACGACAACTTGAACATGGCTTCTCTGGAATTTTTCCTGCACCACCACAAGAAGAGCAAACTACACTCTGTTGAATCATCCCAAAAAACGATTGCGCGGTTCGTGTCTGCTGTCCTGATCCTCCGCAATCCTTACATGTAATCATCTCTGATCCTTTAGCTGTTCCTTTACCATCGCATTCCGAGCAACTGACTAAATTTTCTACCGCAATTTTTTTCTTTGCACCGCTTACTGCATCTGCAAATTCGATTGTTAAACGTACTTCTCTATCACGACCACGTTCATCTCTTCTGCCACGCTGTCCACCACGCCCACCACCAAAAAAACTTTCGAACATGTCACCAAAGCCGCCAGCATTTTGGAAGTTGGAAAAATCAAAACCTCCGAATCCCGAACCCGAACCCGAAGCCCCTCCCGCACTACCAAAAGTGTCATACTGTTTGCGCTTTTGGTCATCACCCAAAACTTCATATGCTTCATTCACTTCTTTAAACTTTTGCTCAGATTCTTTGTCTCCTTTGTTCTTATCTGGATGTAGCTCTTTACTCATTTTTCTATATGCCTTTTTTATGTCATCTTTGGATGCATCGCGGGAAAGGCCAAGGACTTCATAAAAATCTTTTGGCATTGGGAGGATCTTATAGGATCAGAATCAAAGCGGGGAGTAGATAATGATGTAAATGAGAGCATATTAGCCTATTAGCTAATTAGCCATTAGCTAACTGCTAATAAGCCAATTAGCCAAAATCCCTCTGTACAAGGTTTCAACAACCACCAAATTATGATATAATAACCAGATGCTAACAGACAAACACATCCGCAAAGTTATGCAATGGCTCACTGTGAGCTTGGGCATTTTGTGTATTGGTTTTATTGCTTATGGTGTGATTCACACACAAGATACTTCACTAGAAGCCCGTCTTCTGCCCGCTCATATGCGCGGAACTATTCCTTGGCAAACAATTTTTGCAGACGAAGTAGAAAGAGGCGTTTCGCTTCCTCCTAATGTAAATGTAATTTTACACATACCATCAGGAGAAGACATCCCACGCAGAACACTATTCGGACATAGTGGAGAAAACATTCGTTATTGGGGATACTGCTTCCCAGATAATTACGCAGAAGCACTGAGCCTTAGCCGCCGTGGTTTCCCTGGAAGAATTTTCTTGTCGGAAGCAGAACGTGATGCACGTAGAGAAAAAGAAATTGCAATTCGTCGCGGAAAATTTTCCTTCTTAAACAAAGAATCTCTAACTGACGAAAATCTTAATGAGACGGCAGAAACTCGTGGACGCATACGACACCAATTAGAAATCTTCAAAGCAGAATCATCCTGTTATGTTATGACCGAAGCTCCACTTCCTGTTGGAACTGATGAAGATGGAGATGGAGTAAACATTCAAGTAGAAAGAGCTGCAGGATCAGATCCCGAAATTGCTGACACGGATGGCGATGGACTTAGTGATGGAATAGAAGTTTTCTCTCTACATTCTAATCCAATTATCCGTGATTCTGACGGTGATGGAATTTTAGATGGATTAGAAGACAAGAATCGAAACGGGAAAGTGGACTCTGGAGAGACAGATCCATTGAACATTGATTCAGATCGCGATGGTCTATGCGATGGTCTCTGCCGCGTTGGATCAAACGGCAAAATAGTTCGCGGAGAAGACATCAATCTCAATGCAGAAATAGACGAAGGCGAGACCGATCCAAATTCTGAAGACTCAAATGGCAATGGAATTTTGGACGAACAGGAGTATTTCAACTGCATGTTAGGTTCCACAGCAAATTGCAATTATTCCGCTTTTCCTATAGAATAATATGATGTTTCCACTTAAATCCACATCGGCAAGATCACTCTCAATTATGCTTCTTGCAACTGCAATTTTCGCTCCTATTACAGCTCAAGCATACTTGCTACCAGAAGATGTATTAATGGGGAATGATCTTTACGTACCTCCAAGTACGCGTGATGCACAGCAACGAGCAGAAGACCAGGCAGCTCTAAGTGCCGAGCGCAGAGAGGCAGAGCAGGCAGCAGAATTTGCAAGGCAACATCCTGCACCTCCTCCAGAACCAGAAGTGTCTAATACAGATAATGACATACCATTGGATATGGGAGTAAATGTAAATTTGGGAACCGAAGAACTAGAACTTCTAAGAACAATTAGGCTACTAGATCGTGTAGATAGGAACCAATACATAGTCCAACACTCAGGCGCCCCACAGCCTCTGGCCCCAACAGGTGCCGGTGGAATATTGGCCAGCATTACAATGATTGGAGCTGTAGGATGGACCCTAAAACGCGCAGGCAAGAGAATGGGATGGGCATCTAGAGAGTTCTAATAGATTACCGTCTGAACATTAAAACAATCTCATTTGTTTAATGAATAGTTAAAAATGAATAATTAAGAACCCTCTACCAGTAGGCAAGGAGTTCTTTTTTGGCAAATCTCGTTCTCAAATTACCTGAATATTATTATGAGAACGAAAATAGATAACAAAATTAATAGAGGAAGCAAGAAATTTAATTTCCAAGGAGAAGTTGTGACGGACATAATCCATCTAGCAATTTTACGATACATAAACAATCCCCTTATTTTGAAATCAATGGTGCCAAATACCAATCCGAGAACGTCTCGTAGAATTATGATTCTATAACAGTAACTGATGTAAAGCAAAGATGTCTTTTTTGCGAAACGTTCTTAACTCATATAGAACGTCTTTTGTCGCATTGCAAAGACCAAAAACAGAACTACACAAAAGATTCTTTTTTATACTTCCTAGTAAGCTTGACCAACCAGCTGGTACGCTTTGTGCATGACAACAAAGCTATCATTAACTGGCAGAACATGGATCGTTCGTGATTCCACCAAAGCAGTTGATGTCGCACTACATCCTGATCAGTTACTGCTAATGCTATGTGCTGCACGAGGAATAGATCCTCGTAACGATAAACAAAATATAGTCTCATCATCTGTATTTACGGATATAAATAAAGCCACTGAACGCATTTGGCTTGCAATAAAAAACAAAGAGACAGTTGGAATATTTGGAGATTACGATTGTGATGGCATCACCTCTACCGCTCAGTTAATTAGATTTTTCCGAAGACACAATATAGAACCAATCGTGCGCCTACCTCATAGAGGCAAAGATGGATACGGACTTAAGCAGCACATCATTGATGAATTTATAGAAAAGAAAACACAGCTGCTTATTACAGTTGATACAGGTGTTGGCTCTGTGCAAGAGGTTAGAAATGCACAACGGCAAGGGATGGATGTAATCATTACAGACCACCATCAACCACATCATAACCTTCCACCTGCTGTTGCTATTATTCATCCACAGTTATCTCCCGATTATCCTTTGCCACATCCATCTGGAGCTGGAGTTGTATATCAATTAATAAATGCACTAGAAGGTGGGGAGTGGGAAGACAAACATATTGATACTGCTCTTGCAATGATAGGAACCATCGCAGATGTGATGGAATTGCGAGGACAAAATCGTTTACTTGTAATTCAAGGATTGGATGCAATTAAAAATCTAAAAGATGAGCCACTTGCATCTTTAATCTCTCAGGCAGGTATAAACAAAGACTTCATTACAAGCACTGATATCGCCTTCCGAATTGCCCCTCGCATTAACGCTGCAGGACGTATGACAGACCCTCTGATAGGCCTTAGAGCGCTTTTGGAGGGTGGAGAGGCTCTTATTACCCTAGAGTTGCTAAACGAGCAAAGACAGAAGCTTACAGAGAATCTATTTAAAGAAGCATTGGAAGAAATTGAATCGTCACCAGAACAGCCATTCATCTGTATAGCTCGAGAAGATTTCCCAGAAGGAATAGTAGGACTGCTAGCTGGAAGGCTCACAGAGATGTTCGGCAAACCAAGTCTTGTTGGACGCATAAAAGAAGACAATTGCACATCATCTCTAAGGTCTATCCCAAAATATAATATTACAGAAGGATTAGATCGGTGTAGTGATCTACTTCAATATTTTGGAGGTCATGCTCAGGCAGCTGGATGTACATTTTCTACAGATCTACTTGATGAACTTAGAGATCGCTTGAGTGCAGACGTACAAAAACATACAAAAGCAGAAGACTTACTACCAACCATAGAAATAGATTCAGAACTAAGACCATCAGATATCACTCTCAAACTATGTGAAGGACTCACTTACTTGGAACCATTTGGTAAAGGAAATCCAGAACCACTATTTATTATTAAAAATGTACAAATTGATTATCAGCGTTGTGTAGGTACAGACGGAGCACATCTGCAAGGTAACATCGCAGGAAATAAGATGATCGGATTCCGACTAGGACATCTTCAGGAACAACTCACAGGACCCGTTGATATTGTATGTAAACTTGGAATAGATACATGGAATGGAAATATGAGACCACAATTGTTTGTGGAAGATATCTGTCTGCCAACAGAAGCAATCTTGCTAACACGCGAACGCATGGTTGGATAATTGGATGGCTGGATGGTTCGCAAGCGATTCGCACATTTATTACTATCATTCATCTTAATATGACCAAGAAATATTTAAAGCTTAACGATATAAAGGCATATAAACGTGCTTATCATCTTTCCAATTATGTATGGGATATCGTCTCGAAATGGAATGTTCTTTCCCAAAAAACAATAGGAGAACAATTCATTCGTTCAACAGATTCAATTTCTGCCAATTTAGCAGAAGGGTTTGGCAGGCAAACAAGAAAAGATAAATCAAAATTTTACCTATATGCACGCGCCTCTGCCCATGAATCTCTGGATTGGAATCAAAAGGCAAAACAAAGAAACCTTCTTACAGAGGAACAATACAATTGTATTCTCAATGAACTACAACAACTCCCAAAGGAAATTAATGCTCACATTAAACTTACATTTGCAGGCTTAATGGAAAATTTTGGGGGCTAAAATGATGTCTTTTCCGCTAATGTTAGCTGAGATATGCTTATATTTTCCCCGATGCATCATGAAAAATATGTTCTAATTGTAATTCTCACTCAATTAAAAAGGATGGAACA
>JAIPIN010000002.1 GCA_021734665.1 Kiritimatiellales bacterium
TTAAGCTGTCTGTATGCCATAGCTGAGGTGGGAAGGTGGTAGGAATGACTTCTCTACCGTACCTCCTCTCTATGGCATTTCAGAGGGAATCAGGTGTTGCACTTGGGTGTTGCACTTCGGAATGGAATTTAAGTAAGAATTAAAAATGAATAATTTCTTAATAACTCTTTCACCACAAAATCTAATGAAATCACCTGCATCCCTTATATAAACTCAAGACCTATCCACAAATAAACCTAAAACAGATTTTTGATAAATATTTGATGGAGCCACCCGCGGGATTCGAACCCGCGACCTACTCATTACGAGTGAGTTGCTCTACCCCTGAGCTAGGGTGGCTTAATTCATTATATGGATTAAATGAACGCTTTAAGACCGAGCAGATTTATTTTATCACGCCCCGCTTTGCGGTGCTGGCCCCTGCCTGCCAGCCGAAGCTTCTTGACGGCCCGGCTATTAGCGAAGGCTGGAGCTAGGGTGGCACAACTAACAGCTTCGTGGTTTCGAAGATTTTTTGCAAGTACCTAAAAAGTTTTTTGCCTTTTTAAACATACTTAAATAAGGAGTAAATATTACCTAACATTGCTAATAAAAACGTATATGAAATAATTATGCATTTCTAAGCTTTTAGGCCACTGTTCTAGCTATCTGCTAGAGTAATGGATTGAATATAAAGCCAAAAAACGCTATAATAATCTGATTAAACCAATACAAAAATCATGTCTATCGAAGCCTGCATCGCGCACGCAATACACAGTGATCTCGACATCCTCGAGGCACTACCAGAAGTGCATGAACTTCCGGTTGAAGAACTTGAAACATATATTGAGGGATACATACTACAAGTACAGGAATCTCTTTGTCATATCATTGTAGAAAAAGGAGATCCATTTATACGCTCACAAGATGCTGCCGGACTTTGTGCTACATGCTTAGAATCAGGCATAGGACTTCCTGCCACAATGCTTCTTAAGATGTGTCAGACAATTACAGAGCTATCTACATTGGATGCAAAGTTTATCTTGGATACAGAGGATGGTACGAGTTTGTATTACATGAAGATGGTAGTCTCCTAATAGGTTCATTAGGTTTATTGAGCTGATTAGGTTGATTAGGTTCTTTTGCAAAAAGAACAAGGAACCTAATAGACCCAATAAGCGTAATAAACTTAACAAACCTTTTCTAGCGCTTCGCCCACTGTGGCGACCTACGTGCACCCTTGAGTCCTGGTTTCTTCCTTTCCTTTATGCGTGCATCGCGCCTTAGGAAGCCTTCTTTTTTAAGTTGTGACCTAAGTTCTGGATTGTAAAGCACTAATGCTCGACTTATACCATGACGAATAGCATCAGATTGAGCAGATTTACCACCTCCTACTACTTTCACCTCAACATCGAACATCTTTGCGTTATCAGTCATAACAAGAGGTGCGAGTGCATTTTCTCTTGCAACAGCTGTTAGATATTCCTTCATTTCCTTTCCATTAACTGTAACAGAACCAGATCCCTGCTCAAAAAGCTTCACGCGTGCAATAGCAGTCTTACGCTTTCCAGCGCTGTAGTGATATTGCCTATTTGTGGTAGCTGCTGTCATGAACTAGAGAGGAAATGGAACGGGCTTTTGAGCATCATGCTCATGCTTATCATCAACATAAACGTGCAAACGTTTAAGCATTTGTGGACGCAAGCGGTTGGCAGGCAACATACCCTTAACCGCCTTTTCAATAACTTGTGTAGGATCTTTCTCCATCAATTCCTTTAGATTCATTGTTTTTAGATGACCCATGAATCCCGTATGCCTGTTGTATACCTTGCGATGTAGCTTTGTAGGATGAAAATTTAGCTTTGCCGCATTTATTACAACAACCTGATCACCACAAAGCTGATGTGGTGAAAATTCAGGACGATGCTTGCCACGTAATAGAGTTGCTACTTGAGTAGACAAGCGCCCAAGCGACTGTCCCTCTGCATCAATCATGAGCCATTTAGGAGCCGATGTGGGAATAGTGGAAGTCTTCATGTGCTTTTCGAAGAATTTTCGTCACGCGTAACGCGTAACTCGTTACGATCATCAGAACTTTCAATTCCTTCTACTAAACTCAGATCAACAAGTTCTGCTCCATCTCCTTTTCGTGCACCAACAGGAACCATACGAGTTAGTCCACCTGACCTATCACTATAACGAGCCTTATAAATCTCCATTATTTTGCGACTTGCATTCTTGTCCGTCACAGTACGATTAATAAACCTAATTGCAATGTGTTCTGGACGCGTCTTTGCAACAGTAATCAAACGATCGACAATAGGCTTTATTGCCTTTGCTCTATTCTTTGTGGTTCGCACAGATTCATAAAGCAAAAGTGAAGTTACCAAGTTACGCTTTAGCATCCTAGCGTGAGCTGGTTTTTGGATTAGGCCTAGGCGTTTGTTCTGGTGGCGCATGAGTGGGAGATTTTGGCTTAAATTAGGAGTAAAGTCAAATTAGGAATCCATAGAATCATCTGATAGAGCAAGTCCGCGATCTGCAAGTGTCTTGTGCACTTCATCTAGTGCCTTAGCACCAAATCCGCGGAAATTACTAAGGGATGCTTCGGTACATTTAGTAAGCTGTTCGATACTTCCTACGCCTGCATTAATAAGAGCATTAAGTGTGCGGGGAGAGAAGTTTAGAATTTCGATTGGTGTATAACTCTCTTTGATTGGAGACGAATCATCATCTGGAACACCTTGGACACCGCTACGTGAGAAGTCAGCAACGAATTCACTCTCTACAATCTTGTCTGCACTTCCAAAGTATTCAAAGTAACTCTTAAGAAGTTGTGATGCAAATTGAACCGCTTCTTCTGCTGAAAGTGATCCATTTGTCTTTACGTCAAGAATTAGCTTGTCCAGATTTGTTCTCTGCCCAACACGAGAAGACTCAACATCAAAACGTACCTTATCTACAGGACTAAAAGTAGCATCAATGTGAATTAATCCAGGTTCATTCTGCTTTTTATTGCGCTCTCCAGCTGGGGCATATCCAACTCCCTTTTCTACAGTGATATCCATATCAATCTCACCTCCTTTCTCAAGGGTTAGAATAACCGTATCTGGGTCGAGAATTTCTATATCAGAAGAGACATCAAGATCCTTAGCCTTAATAGTCTTAGGGCCTTTGGCAACTAAGGATACGATTTCTGGATCTTTGTTGAACTTGCGTACTTTAAGCTCTTTTAAGTTCAAACAAATATCAACAACAGATTCACATACTCCCTTTAGAGTTGTGTACTCGTGCTGGACCCCCTTGATACGAACAGAGGTAACAGCAGTACCTGGAAGGCTAGAAAGGAGCGAGCGTCTCATCGCATTGCCCAATGTAACTCCATATCCTGGAGGTAAAGGTGCAATGGTGAAGACTGCATGTGCATCATCGTCCCCTTTACCAGCTTGTGAAGAGCTAAATACTGGGGGTCCGATTTCTTCCTGAATAATATGCATGAGAGTGGGGTGGAAAGGAAGAATGGTGGAGAAACTCCACCGAAAGAAGGGCTATTTTCTGGAATAGAACTCAATTACCTGTCGCATATCCACAGCCTGCTCAGCAGACTCTGGATCTGGTAAGGAAATAATTTCAATCTTCATGGCAGCACTATCTACCTTCATCCAAGCAGGAGGCATGTACTTCTCGTGTGCCTCGATAATTGGACCAAAGACAGGTGAGCCTTTGCTGCTACTACGGGCTTCGATTACGTCCCCACCTCTCAAACGATAGGAAGGAACTGTAACTCGACGTCCGTTTACCATGAAATGACCATGACTGGTAAACTGCCTACTCTGAAGACGAGTAAGAGCAAAACCAGCACGATAGATTGCATTATCTAATCTGCGTTCAAGCGCCTGCTTGAATGCGTCTCCAGTCTGTTCCGTGGCAGATGACGCCTCTTTATAGAGGTTAACGAACTGACGCTCGGAAAGACCATACATGTCACGCACCTTTTGTTTCTCTCCTAACTGCTGTGCATACTCAGATTTACGACCTTGGCGAACGCGTGGTCCCTTTCCAGGGCCCTGAGGTTTTTTCTGCAATATCTTATCGTATTTATCGCTACCATAGATATTGGTGCCTTGTCTTCTGCAGCGCTTTGCTTTTGGTCCAGTATATTTCATGACAATTTACAGTTAACAGTTAACATTTAACAAATAAAAATTACACCCTGCGGCGTTTCTTAGGTCTACATCCGCCATGTGCGATAGGAGTACGATCAACAATGGCATCAAGGTCTATACCAGCCCCCTGAATACCGCGAATTGCTTGTTCACGTCCAGGTCCTAGGCCTTTTACTTCTACCTGAACAGATTGAATTCCAAATCCTTGTATAGACTCAGATGCCTTCTCTGCTGCAACCTTAGCAGCATATGGAGTCGATTTGCGTGTTCCACGGAATCCCGCACCTCCGCAACTTGCTCCACCCAACTTGTTACCCTCTAGATCCGTAAAGGTCACAATAGTATTGTTCTCGCCAGCATAGATACACACACGTGCCTTGGGCACAGTGCGCTTAATCTTCTTTTTGCGAGCCTTTGTTGCTTTTTTAGTAGTAGCCATTGGCTAGAGATTAGGGATTAGGAAATTAGGGACTAGGTCTTTGTTAACGTTACACGACCGGAGAGTCCGGTCCTCTTCTTACCACGTTTGGTTCTAGCATTCCTTCTAGATGTTTGCCCGCGCACAGGAAGTTTTCTGCGATGACGATAACCACGCCATGTTCCAATATCTTGTAAACGTTTAACATCCATGGATACTTTACGTGATAGATCTCCTTCTAGCTCCTCTTGCTCAATACGTGAACGTAGCCTTGCCTCTTCTTCCTCATTCAAATCGTCTGCCTTTCTATCAACATCAATATTTAATTCTTTAAGAATTTTTGCAGATAGCGATGTCCCAAGACCTCTTATCTCTGTAAGAGCGATCACGATTCTTTTTTGGCCTGGGAGTACAACACCGGCAATTCTTAGCATAATAGAGCTGGGATTTGGGCTTGGGCTAGGTTAGTTAGAAAAGTGGGGAGGATGAGGGTAATTCTGAATTTTGAATTCCCGTAGGTTCTGAATTAGCCTTGTCGCTGCTTGTGCTTAGGATTCTTGCAGACTATGCGCCTTACCATCTTCTTTTTTCCGCCACTACGCCTGATTACCAGGCGGCAGTCTTTGCAGATCGGTTTGACGGAGGCGCGGACTTTCATGAGAGAGATAAAAAATTAAGATGCTTGTTCTGTCTTTTCTTCTGTTGCTTCTTCTCTAGCAGGTACCTCTTCCGAGAGTGGAAGTGGTTGATCAGAGCGGAAGCGATAAGTAATGCGTCCTTTCTCGAGATCGTAAGGTGTGATTTCTACTTTCACACGATCCCCAGGAAGAATGCGCACTCGGAACTTCCTCATACGCCCAGCAAGGGTGCAGTGAAGCTCGTGATCTTTTGCTTGGGGACTAAGGATTTTGACTTTGAACGTGGCATTTGGAAAGGATTCTTCAACAATGCCGATGAGTTCAATTACATCCTTTGACACAGATTGCAAGACGAAATACAAGCCGATCAATGCTACAGATGCATTTTGGCAGTATCAAGCTAAATGTACGGATTTTATCTAATAGAGGTAAATATTGATTGCAAAAAGTAAAAAATGATGTACAAAATGCAAAAATTGGCGGTTTTTAGCAAGGAAATGGTAAATAAGTTAAATGATTTGGATGGCTACATGGCTGGATGGCTCTAAAGTGGCAACAAGCCTGAAAATCGCCTGCGAACCATCCAACTATCCAACTATCCAAACTATGCAATCACTTTACACCCCGTCTCACCTATCAAAAGAGTGTGTTCAAAGTGAGCACAAAGAGCATGATCTTTAATCACAAGCGTCCAATCATCCTCAGTTGGAACCACTGCATCACTACCGGCAGAAATAATTGGCTCAACAGCAATAAGCGTATTTTCAGGAAGTCTTGGACCTGTTCCTGCTTCTCCTACATTAGGAATATCTGGGAACTGGTGAAGATTGGTGCCCAAGCCGTGACCAGTAAGTGATCTAACGGGATGGAATCCAGCATCTTCTGCAGTCTTTTGTACAATTGCAGATATATCCCCTGTTCTAACACCTTTCTTTAGAAGCTTAACCACATTCTCCAAGCACTGCTTTGTCACATCCATTAGTTTTTGAGCCTCATCCGAAATATTTCCAACAGCTGCAGTAAAACAAGCATCGGTATACAAGTTGTCTATAATAACGCCACAATCAACCGAAACTATATCTCCATCATTCAAAACGCGATTACTAGGAATGCCATGCACACTCTCTTCGTTAACAGACGTACAAAGTGTTGCCGGAAAATTGTGGTAGCCTTTAAACCCTGGCCTACCTCCTTGGGCAATAATGAACTTCTCCGCTTCTGAATCTAAATCTTTTGTAGTTATTCCAGGCTCCACCATAGCCTCTAGCATATCCAAACATGCACGAAGAATCTTACCTCCTATTTTTAAAGATTCTATTTCTTGCTCGGAAAAGATTTGGAACTGGGACATGACCTAATGATTGCAGTATTTAACTTACAAGGAAAGAACGTTATTTCGTTATCTCGTTAATTCGTTTCCTTGTTACGAAATAACAAAGTAACGAAATAACGGATTACTCCAAATCCAAAGCCCCCTTCAGCCTCGCATAAATATCCTCGATCGTCCCCTGCCCCTCCACTTCAATCAGATTATCCTGATCTTTATATTGCTGAATAACCGGCATCGTCTTATCTACAAAAGTACCCATTCTACGCAGAATAATTGATTCATCTGCATCATCTGCGCGTCCTTCCTCTTCTGCACGACCAAGAATACGCTGCACTGCCTCTTCTTTATCAAGCTTGATTTCTATGCATTTAAAGTCACGACCAACTTCTTCCATAATATCGTTGAAAGCATTCATTTGATCTCCGTCTCGAGGAATGCCATCAAATAGAATCTTCTGATCCACATCACGTGCAAGAATAGCCTCTTTAACCACTCGCATGATTATCTCGAATGGAACCAATTTTCCTTCGTCTATAAAAGACGCAACTTCTTCACCAAGAGGAGTACCAGATGATTTTATCTTCCTTAGCTCTCCACCTGCTTCAAAAATATCGTACCCAAATTCAGCAGCAAGCTTTTTGGCTTGTGTGCCTTTTCCGCTTCCCTGTATACCGAAGAAAACTAAATCCATTAGACCAGCTTCTCGTAATCATGTGCAAGCAATTGAGCATTCACTTGCCTGATAAGTTCCATAACCACACCAACGATAATAATGAGTCCAGAACCCGAAATGATAAGATCTTGTGAACTCAAGTTTGAATATTTTGTGAAGACAAGTGGCATGATAGCAACAATTCCGAGGAATGAGCCGCCCCATAGGTTCAAGCGACTTGAAGTCTTTGCAAGAATTGCAGCCGTCTGTTTGCCTGGGCGAATACCAGGAATAAATCCACCACGCTTCTGAATGGTATCTGCAATATCATCTGGACGGAAAGTAACCGACACATAGAAATATGTAAACGCCATCACCAATAAGAAGTATATAAGCATATATGGAATACTTGGCGAAGATGGATTTAAGTAATTTGTAATGAAACCAACCACTGATGCAAAATTAGGAGCAGTAGAAAGGAACTGTGCAATTATTGCGGGAAGAGTCATCAAAGAAATTGCAAAGATAATTGGAATCATTCCTGCCTGATTTAGACGAATTGGGATACCACCCTGAACTCCTCTGCCCGCTCCTTGATTAGCATATGTGATTGGAATCAAGCGATGTGCATCTGTAAAGAGAACAACAGCAACAAGAGTTGCCAGAGATACAATGCAGAACAGATAGAATGCTGCCATCTTTCCTTCTCCTGCAATAAATAGTGAACTAAGTACTGCAGGAATACCTGAAATAATTCCAGTAAAGATAATTAGCGAGATTCCATTTCCAATTCCCTTTTCCGTAATTAGCTCACCTAGCCACATAATGAATAGAGAACCTGTAGTTACAAAAAGCATGGGGGCTAGCACTCCTGGGAAGCTCAAGTCTAGAAGATTTGCACCACCACGACTAAGCAAGATGAGGAATCCATAACTCTGTACAAATGCCAAAGGAACTGTGAGATATCGTGTATAACGATTGATCTGTTGCTGGCCTTGCACTCCTTCTTTCTGCATTGCTTCCAGTTTTGGGAAGATAACAGTGCTTAGCTGCATGATAATAGAAGCGTTGATATATGGAGATAACCCAAGCAAAACGATAGAGAAGTTATCTATCGATCCGCCAGTGAGAGCTGCAAAAACCCCAACTATTCCTCCACCTCCACGTGAACTCAAAAACTCCCTTAGGGCAAATGGATCAGATCCGGGAATTGTTATGTGCGCAGCAATTCTATATACCAAAAGAATACCCAAAGTGAATATGATGCGCTTACGAAGATCCTCGGAGTGCCAGAGTTGTCGGAGATAGGTGAACATGTAACAGGTCTATCGGTTAGAATTAAATTCTGATGGGTAGTATCTAGTATTTCGTATTTAGTATCTAGGGTATTAAAAGAACATTTCGAAATTATACGAGATACGAAATACTAAATACGAGATACGATCTCTACCGAGCCACCAGCTTTCTCTATTGCTTCTTTGGCAGTCTTAGAGGCGGCATCCACAGTAAGTTCTAACTTCTTTGTAACTTCACCTCTTCCAAGAATCTTTACAGGCCTCTTGGTTCGAAGAAGCTTTGCTTCACGCAAAGCGGTAACGTCATACTTTCCTGCGGTTAGAGTTTCCAGATCAGACAAGTTAACCACTTCACATTCCACTCTATTTGGATTTTTAAATCCGCCAAGTTTGGGCTGTCGCATTAGCAGAGGTGTTTGTCCTCCCTCAAAAGCAAACCTACGTGAAGCACCTGCGCGAGACCTTTGTCCTTTAGTACCTTTACCAGCAGTTGTTCCGTTACCAGAACCACTACCACGTCCTTTGCGCTTTTGCGCGCTCTTGGACCCCGGTGTTGGCTTAATAGTATGTAACATTTCAAACTGAAGAGAAAAATCGAAGGAAACCTGCCATCCCTTAAAGGGAAGCAACGCAGGGCACTATAGGGCTATATTTCCTTGTTCTCAAGCGATTCTCAGAGATTTTCAAGAGAATTTTAAAACTCTAGGATAAATGCCAGAATCACAAATTATATTGCACTACAAATAACATGCCACAAGCTGATACAATAGATCTAATGCGCATGCACCCCTTCATGCTGGCAGTAGTACTACTCTTGTCTGGGATTCCAGTACATACAGCTTCTGCAGCTCAATCCTATTCGGAAAGATTCCTAACGCGAGCAGGAGCTGTGGAACTTCTATTAAAAGCAAGCCGAGAGGTGATTCCAGATTTAACAGAAAATGCCGAATTTTATCCTGATGTTGTAGCAGCACAACCTCATACTAAATACGTAATTTACGCCACAAAATTAAAGATGATAGATCCAGAACCAGAACGAGGATTACTATTCCCCTATCGGTCCATATCTCGTGCTGAGTTTCTTAAGATGATGGCAATAGCATTTGGCCTGCCATCGCACATACCTCATTCCTTCCAAGACATAGAAGAAGAATCATGGTACGCACCTTTTGCAGGTATTGCCTCTTACTATGTACTATTCAACGATGCAACAAACTCTAATAAGCTAATACCTTCTATGCGTGTTTCTCAAGGCGAAGCAGAAAGAGCTCTACAAAGATTTTTCTTGATAGAGCCTGATCGCATGCCTCGTAATTTCTCATTTACAACAATAGAAGAAAAACCTGTTAGCCGAATTAAAGTTACTCCTTCCATTGTAAAAAATGCCATTCAAAAATTATTTAAAAAAGGAGAAGCCGCTCGCCCAGATACTACACGTCACGAAATCATTGCACTTTTAAATAAAGCCAGGACAGAAGCAAACCTTCCGGCTCTCACAGAGAATATACTGCTGCGTATATCCGCCCAAAGACATGCTAAAGATATGTTTCAAAGAGGATATTTTAGCCATACAACACCAGAAGGATTAGATTATGTAGACAGAATTCGTGCAGCAAACTATATGGATGTAGATGAGTCTAAATGCGGATGCCAAACTGTATTCAACTTAAATCCTCTAGTAGAAATAAGTCGTGCAGCAACCACGCCAGATTCATTTACAACTCAAACCGAAATATGTGGCTGCAAACCTAGATTTGCAGTAGGAGAAAACATTGCCAAAGGACAGCTTACACCCGCTCAAGTACACGAAGATTGGATGAATTCACCAGGGCATAGAGCAAATATTCTAAATCCTCAATTCGAAGAAGTGGGTATTGGACTATTTGGAGATGTATGGGCACAGAACTTTGGACGAATGAAAATTGAATAAGTTGACTAGTTAGATTGTTAAGTTTATTAAGTTGATTATGTTGATTAAGTTCATTAGGTTGTTTTGTATTAAGCAAAGAACCTAATAAACGTAATAAACCTAAAAAACCTAACGAACCTACAATGTAGCCAATGTCCTCCCAAACTCTTCCGCCGCATCCGGCCCATTTGCCGTAACAATTTTTCCATCAACCGTAACACTATCTCCTGTGTATTGTGCTTCGTATTTCTCTAGTTCAGACTGTTGCTGACCATCACTGTCCCACACCGTGGCCTGTTTGCCGGATAGAACACGTGCCTTTGCAAGTATGATTGGAGCAATGCAAATGGCACCCAAAGGCTTATTTAAACGTGCTGCTTCGTGTGCAATTCTAAGTGCTTCGCCATCATCAAAGAACTGCGAAGCCCCAGGACCACCTATAAATGCCAAACAATCGTATTCATCTACCTGCACATCCTTTAAAGCTTTCGCAGCTTCTTCGGACCCACCTAGTTTGCCTGCACATGAGCCTATTTCGGAGCTTCCTAAAATAACTTCGAACCCTGCGGCAATCAGAGCATCTCTTGTTCCATTTAATTCAATATCTTGGAATCCTTCTTTAGCAATAATAAGGAGTGCTTTATTCATAACTGATTAAGTATATCAAACACATAAGATCATTAGAAATGCATAAACAAACTCTACAACAATTTAACTAAATTGTTGTAGTATTTAAACACGCTCATTGATAAATCTAATTAACTGCCAGCCGAAGCTACCGGCCCGCGTAGCCTTGGCGAAGACCAGTCAATTGTTAACTGTCAAATGTTAACTGTTATTAAAGCACATCCTCCTTTTTTACCTCTTTTATAGTAATCTGCTCACCCTCCAAAACTTCAGCATCCTGCTTAGCTTCGGATTGGGCTTTATCTAGATCAATGATCTTCTTCTCTGCATCACTTTTATCATCATCAGGTGTAGTACCTCTGAGCCTCTTAAGGGCCTCCATTACAGCCTGAGCATTAACAAGTTTGTTTGTTGTACCATATCTCTTAGATAGGACATCTTTTATTCCTGCATGCTCCAAAACAACACGAAGAGCACCTCCTGCAATTATTCCTGTACCTTCTCTAGCTGGAAGTAATCGAATTCTAGCTGCCTTAAACTTTTGGTCTACCTCATGCGGGATAGTACCATTCACAATTGGGATTGTGATCATATTTCGCTTTGCATCAGCTGCAGCCTTTTGAACGGATGCCTGCACTTCTGAAGCCTTACCTGTACCCAAACCAACTTTTCCCTTTCTGTTTCCAATAATTACTACAGTCCTAAAACGCAAACGACGTCCACCTTTTACCACGCGAGTAACGCGATCGACAGACAGTGTTGTCTCCTCAAACTCTTTCGGCTCTCTCGAGCGACGATCTTGTCTTTTGCGATCTGGGCGGGAAGTCTTTGGCATAGAGTGTTAAGTAGTGAAGTGTGAGAGTGGTGAAGTGATAAAGTTAAATGTCAAATGTTAACTGTTAACTGTTAAAATTGGAGTCCTCCTTCACGAGCTGCATCGGCAATCGCCTTTATACAACCATGATAAGAATAGGCATTACGGTCAAAAACAACAGTAGAAACTTTGGCATCTTTAGCTTTTTTTGCGATTAATTCACCAAGCTTTTTAGCGCCTTCCATATTTGGCTTTGCCTTTGCCTCTTTTGTACTGGCAGAAACAACTGTTTTTCCTGTTGTGTCATCAATTAGCTGAACTGTAAATTGAGCATGAGAACGGAATACAGTCATACGCGGACACGCAGCTGTGCCGTTTATTTTTGCACGTATTCTTCTCTTGCGTGCTACCCGATTCTGTAACTTTTGCATAAACATAATTTAATTGGGATTAATCACCAGATTTACCAGCAGCCTTACCTACTTTACGACGAACGTGCTCATCAACATAACGAACACCCTTGCCCTTATATGGCTCTGGCTTTCGGAAATCACGAATATCAGCGGCTACCTGACCAACTAATTGCTTATCTATACCGCGCACAATAAGTATGTTCTTGTTCTTTTCATCCTGTGCTACTTCTATCCCTTCTGGAATTGCATAATCAATTGGATGAGAATGACCAAGATTCAAAGTGAGTTTTTTGCCTTGTACTTGCGCTTTATAACCTACTCCAATTATTTCAAGCTGTTTCTCGTATCCTTCGCTTACACCTTGAATCATATTGGCAACCAACTGGCGTGTAAGACCATGGCGAGCACGAGATTGAGCTAGATCATTTTTGCGTTCTACCAAAACTAGATCTCCATCAACTTTAACACTAACTTCTGGAAGATGAGTGTAACTCAACTCCCCTTTAGGTCCTTTTACATTTACAACTGCTCCTGTGACTTCGACGGTCACACCGGATGGAAGGGCCACTGCTTGTTTTCCAATTCGAGACATAATTATGCGATGGTACAAAGTACTTCTCCGCCAACCTTCTTCTCACGAGCTTGCTTATCTGTCATAAGACCTTGGCTGGTTGTTAAAATTGCTGTTCCATATCCGTTTAGAACTGGACGTAAATCCTGCATGCTTTTATATACACGTCGACCAGGCTTGCTAACTCGGCTGAGTTCTAGATTTGGCTTCTCTGGATTAAACGTAACTGTCATATACTTTTTAGGATCCTCTCCATATACAGATACATCTGCAATCCAATCGTTATCACGTAATAGCTCACATAGCTGCTCCTTCATTCTAGACCAAGGCACATTACAGTCTCCTTTGCGTGCACTCTGAGCGTTACGCATTCTAGTTAGTAAATCGCCGATGGGGTCTGTTACGTAAGTCATAATAATTACCAGGAAGATTTTGTTACACCCGGGATCTCTCCTTCAGAGGCGAGCTCACGGAAACAAATACGGCAAACCCCGAAAAAGCGCATGAAGCCGTGGCGTCTGCCACATAGTCCACAACGATTGTAGATTCTTGTTGGGAACTTAGGCTTTCTGCCTGCAGCTTTGTCTCTCAGGTATGCCTGGAGTTTTGTTTTCTGCTTGTGCTTTAGAGCGGTTCTAGCCATATAAGAAAGATTTAAGAGGAAGAAGAGGAATCAGTTTCTGTAGAAGATTCAGAGGAATCAGAGGATTCTTTAAGATCAGCAATCGCCGCTTTTGCCTCCTCTGCACCCTTTGACTCTTTTATATCTTTTGAACCTTTTTTAAAAGGCATTCCCATCTGCTTAAACAGCGCACGCGCCTCGTCATCACTATGAGTAGTTGTTGTAATTTGAATCTGCAAACTAAAAATCTGCTTAGCTTCTGGGAGTGGCACTTCTGGGAAAATGGAGTGATCATGAATACCGATTGAGAAATTGCCTTTACCATCTAGATGTGCGTTAATTCCACGGAAGTCGCGTATGCGAGGCAAAGAGTAGTGCAACAATCTATCTAGGAATTCTTCCATCTTCTTTCCCCTAAGTGTCACCATTGCACCAACAATCATTCCCTCGCGTGTTTTAAAGTTAGAAATAGCCTTGCGAGTTTTTGTGAAGACTGACTTCTGACCTGTTATCTGCATCAGGCAATCTGCAACGTATTGTTGAGTCTCTTTGCTATCCATCTTAGATTTATTGATACCTACATTCACAACAACCTTTTCGATCTTAGGGAGAGCATAATAATTGCTAATACTTAGCTCCTTCTTTAGGTGTTCTGCAATAGGACCACGTAGCCGATCATGGAGAGATGTAAATGTCATGATCCACGTTGGTGAGAAATGGTATCAGGAGTTTTGCCTTGATCAGGCACAGAATGATCTTCTTGCATATGAGAACCTTCTTTAAGATCTGCATCTTGCATGGCCTCTGCACCGAATCCAAGACCTTTCCAGAATGGCTTCTTGTTATCTGAAGATCCAACTTTCTCATCTGTCTTCTTAGGCTTCTTGATATCCTTTGTCTCTTTCTTGTCCTCCGTAGCCTTGGCGGAGGAGGATGAATCCTTTGCCGAATCCTTCTTATCTACCTTAGCAGCAGTTACAACATCTCCACTTTTCTTAGCAATACGAGCCTTATTACCCTTCTCGTCAATCTTATAACCTACACGCGATCGCTTCTTTGTCTTTGCATCAATTAGCATCACATTACTAATAGGCAATGATGCTTCGTAACGAATTATCTGACCCTGACGATTAGGCTGTTTTTTTAAGTGTTTGGTTCGCATATTAACGTCGCTAATCACAATACGATTTGCGCTTTCTAACACTCTTAGAACCTTGCCAGTTTTTCCCTTATCCTTGCCGGAGATTACGACCACATGATCGCCTGCGCGCAGCTTCATAATACATCGGGGGCAAGGGAAATAATCTTCTGGAATCCTTTTGCTCGTAATTCACGAGCAACAGGACCAAACACGCGTGTGCCCTTAGGCATGCGATCTCCTCCAATAATGATACAAGCATTGTCATCAAAACGAATGCCACTACCGTCTTTACGACGAATTAGTTTCTTAGTTCTAACTACCACCGCCTTCTCCACTGCCTTCCTCTTTACCACACCACGAGGAGCTGCAGTTTTTACTGCCACTACAATCACATCTCCTACACTGGCATAACGTCGCCTAGAACCTCCAAGTACCTTGACGCACATGACGCTTTTGGCACCTGTATTATCTGCAACATTGAGGGTGGATTGAACTTGAATCATGATTCAGTAGTTGATGGTGTAGATTCTTCTTTTGTTTCCTTTATCTCCTTTCCCTCCTTAATTGAAGCTTCAACCTTTTCTTCTCTATTACCATGAACTGCTTCATCAACTCCCTCTTCTTCCTTCATATCGCTTACTCGTGCCACACGCTCCAACACCTCAGTAACCTTGAAACACTTGTTTTTGCTAAGCGGCTTACATTCAGAAATTAAAACAGTATCACCAACCTGTAGATCTTCTATCCCTTTGCTATCTGCCATGAATTTGCTGCTTCGGCGGAATCTCTTCTTGTAAATTGGATGGAAGACTGCTCGGTGTTCTACCACAGTAACAGTGTCTGTCATCTTGGCCGATACAATTGTGCCTTTTTTAGTTCTCATGATTGTTCTGGGGAAGAAGATGCTTGCATCTCGTACGCCTTCTCTGTTAATACCGTCTTCATGCGTGAAAGCATTTTTTTCTCACGACGATATTTACCTGTATCTTTCTCTTTATTCATTTTGATACCCAAACGCATCTTGGCTACGAGTGCAGATTGATCATATATCTCACGTAACAAGTCTTTGGCTTGCATTTTTTTAAGCTCGGCAATGGAGAGTAATACGGCCATTATCTTGTAATACGGGTAACAATCTTGGTCTTCATAGGAATCTTGTGTCCAGCGAGACGCAATGCCTCCCTTGCTGCAGTTTCTGTAATACCATCCATTTCGAATAGGATAGTTCCTGCTTTAACCGCGGCTGCGTGATATTCGGGTGTGCCTTTTCCTGATCCCATAGGCACTTCTGATGCTTTTTTAGTAACTGGAGTATGTGGAAATACACGTACCCAAATTTTCCCTCCGCGCTGTACAGAGTGTGTCATCGCGCGCCTTGCCGCCTCAAGCTGTCTTGCAGTCACCTCTCCATTAGACATTACTTTGAGTCCAACAGATCCAAATGCCAACATATGCCCACGCTGTGCAACTCCGCTGAATGACCCGCGACGTCTATGTTGCTTGCGATGTTTTTCTTTTTTGGGCTCAAGCATCTTTCTGCTGGGAATCAGATAAAACAGATGTTTGAATATGCTCAACCTTGCGGAAGACCATTCCTTTATAGACCCAAACCTGCACACCAATCGTTCCGTAAGTCGTCAAAGCACTACGCCTTGCGAATTGAACATTGGCACGCAAAGTCTGCAAAGGAATGTTCCCCTCTTTAAACAATTCTGATCGAGCAATCTCAGCACCATTCAAACGGCCTGATACACGAATTTTAATTCCAACCGCCCCTGCCTGAATAGCTTTCTCTATAGCCATTTTTGCTGCTCTTCTGTAAGGCATACGACGCTGGATCTGTCCTTGAACAGTTTCGGCAACCACACAAGCATCCATATCTGGACTGCGAATCTCTTGGATATTTACTTCAAAGGAACCTCCGAATTTCTTATCTAGATCTTTCCTAAGTTCCTCTATAGCTGCACCCTGCTTTCCAATAATCACACCTGGCTTGCTAGTATGAATAGCTAAAGAAATTTTCTTATTACGATCAATGTGAATTTCGCTGATACCAGCATCTTTGAATCTTTCCGCAACGTACCTCCTTATTTTAGTATCTTGTAAAAATAGTTCTTTATATTTCTTCCCCGATGCAAACCAAGTACTTGGCCAGGAATGTGTGATTCCAAGCCTTATGCCGTTGGCGTTAACTTTTTGACCCATTATTTTTTGGGGGAAGATTTTTTGTCACTTCGACTGCGCTCAGTGCGGGCAGCAGAAACCTTGGAAGTGGAGGTGGTTTTCTTCTGAGAGGAAGAACCTTTCTCCTGATCCTGAGACTTTTTAATAGTACTATCCTTTTTTACATCCTTTTTTGGCTTCTGTGAAGCCGCTTTCTCCTTTTTTTCTTCTTTTTTCTGTTCCACATTTGAAACACCAAGTGTTAATTCGATGTGACTTAGGAATTTGCGCATAGGGCGCACACGACCACGAGCCATTGGTACTCCTCTGTGATACGCCTGTCCTTGATTAACAATCAAAGATTTAATCACAAGATCCTTAGGATCTTGATTGTCGTTGTTCTGTGCATTAGCCATCGCAGACTTAAGCAGTTCCTCTAGCAAACGTGCTGCCTTTTTATTAGTTCTTTCGAGTGACTCAATAGCCTCAGACACCGTCATACCACGGATCATCTTGGCTATTAGATTAGCCTTCTTGGGTGCGATGCGAACTGAACGTAGTGAAGCTTTCATGATAGATTAGAATAAAGAGTCATTATTTAGCACCTTTAGATTGTGCCTCTGCCATTTTTCCTCCGTGAGTCTTAAATTTAGTTGTCCAAGAAAATTCACCCAGCTTGTGCCCAACCATCTGCTCTGTGATATATACCGGCGTAAATTCTTTTCCGTTGTGCACTGCAAATGTAAATCCTACGAATTCTGGTGGAATATCGCAGTCACGTGCCCACGTCTTTATAATTTTCTTCTCTTTACCACCTTCAATCATCTTCATAACCTTCTTGAGAAGCTTCTCATCAATGTGGGGGCCTTTGCTTAAAGATCTGGACATAATGCTATATAAAGGAAGAAACGAAGGAATTGATAATTGATAATTGATAATTGATAATATAAAGAGAATTAATTGTCAATTGTCCATTTTCCATTGTCAATTGAACCTCAGGTAAGCCGTTAGCTGAAATATTATATGACATAATATTAACGTTTACGTTTCTTATGGGTACGACGACGAACAATAAGCTTATTGGAATCCTTTTTGGCTTTGCGAGTTTTAACACCCAATGCCTTCTTGCCCCATGGGGTCTTTGGCCCCTTCTTGATACCAATAGGTGAATGTCCTTCTCCTCCTCCATGTGGATGGTCTACAGCATTCATAGATTTTCCAAGAACCTGTGGACGACGACCAAGCCAACGCATGCGCCCTGCTTTTCCAATACGCACCAAGTTGTGTTCAGGATTACTTACAGTACCAATAGTTGCACTACAAGTAGAGCGAACTTTGCGCACTTCTCCACTTGGCAACTGAATAAGTGCAAAGTCTCCATCTATACCCATAAGTGTTGCAGCTGTTCCAGCAGATCTAACGATCTGTCCTCCTTTTCCTAAAGTTAGCTCGATGTTGTAGATCTTGTATCCAGAAGGAATGTATTTAAGTTGCATTCGATTGCCTGGCTTTACCTTGGTACGCTCACCACAAACAACTTGATCCCCAACCACCAAATTCTCTGGAGCTAAAATGTAACGCTTAGCTCCGTCTACATAATGAAGAAGAGCAATAGAAGCTGTGCGGTTTGGATCATATTCAAGAGCGGCTACCTTTGCTGGTACACCCGCCTTGTCTGTACGTTTGAAATCAATATCTCGCAACAAACGTTTGTGTCCACCTCCGCGATGACGGATTGTTAGTCTTCCTGCGCTGTTACGACCAGAGATACGCTTTTTCCCCTTACTCAAGCCCTTTTCTGGCCTCTTTTTGGTAAGGTGATCGGTCGACATGAAGGTCATGCGACGTCGTGCGGGGCTCGTTGGTTTTACTTTTTTTAAAGGCATTATATTTTGAAGGTAGCAATATCAAGTGTCTTACTCTGCTTACTAATGGTCACCATAACCTTCTTGTAAGGATTGCGTTTCTGCATAATTCCACGACGTGATGCTCTCTTCTTAGAAACTACTCTCATCACACGAACCTTTTCGGCTTCCACATCGTAGAATCGTTTTAGTGCAGCTTTGATATCAATCTTTGTAGCTGCATTATCAACTTTAAGAGTATATGTACGACTCCCCTTAAGACGTTCTGCCTTCTCTGTAACTATTGGGCCGAGGATGACACGTGATAGATCCATATATAGGGTTAGGGCTTGGGCTGGGGCTTGGAAGTAGACTTATTAACTGTAGCTTTTTTAGCTGAAACTTTAGCTGGTTTCTTTGTCTCTTTTTTTTCTTTTTCCTCCTTTACCTCTTTTTCCTCTTTCTTGTCCACCGTAGCTTTAGCGGAGGTGGATGTCTCCTTTTTCTCTTTTGCCTCCTTCGTCCCAAACACCTCCTCTGCCTTCTTGATAGCATCTACCAAGAACACAATATGGAATGACTTAAGCACATCTTCAGGATTCAAATATGCAACCTGAACTGTCTTCACCCTTGTAATATTGCGTGCTGATAGAGCCAATCCTTCGTGCTTCTTATCTGTAACAAGAAGAATGTGCCTACCAATATTTGTAGGTAGTTTTTCTAATAGCTTCATTAGATCTTTTGTCTTAATTGTATCTGGGTAACTCTCTAATCCAATTATCTTTCCGCTCTTTGCCTGCATAGAAAGACAAGAGAACAATGCCCGCCTGCGCATTGCACGAGGCATATTCTTGATAAAATTAGCATTATTGAGCGGGCCAAATGCCTTATTGCCTCCGCGCAAAAGTGGGCTTCTTACTGAACCACGACGTGCGCGACCTGTTCCTTTTTGAGCGAATAATTTGCGTGTAGATCCTTGAATCTCACCTCTATTCTTAGTATGAGCAACTGGAGCTCTGCGATTACTTTGCTGACGAACCAATGCTTGGTGCATTAGTCCCTCATTAATAGGTGACTCAAATAATTCTTTAGGGAGAGTAAGTGTCCCCTTTTTTGTACCCGTTGATGTATATACATCTATATTCATGATTCTTTAGGAGATGAATCAACAGTAACAAATAAATTAGCACCATTAGGACCCGGAACTGGGCCTTTAATGCACAAAATTCCCTTCTCCGGATCACAAAAAACCACCGGACGACGCTTAAGGGTTATTGTTTGATTCCCCATCTGTCCTGGCAATTTTTTGCCTTTCATAACTCTTCCTGGGAATGCACACATTCCTACGGATCCTGGGCGACGATGACTATGTGAACCATGTGTCTTAGGACCCCCATGGAATCCGTGTCTCTTCATTACACCTTGGAATCCTTTTCCTTTACTTGTGCCAGAAATTGTAACAAGACTTTCTACAGGAATTGTGGCAGCAGTTAGCTCTTTTCCTGGATCCAATCCTTCTAGTGAATCTACCTGCCATTCCTTTTGTAATTCATAACGCGTGTGCTCATTACCTTTACGTGTTTTCCATTGTTTGGCTCCAATACCCAAAACAACCGCATTATAGCCATCTTTAGCCTCTGTCTTTGTTCGAACGACAACATTAGGCTTAATCTCTAAATATGTAACAGGTATTGCCTCCCCACTTTCTAGGAAGAGTCGTGACATGCCGACTTTTTTGGCAATAAGTCCTTGAGACATTGGATAAGCTTGGAGGTTCCTGCAGACTGCTTATTCATCGGATGAAGGCAGTCTTGAACATAAGCGAGTCTTCGCGACGCCACACTTGGCTTGCGAAGGCTTCTCGCATCAACAAAGCAACTGTACCTGCATTTTTAAACGCAGGTCAACGATTTTGCCAGGTTTGTTTGGAGGGCTGCCGAGCCGTGTTTTTTGAACCATGCCTTTTGTGCTTTATTGAGCACCTTTGCATATTCATACAATTCTTGAGCATATGGGAGTGACATACGAATATAATGCTTCATATCTTCCAATTCTTGCTCTGACATTTCTATATACGAACGAACACTCACATTTTCTCTCCACATATGACTAACAGGTACACCCATTAACGTGTAACAAATCGAAAAATCTTCGCTCTGTTCCATGAGACCTACAAACGCACATTCATCTAATACACATTTTGCACTTTGAAAGTGATCCCATGTTGGCAAGAACTGCTCTCCTGTATGAAGATCTGTACAATATTCAAGTACATACCCCACATGATTCATATCTTTATATCCTTTTCTATATTCAAACCACTGCCTTAACGAACGTATCTCCCCGTTTTCCGAGAACAAGCCCCAGTGTCGTTCGGTGTGATTTTCCTCGTCATACTGTCGTCGGAAAAAATTATACAAAGATAAAATGCGGTCAACAGGATCTCTGAGAAATACAACTCTCATCACATCCCTATCTTCAAAAAAATTCTCAATTTCTTCCATATAAACATTATGTCCAAATACTGCACGCACTCTATTTTGCTCTTCCTGTGTCATATCGCGAAAATGATCTATAGCTTTCACTCCCTCGACTGTATTGTACGCCGAAATAATTTCTCCTTCTTCGCAATTGCGTACCATGTGATGACAGATTGTGGTACCTCCGGTCTTTGGTATATGGAGAAATGCGAATAGTGGCCTATGTTGCTCTGATGCATTATCCATATAATCCACTCAAATATAACAAACTATCCAAGTAACACCAAACATCAGATGTATAACCATGAATACATGAAATTATCACGAAACAGGTTGTACGGATTTTATATGTACAGAGCTTGCCACTCCTGCATTGCTCACATCTTTTTGACAATGAAGAAATTGTTCTTTTTGTTTTATTATCTTATTAAGCTCTTTTGCATATTCATACAACTCCCAATCGTAAGGCAAAACAGAGCGAGCATACGTTTTTAACTCGTCCATGGTCCTAAATCCGGACTCTTCAAGTGTAATATACGATCGTGGTGTTACATTGATCTTATACGGATGCCCCTGTTTGATACCAAGCAATGAATACAGAATATCGTAATCTTCGCTCTGCTCTGTAATACCCACAAACGAAAATTGCCTTAGAATCGCTTTGAGTGACTCAAAATGTTGCGCAGTAATGCCACCCTTTGCAGGAACGGAAATATAAAACCAGCGCAAAAAGAATCCGACGGGACTAAGAATATGATTAGGGTTTGTTTCGGTGTCTAACCATTCACGAAATAATCTCACACTCCCATCACTACGAAAGAGATTGGTATAAATACCTGGCTGACCAGTGCGATCATATTCACTACGATGATAATTGTATTTCGAAATAAGACGCTCGGCAGGATCTCTCAAAAATGTAACATATCGCAATGCTCTCTCGGGGAAACACTTTGCAACCAATTCGGAACGAAGATCGTGCGAAAATAATACCTGTACCTTTTTACAATCTTTCCAAGACAGCGCGGCAAATTTTTCCTGCGCTTTCGGATCACTTTCAGATGTGCGATAGTACGACCATACCGTATCTTTCGGCAGACTATTAACAACATGTTCTCTAATTGTAAGTCCTCCAGTTTTTGGAACATGCACAAAAACCGTAAGCGGCTTACCATGCCAAACACCTCGTATATGCACAGAAGGATGAATCGGCACATTGTGCTTCACAGCAATGCTAAATGCCTTGCTGCTATACTCCTCATATGCCATGAGTACCTCTGCAGACGCACCATACATCTGCACTTTTCCCTTATCAATCCAAAGCACTTTATCAGCAAATTCTTGCATAAATTCCGAACTGTGCCCTGTCATAACCACAGTTGCCTCGCTACTTACAAGTTCCGCCATACGATTACGACTTTTATTTCTGAATTGCAAATCACCAGTTGCAAACACCTCATCCAATAAGAGAATTTCCGGCTCCAAATGTGCCGCAATAGCAAAAGCTAATCGAGCAGTCATACCACTGGAAAACTTATACCAATGCACATCCACAAAATCTTCCAATTCAGAAAACGCCACAATTGAATCAAATTTTTCCGATATAGCCTCCCGTGACAACCCAAGCAAAGAACCTATTAAATAAATGTTATCGCGCATCGTTAGCTTTGGCTCCGCACCAACAGCAGTACTAATCAGTGGCACTAAATTACCATGTGTACATACATCTCCACTGGTAGGAGGATATATGCCAGCCAACAGCCTCAGAAGAGTAGTTTTCCCAGATCCGTTGCGACCAATAATTCCAAGTACCTCTCCTTGCCGCAAGGTAAGAGATACATTATCTAGTGCTCTGATCTTGCGCGGCATACTCGATCCTTTTACTGCTCCAACCACTTTTGCCAAAATTGTCCCCTCCTCTTGTAAGATGAAATCCTTAGTAAGATTGCGTGCCAAAATTGAAATATTCAACGTCATACGTATTCAGCGAATTTAGGTGAAATTCGATTAAAAATTACGCTTCCCACACCGTAAACCACCAATGCAAAACAAGCAAAAATTCCGAGTAAAAGTAAGTCTGGTACTCTGGAATAAACAAGAACATCTCGCGATAATTCAATGGAATAAAACATTGGATTAAACATGCTAACCTTTTCACCTGGTCCTCCCGGATGCAACATATAAAAAATAGGTGTTGCAAACCACCACGCACGCATTAGCACAGACCATACCTGTCCCAGATCACGAAATATAAAATGCAAAGAAGAAAGCATGAGGCCAACACCAAACGTAAATATAAATTGAAATGCGAGAAGAATAGGAAAAAACAATGCTGTTACAGATAAGGACCCATTATAAATAAGAAATACCGACAACAGCAGAAGTTCAAAAATATGCGAGAAAAAAACATCCAGTACTACCGATAAAACAATGTGCCTTTTATTTACAGGCAAAGATTTAATAAGTGTAGCTTCTCCCATAACAGCATTAAGAGATTGCGATGTTGCAGCACTAAAGAAATTCCATACCACCACTCCCGTAAGAAGATACGAAGAATAATGCTCAATATTACTACCCAAACGCGCAGAAAAAACTAACAAGAGAATGATAAATGTTAACAATGGTCCCAACAAATACCAGAAAACACCCAAAAAACTCCCTTCGTTACGCAATTTGAAACGCGCTTTTGTCAGTTCGAAAATGAAATCAAAATTCTTATGCATACAAGCGCGTTGAGCGAAAATAGATAATTAGTACGCTCTACATTCTTCACCATTTGCACTGCAATGTCGACCTAACAATTGATAATTGATCATTCCCCTTTCCCCTTTCCCCTTTCCCTTTCCCCTTTTCCCTTTCCTCTTTTCCCTTTCACTTTTCACTTTTAACTATTCACTCTTCACTCTTCACTCTATAAGCTATCCACATGTCTTGGGTTGATCCGATAGTCGGCGAAATACAAGAGCGCCTTGCGGAAAAAATTGCGAGCAAGGAGCCACTCATTATTCGTGATGAAAAAACTCTATCAGGCAAAGTTCACGTAGGCTCACTACGCGGAATTGTAATTCATGGACTTATTGCACAAGCTCTAAACGAAAAAGGGATTGAGAATGATTTTAAATTTGAATTAAATGACTTTGATCCAATGGACGGACTACCTGTATATGTAGACCAAAATGAATATAAGAAACACATGGGAAAACCATTATTTACAGTTCCATCTTTTGAACCAAATGCAGAAAACTATCCAATGGTGTTTGGTGATGAATTAAAAGAAGTAGTTCAGCCACTTGGGCTACCAATTGATTTTTACCGCTTGCGACCATTATATGAAGCTGGAAAATTTAATGACGTGATTACCGAATCTCTTGATCACGCCGAAGAAATTAGAACAATTTATCTGGAAGTAAGTGGCGGTGGTAAGCCAAACGATTGGTATCCACTTAGTGTTGTATGTGAAAAATGTGGCAAGATAGGAACAACACAAGTAACCGATTGGAATGGCAAACAAGTGACGTATACCTGCAAGAAAGATTTAGTAGATTGGGCAGAAGGATGCGGACATGAGGGAAAATGCAGTCCATTTGATGGAAATGCAAAACTTCCTTGGAAAGTGGAATGGCCTGCCAAATGGAAAGTTCTTGGCGTGGATATAGAAGGTGCTGGAAAAGATCATGCTACCTCGGGAGGCTCGCGCGAAATTGCAGCAAGAATTTCTGAAGAAGTCTTTCATTATCCAAATCCATTCGATATTCCTTACGAATTCTTTAACTTCCAAGGAAAAAAGATGAGTGCCAGCAAAGGCTTGGGGGCATCGGCAAAAGAGGTAGCAGACATGTTGCCACCAACAATGCTTAAACTGCTTATGATAAGAAAGCAACCCAATCAACCAATAGATTTTGATCCACAAGGAAAAACCATTCCAAATCTGTTTGATGAATATGATCGCCTTGCTGACCATTACTTTAAACGACATAAAGAACCATTCGAAGGATTCGCACGCACATTCCAACTCGCACATATTAATCCAGCCACGCCACCCGCAGATCTTTGGCAGATGCGCTTCACTGTATTAAGTTTTGTATTGCAAATGCCGCATTTAGATCTAGAAACCGAGGCTAGCAAGCTTAAGGGAGCTGCACTAAATCAAGCTGAAAAGGAGAATCTCAAAGAAAGGGCGTTTTATGTAAGACAGTGGCTGGAAAACTACGCGCCCGACGAGTACAAGTACACGATTCTATCCGAAGCACCTGCTGATCTAAACCTTGATGACGAACAGAAGAATGCACTAAAAGAACTTGAAAAGGCTCTATCTGACGAAACATTGCAATGGGAGGGACCTGCTATTCATGAGTGTATTCATAAAGTAAAAGAAGCAACTGGCATTGAACCAAAAAAGATATTTCAACCTCTTTATCAGATCTTCCTAGGACGTGATCGTGGGCCGCAAGTGGGGTGGTTTTTGAGTACTTTTTCGCGCGCAGACATGATACAAAGACTAGCCGCCATTTCATGACACGCCATGTCATTACCAATACAAACATCACAAACGCATCCTCATTATACGCGCTGTTGGTTTGTTATTTGTTTTCTGTCTCGTTGTGGTTCATCTCACTTAGTATCTCTTCTTAACAGTCATAAAAATATTGAGTGCTACTCAGAAGAATTCGCACCAGATCCACATGACGAAACCAAACGTACATTACACCTAACACCCGAAAGGGCACTGCAACGTATACATAATATTTATGTAGAACATCCTCTCAGCTCCCATGCCGCTGGATTCAAATTTAAATATCCAGTCCAATTTGGGTTGTATCCAGAAATACATGATTACTTGTTGCAACACAAAGAACATTTGAAAATTATACAGTTAACACGCAAAAATAGTCTTAAGAGATATGTATCAAACATAAATGCAAAAAATCTCTTCAGCAAAGAAGGTAAATGGAATGCTTTCCAACACATTTCCGCAACACCACTACACATAGACATTGAAGAATGTAAACGATACATGGAAAATTATGAACAGAACGTCAAACAATTAGATACTGCTATCAAAATATTTCCCAACAAACTCTCTATTACGTACGAAGATCTCTTTGAGAACCCCACAGAAACGCTGCGCACCATTTTGACCTTTCTGGGCGTATCAACAGATGAAAACCTCTCTTCACAAGTCCATAAATATACAACTGATGATCTTGCAAAAGCTGTATCGAATATTGAAGAAGTACAAGCAGCGTTGTATGGTACGAAATGGCAGGTTTTTCTCCCAAAATCTGCCCCAATCAAAAAATAAAGACAGTTATTCTCTTTGTTCATTTGTAATCAAAAAAAGGCATGCTACGATACAAAGTGATGATCAAAAAAGACAATCAAAGCGCCCAAACAATCAAAAATTCTTTGAGTGTACTACATGGTGAATGTTTGTTTACAAGTGAAAATCAGACAAGACAATTGGAAGATAAAATCGCTTCGAGTGAAGCAAAACTACAACAAGAAATCACAAAGAACAAACTATACGAAGCACGACTTCAGGAGCTTGAGGCAAAACGTAAGAATCACGAAGAGCGCATACAAGAACAAGAAGCAAAACTCGCAGAAACAAAACAAGATTTGATACAAGTAATTTCTACGCGCAGTTGGCAATGGACAAAATGTCTACGTGCAGCAGAAGCATGGATAAGGAGAAAAAAGAATATACCCGATACTCAACCACCACACTCTCCACAATCCAAATCTACAATAGATGTTGCAGTAATTATAACCTCTCACAATTACGGAAAATTTTTGGTAAACGCAATCGACAGTATCCTTCGCCAATCATGCAAGCCTGCAGAAATTCTAGTAATGGACGATGCGTCAACAGATAACACATCGGATATTGTACAGCGATACATTAATCATGGAATACGATACGTACGTTGTAAGCACCTGCATCCTTCACCAACGCGGAATGAAGGAGCTAGTCTGACACGTGCACCATTTTTGGTATTCCTAGATGCCGATGACATATTGCAAGAAGACTTTTTAGAAAAGTGCTATGCCCAGATGAAAGATCCATCAGTCGCAATTACATATGGAGATATGCAATACTTTGGGCTTGAGAATCACTTATTCAAGGCACCAGAATTTGACCGCGAAAGATTGATGCGCACGAACTACATGTCATCACACTCAATGATCAGAAGACAGGCATTTGATATTACAGGTGGGTATCGCCGCTATAGTTTTCCGGCAGAAGATTGGGATTTGTATCGTAGAATTCTGCAATATAAATGGACTGCCAAAAAAGCACAGACAAAAGTTCTATACCGAATCCATGGAACCAATCGCCTACCTAAATGCAAAGATGATGAATACTGGAAAATAATTAATTTGCTTCAAAATCCTATTACTATCTTCACACCATTTGCTGGAAGACACGATGTATTTGAGCGCTACATAGAAGGACTCAAGAATATTGAATTCGACCATAAACTTATTCGTCTGCATTGGCTGGATACAAGTGGCGATGAAAAATTTGGACGTATGTTGCGCGAGACCATGAGCACACTGGATTTTGGACGGACAACTTACACGTGCTCTCCTCTTCCTTCAATCTGGAACCACACGCCTCAAACACTAATAGAAAACCGGTTCAGTGATCCAAAAGCCGGACAATACTATGACATGGCACTAGCCTATGCATACAATCATTTATTGCACACATGCGACACAGAATTTGCACTGACAGTAGAAGACGATATAGTTTTGAAACCCGATACAATTACCAGATTACTAAAAACAGTACAACATCACGACGTGACTGCTGTTATCGCTCCCTACCCATGCCAAATACAAGGTTATCAAACAGTATGGATACAAGATAAAAACAACAATCCACAATTTATTACCAAAGCTCAAAAGGGAATATGGGAAGTTGGCGGTGGTGGATTCGGATGTACATTGATCCGCATGGATGTATTCAAACACACCCCGATCTATAGCAATGTACACCTACAAAAAAATCCACAATGGTATGACCACGTAGCCTTTGCACTGCTACGCAGGAAAGGCAAGGTACTCTGTAATTGGGATGCGTCCGTAGAGCACTTGGAAACAGATCGACACATTCCAGCAGGATACACCACTAAAACATGACCAATAAACCACGAATACTATTTATTGGGCACGAAGCTCTTTCGGATAGCGGTGCAGCAGTGGCATTGTGCTACCTAATTGAATGGCTAAAAATTAACACAGACTTCGAGATGGAACTCATTCTATTGCGCGGAGGCGATATGCTTGATCGTTATCGTGCACTGATACCAACACGCGTACTGTGGCGCAGCCCTTCTGCTCCATTTTGGAAACCCAAAACATTTCTATCACGCGCTCCATGGATAATGTTGCGTGCATTTTATGAAGTGCTAGAAATGATGATAATCAATATTCAATGCAAATGGTGGAAACGCCAAACGCAACACGGTTCATTCGATGTGGTGTATTTCAACTGTATCTTAGCACTAGATGCCATTCCACTTTTCAAAGATAAAGGAAACGCAATCGTAGTACATCTGCACGACATGGCATATGCCCTAGAGACATATACATCCATCAAGGCGTTCGCCGATACACAACGTACTGCCGCGCACTTCATTGCTGCTTCCGATCCAGTGCGCCACGCACTGGAAGATCGCAATATCCCCACACACAAAATCAGCGTTATCCCAAGTTGTCTGCACACCATTCCAGATCTAAAAATGTCACTCACACACGCCAAACAGGTGCGTACTAATCTCAATATTCCAGAAGAAGCGATAGTTATAGGCATGTGCGGACAAGCATACTGGCGTAAAGGTGTAGACCTATTTTTTGTATTGGCAAGATCCATCTTAGAAAGCGACCTAGGAAATAGATGTCATTTCCTGTGGATTGGTACGCGTACAGCAAATAATTTTCTTGCCCACTGGAAAGAAGCGTACGCGATTTCCCCAGCACTACAGAGTCACATCCACTTTCCGGGTAAAAAAGAAAACGCTCTTGATTACATTGCAGCAATGGATATTTTTACACTTACCTCACGTGAGGACCCCATTCCACTTGCAGCGCTGGAAGCTGGAGCATTGGCAAAGCCTATAATTTGTTTTGATGAAAATGCAGGTGGCACTGCCCAATGGGTAGGAACAGAAGGTGGATTTGTAATTCCATACTTGGATATGCAAACAATGGCCAAAAAGGTATCAGAACTCATACAAAATCCTACACTTCGCACTCAAATGGGAGAACGAAATCGTAAAATCGTCACCAAACAATACACCATGGATAGTATGGGGGCAGAGATGGCCAACGTATTGCGCTCGATGTCCGAATCATAATTTATAGAACAATTGCCTCTACACACTCTGTAAATAATACTATTTTTGCAAAATCATTATTAGTTACAAAAAATGGGAATAAAGTCGCACCACATGTACAATCGTGCGCCATGATTGACGTTTCAATAATTATCCCGACCTACAAACGTCCTGAGCTAACTGCGCAGGCAGTTAATTCATGCAAAAAACAATCTGGATGTTCAATCGAAATTATAGTTGTCCATGATGGCGATAATATTGATCAAAAATTAGATGGGAATGTTAGGCAGATATACCAAGAACATAAAGGAGCAGCAGCAGCTCGCAACTTGGGACTCAGCGAGGCCAAAGGTACATATATAAAATTTTTAGACTCGGATGATTTGCTCAATCCAGAATCGCTATGCAAACAGGTCGTGGAATTAGAAAAATCCAATGCAGATGTATCTGTTGGAAAATGGAAATATTGTGACAGCGAAGGGAATCCAGAAAATCATATTCATTGTGAGTATATTGAAGACATGTTACCAATTCTTGTTGCTGGATTTTGGAATGCAAACTTCTCATACCTATTTCGTAAATCATGGCTAATAAGTAACCATTGTAAATGGGATATTGATTGCGCTGTTCTTCAAGACTTTGCATTCATTATGGAAGTAAGTTTAAAAAGGGCACGCTTCATTAAATCTGACATAGAAACTGGTTTTTATAGAAGACATAAACTTGGCCAGCGTGTATCTAGATCCTCTGATGAGTGCCGTTCCAAACACTATTATGAAATTCTTGAATCGGCACAAAAATACTTATTAACTTCAAATAAAATAAATCCTGTGTATACCACACTTATAGATACACAAATGAAAAAAATCTCGGCAATGGAATCTATACCAGAAAATATAAGTGCCATGACGAGAGCTTGCCGGCTAACTTAAATGAGTGATAAGAAATTGCATCTACCCTAGCCCCAGCCCTAAACTTAGCCCTAACACCTACTGTTACTTAGTAGCAATATCAGACTTAACAACTACCTGCTCATATCCAGGAGTAATAACTCTGTATCTTCCAAATGAATCTATTACAGCAGAAGGACCATTTGCAGATACACGAATAACATCAAGCCCAGTTTCTACTGCACGGACACGATCCTGAAAATCTTGCATATTGTGAATAATAGGACTTGCAAACGTGCTTGGATTAGATAGTACGATTAAATAATCGACACCTAATTTAGCCCAACTCTTAGCTACATGCCTAACAGCATCTTCATAGCACAATATAATCCCCGCTCTCCCAATAGGCGTATCAATCTCTTCATAGTGGTCATCAAATACCTCTCCAACTTCTCTAAATGGCAAATTTACACCTGCATTATATGAACCATCGAGCCCCTTTGTAGGAGAGAAGCTATAAGCTACATTAAACTGACCACCAGCATCTTGGTTATAACTTGTATACGTTCCAAGTATTATGTGCTTACCCGAATCTTTACTGAGCTTTGTAAAAAATGAAATGGTCTCTTCATCATTCAAAAATCCCGATAAGTTGTATTGCGGGAAGATAACTAGTTCAGTATCAACTTCGTTAGCCCACTTGGTATAAGAAGACAGGATAAGATCTGAGTTATCCACTCTCCACTGCATATTCATTGGATAATTTGTCTGCACAATTGTAACTTCTGCATTCCCTTCCACTTGTGGATTTGAAAATAGCCTCCATCCACCCCAAGCTGCAACACATAACACAATGCATCCAATAATAATTACTGTATTTATCGAAAGTCGATCCTTTAATAAAAGCATACGACCAAAGGCGATGTTAAATGCCAATACAAGCACAACAAGAAGCTCCATCCCCCCAAGTATTCCTGTTTGAATAAGCGGCAACGGCTGATAGAACATTGCTTCTACAGGAAAAGAGTCTACAGCTGTGTGATGGAATATTTGCATGATTATCAACCAAACTCCTGTAGGAATAATGAGGTGAAACAACATGCTCGCTTTGCGTGAACTGTTCTTAGTTAATTTTGTTGTAATGCTAATAGCTCCAAATAACACTGCCCATGGAGCACCAGCTGCGAATATCATCTTTAAAAACATTTCCCATCCATATGCGGCAACAACCGAATTAACCGTATTTACCCAATAAAATATGCCAGCTAAATAACCAAATGATATATCTCTTACAAAACATGGTTTTCTGTAAATTGGATAAAACATGATTCCAAACCCAGCCCACACCAAAAGGAAGGCAATTGCATATGCAGTACTGACCGTTATAAAAAGAAAGCCAATTATGGTAATTAAAGCTGATGAGCGAAATACTGAGCGCATATGAAATGTAAATGTAAATTAATGTAAAAAGTAAACGATTTGTTTTAATGATGATAACATCAATTACCTAACATATTACAAAAATATATACCTGATATGATATATTTTTCATATAATTAATTTATGAGTTTAAAAAATAACACTCTTGGGCTCTTTGTAATTCTGCTTGTAGCCGAAGGAGTTGGAATAGCGTGGGAAGGTTTATGGTGGCAAGAGATTATTGATGCATATTCAATTTTTGGTGATCCTCCACAATTGCTATACCACACTTCGATTTTGATTATGCTCTTGATAGCATTAAGAGAATCTCAAAAGCCACACCAAAAAATATGGGGAATAATCAGCATATTGCTAATACTGCTATTAATAAATATTCCTCTTACTTATTACGTAAATAGTATCTTTGGTGTTCCATCACGTTACGGACTCATAATTTATTGGGGAGCCCCTTATATATTTACTTCAATCTTCTCGATAGGCATTTGCATATTTCTATTAAAAATAATTAAGCAAAAATCATATAACAAATGGAACCCTCTTCTTCAATACGCAATTTATGCTTCAATTTTGATGCATCTACTTATTCGATTACGTCCATTTAGACCTACATCTACCGTACATGATGTAATTGGCTTCTGGGGACCAGGGGTGATAATTGCTGCATTTATTTTTGTTCTTCTATTTGCAAAAAAAACCATTGATTCAAAATACAGCGCAACCAAAACAACATTTGTAACACTTAGCCTTTATTCACTAATAGGATTACTAGGTATATGGACTTTCTCTATAGCCAAAATATCTGCCGAAATTTGGCAAAATATGCTTTTGGGCGGATTCACACATCCTCCGACTGTACTTAGTAGTCTTTCACTTATTGTTTGTGCATTAATTATAGACATGAAGACATTTTCAGCTCGTATCAAAGTACTAATTGCCTCGGTAGTGCAAGCTGGACTTTTGTATGGAGCCGCCAACTTTTTTATTGCACCTGTTGCCTCTTATGGAAAATTAGAATTTTTAACTGCTGTAATTTCCGCTGCAATTGGAGGACTTATGGCTTATCAATTATTTATTTTAAGTACTAAAAAAGTTTAGACTTATTTCCAACTCATATTCCTTTGGAATCTGTAAATCAACAAAGGCTAGCCATCTTAACTATTGATGATTCTCCATCAGTAGACTTACAAATCAGACTTAAGCATCTTAAAGAAAGATCTCTAACTGCTATTTTATTTTGCAGAGGCGATTATCTAGAAAAAAGACCAGAACTGGCGTTACAAGCTATTCATGAAAAACACATAATTGGGAATCATGCATTTAGTCATACACCATTTTCAAATTTAACACTTGCAGAAGGGGAAAAAGAAATATCAAAAACCGAACAAATAATAGATAGAATCTACGAACAATCTGATATAAGACGTCCTGCCAAAGTATTTCGCTTTCCTTATGGCGACAAAGGTAACAGAGATCCCACTCACTCCACCAGAGCAGAAGATTTACAGAAAATACTAAAAGAATTTGGATTCTCACCACCAAAACTTCCAAATCTTACAAACTCTCACTATCAATCAATAAATGCTCACAAAGACCTAGATTGGTTTTGGACATTTGATGCGATGGAATATGGCATATATAGAGAATGGGCAAAAGATCTACACACAATTGATGATGTATATAACCGTATGAACACAGATAGCCCGGATAAAGGAATTGAGATCAATAATGGCACTTCGGATGAAATTATCTTAATACACGACCACAGTGAAACCACTGACGTTTTCCCAGATATTTTGGACAGACTTTTGCAAAAGAACTGTAAATTTGTGTCCCCAGAAGGCCATATTGATATTTTTATACAATGAAGAAGGTTTCTATCTTCAGGAACAGAACTAATCTATTCCAGTTGGAGAAAATGTCCTAATTGGCTATAGTTACGAGCCTTTATCATGGAAGTTTTCTGGCAACCAATCATCAGGCCGATCTTTGATATCCTATTGCCAAAGTCTGTTGTAGAAATTGGTATCGATAAAGGTGACAACACAAAACATTTGCTCGAATACTGCAAAAAACATAATGGATTCTTGCACGGCATTGACCCCGAACGAAATGAGATTACCTCTGCATTAGAAGCAGAATACTCACACTTTTTTAAATTTTATGAGGACCTAAGCCTAAATACACTGCCAAAACTCGAATCATATGATGCAATTTTAATCGACGGTGATCACAATTGGTACACCGTATATCACGAACTGATCCTAATTGAGAAATGTGCACAGAAACAAGGCACGTTCCCAATGGTATTTATTCACGATGTTGGGTGGCCATACGGCAAACGTGATATGTATTTCAATGCAGAAATTATCCCAGAAAAATACCGCCAAATGCACAAGAAAGGAGGGTTGCAAATAGACAATGGCATCCCACAGGATAATAACGGATTCAATGCACACTTTGACCATGCATTGTATGAGCATGGCATTCAAAATGGAGTGCTATCCGCAATGGAAGACTTTTTGAAACAAACAGAATTTAATCTTACAAGTACTGTTATTCTTGGTTTTCATGGATTAGGAATTTTGTGTGATAAAAAAATATTGGATTCTAATTCCCAACTTAAAAAATTACTTAATGGTCTGGATTGCCCACAAGAACTTAAATCCGCAACTATTGCCGTTGAGCAAGATCGCATAAAACAGATCATATATAATAATGAATTGTTGCAAACATGTTCTCATACAAGAAGACAGCTTGAAAACGAACAGAGGGAGAAGCAGGAAAGAGAACTCATGGAGAAACAAGAACAAGAACTGAGGGAGAAACAAGAACAAGAACTGAGGGAGAAGCAGGAAAGAGAACTCAGGGAGAAACAAGAACAAGAACTGAGGGAGAAGCAGGAAAGAGAACTCAGGGAGAAACAAGAACAAGAACTGAGGGAGAAGCAGGAAAGAGAACTCAGGGAGAAACAAGAACAAGAACTGAGGGCGAAACAAGAACAAGAACTGAGGGAGAAGCAGGAAAGAGAACTCAGGGAGAAACTCGAAAGAGAACTTAAAGACAAAGAAGCCCAACAAGTACTATGGACTGGTGAACGAAAACAGATACTTAAAAATCTAGATCAAATTAAAATGGAGAATTCCGCCAATAAAGAACGATTAATACAAAGAAAAAGGCTAATGGAAGAAAATAGGACTATGTATATAAGACAAATTACTAATCTAGAAATTAATAATAAAAACAAGCTCGAAGAAGAGCGTTCTAAGAATCAAAATCACACAACCGAGTTGGAAGAAATTATTACACAAGAAGTTCAAAAAAATGCGATTCTTAGCCGAGACATACAACACATTCTTAAGAGTAAGAGCTGGCGTTGGACACATTTCTTACGTGTGTTAGATAAAATTCTTAAATGGCCTAGAACAAAAAAGCCTTTATATTGGCTTTGTGCCAATTTAAAAGATATTTGGACAGATTTCGATGAGCCATTTCCAAAACTCGTTCGTTTTATCCGACACAATATACTGGGCTGCTGGCTTCCATCTGATACACAAAATGCAGTACAGCCAATTCAGGGGGATGCAATCTTCTACAATGATAAATATCTATCAACTCTAAATACACTTAAACAGAAAGATCTTCAGCAGAGCAATGAAGCAGTTAATAACATGCATTGGCTGCCATCAATACACATTGTAATATTTGTAGAACTGCTTGATGAAATTAGATTGCGCAAAACACTTAACTCTATTGTGGAACAAACCTACTACAACTGGAATATAACAGTGCTAGATGCTTCTAAGAGCTACACAAGCGTACAAAGCATTGTAAAAGATTACTCCATACACTATCCAGAAAAAATCAAGTACATAAGACAGCATGCCAATCAGAACCCACACATAGAAGCCATAGAAAACAACAAAAGTACATATGTATCATTTATGGATAGTACAAATACCCTACAGCATGACGCACTTGAACGCTTGTTCACTGCAGCCATTGAAGAGGCAAATCTGCCCGATCTTATTTATAGTGATCATGATGAATTACACTGCTCGAACGCATCGGAATACACACCTGTATTCAAACCCGGATGGAGCCCAGAATTGCTTCTGTCATATAATTACATAGGAGCATTTTTTCTCATAAAACACTCCATGCTTCTAAAATGCATAGATAATACAAATATTCAAGAACAAGAAACCTTTGCATATGATCTTCTTCTAAGAATTGCAGAACATGATCCTGCTGCAATACATATACCACAAGTGCTCTGGCGCCAGAGCAAATCATTTGTAATTACTTCTCAGAGAATAGAAGCGCATCGCTCAACCCTACAAAAAGCATTGGCCAGAAGAGGCCTAAAACACAGAATAGAATATGGTGAGTACGCACAAAAACACAATGAAATATTTTTCTCAATTAAATCCAACTTCAGCGCTAAAGAGGAGCCAACCGTTACAATAATAATCCCAACAAAGGATCGCGCTGAAATGCTAAAAAATTGTATTAACTCAATAACAAAAAAAACCGACTACAAACGATATAAAATCTTAATTGTTGATAATGGAAGCGAGGAATTGGCAACAAAGAATTATCTACAATCACTTACACACACTGTGCTAAAATTAGAAACTAAACAATTTAACTTTGCATATATTAATAACCGAGCTGTTCAAAACACGGACACAGAACTGTTGCTTTTCCTTAATAATGACACAGAAATCCTTAATGAAGGGTGGTTACGAGAAATGGTCGGCACAATGTCACTCGATAAGAATATTGGCGCAGTAGGCTCTAAGTTACTCTATCCAGAAGGAGCATTCCCGTACCGCGTACAAAGCGCAGGAGCGATATTAGGTAGGCATTGGTCAAGTCTAGTAAAATTTAAAACTGAAGAAGAATTGGGTTATGGCTTTTATAACCACGTCATGCGCAATTGCGCCATAGTAAGTGGATCGTGCATGCTCACAAAACGAAATCTATTTGCAAAGGTTGGAGGATTCGACACAGAGAAATTTGGCATTGATTTTAATGATGTAGATTATTGTTTGAAGCTTATGCAAGAAGGATATCGCACTGTTTGGACACCACATGCTCGGATACTCCATCATCTATCCGCTAGCCGTGGTAGTAACAACGGGCTTGGCGCAAACGTAGTTACAAAAGAATCAAAAGCATTCGAAAGAAAATGGGGATGGCTATTCGGACACGATCCGTATTACAACTGTAATTTTTCATTAGATATTCAAGATGATGCGTTTACACCACGAACACGCTCTTCTTTTCGATCACCATACACACAATCACATTCTCGCAACACTTCGTCGACAATAAACTCAATTTGAGATGCTACATCACAAATATTATAAAGACGAGGAATAACATCTTGCCCACTAGATACCAACCTCTTACCTTCTTCTGGATTCAATACAATATTAGCAACCGCCTTGGCAAAAAGCTCTGGTTTGGGCATGTCAACAAGATGAACAAATCCCTCATCCCCAAATTCTTTAGGACCACCAGCACTTTCACATACAACAACTGGCTTACCCATGAGAGTGAGCTCTAAACAAACAAGACTCAACGACTCTGTGCGTGATGTCACAGTACAAATATCAAATAACGAATAATACGGACGCGGATCATTGTGTCCTCCTACAAAATGCACACGATCAGACAGGCCAAGATGCCTAGCTTCACTATGCATTAGATAATCGTACACAGCGTCACACGGAGAAGGCTCACCCACCCAAACAAAATGACAATTGTGCTCAGGAAGCAAATCACACAAATAACTAGCCATCTGCAACCATAGATCAACTCCTTTAAGCGGAATGCGTTGACCGGATGCACCAATTACTAACGCATCTGTAGGAATATTAAGCCGAGCAAGAAGATTCATATCTTTAATGATAGGCTTCCATTTATTTGTATCTATTCCAGAAGAGACTATAGAAACCTTATTAGAATCGATCCCAAGATCATCTGTAAGCATTTTCTTAACATATCGTGACGCCGCTATATACCGCACAGGATAATTGCAAAACAGAGATAGTAAATCTTTATCAAGTTGCATAAATGAAGCTGGCACTTCGTGAATATGACATATCACAGGCACACCATACAAAGCTGCTAAGTAAATAAATTCGAATGAATGTGAATTTAGATAGTAAAGATCTGGCTGATTTTTATGTGTGTATTTAAGAACAAGACCTTGGATATATGATTTTTTATTAATATTTTGGTACGCCAAACGTGTGGTATGCAATTCATTCTGCCCCACTACACTTACAGGGTAAAGATCTGCAAACTCGCTCATAAGAGGGCCTTCTCTAAGCAGTATCACATTTGATTTCCATGACGGATTTTTAATATGCTCCAATATATGCAAAAGCGCCAAAGGAGCGCCTGTTCGGCATGCAGAATGGCTAACAAAAGATACTGCTTTCTGTGGCATAATATGATTACATCCTACATACGCCATCGTGTACAATCAACAACCTTACATCGATCACATAACACAATGAGAATCCTCTTCTGTAGCCATAATAGTCAATTACAAGGCGCTCCACTCAATATTCTGAGATGTGCACGCCTACTAAAAGAGCGTGGAATTCAATGTGTTATTAGTTCACCAGAAGATGGTCCTATCCGAGAAATGTCGGATGAGCACTGTATAACATTTGATATACAGCCGAATCTCTTCCATCCAAAATACTCGAAAGAATGTTTGATGGATATTATCAAACGACATAAGCCAGATATTATCTTTATAAACACAATACTTGGTGCCGCAATTGTAAAAAACACCAAAGCTTTATTTCCACATCTACCAATCATATGGAACATACGCGAATCCGAACGTGAGAATTTTATGAATGCGTATGACTACATAACACCAAAGTCTTTTGAATTAGCAGATGCAATTATTTTTGTATCAGAAAAAACAAAACAAGCTTACCAAGATTTGGACAGCGGCAATATGCATGTAATCCATAATGGAATTGATGTAGAAAAAATTGCAAGATCTATTGATCCTAAACAAAAAAATACTCTTAAGGAGAAAATGGGCATTCCTAGAAATGCTACAACCGTTGTACTTGTTGGATCGATCTGTCCTCGCAAAGGACAAAGTGAATTTATCTCTTCTGGAATACGCGTTGCGCACCGCATTGGGAATAAGCACCCTGTGCGCTTTGTTATTGTAGGTAAATTACACACTAATTTTAGAAAATATTTAGAGCTCTCTCTAAAACGAGCGGAGGAAGAAGGATATCGTGACAATTTCATCTTATTGCCAGAACAACAGGATATGACAAACATCTATCAAATGTCCGATATTCTGGTATCCAATTCCTTTATTGAATCATTCCCTATGGTGACATTAGAGGCAATGGCATGGGGAATACCGATTATTGCTAGTAATGTATATGGAGTTAGCGAACAAATACAAAACAATATAAATGGGCTTCTATTCTTGCCAGGCCATGTGAGCATGCTTGCAGAAAAACTTGAATATCTGATTTTACACCCAGATATTGCGCAATCTCTTGGAGAAGAAGCCCAGAGAAATGTCCGCGAAAAATTTACAGAAGATAATATGATCACTAAGTACATTTGGCATCTAAATAACCTTATAGAACAAAAAGTGAGCTAATCTTTTTTGTTCACAGTCTGCCTATATAATAATTTCCTCTTCTCTCTCGGGCATAAAAATTTCCACCCCATTCTTTGATTTCTTAATACGATCTGCAAAAGGTTGCATGCTTTCCATTTCTCCATGCACTAAAATTATTTTCTTTATTCCCTCCGTATCAGAAACAAAATTATCTAGATCATTCATATCCGCGTGACCCGAATATGCGTTGATATATACCACTTCTGCACGCTTTTGGTACATCTCATCAAAAATTTTAACTTCTGTAATTTCTGGATCCACAATCCTACGACCGAGTGTATTGTTGGCCATATAACCAACTGCAAGAATTGTATTACGCTCATCTTCGATCTCGTTACGTAAATGATGACGAATCCGACCCGCTTCACACATTCCTGATCCAGCCATAATAATAATAGGACCTGGTGTTCCATTTAATGCTTTGCTCTCTTCCACCGACGCCGTGTACTTAACCAGAGAAAACTGAAAAGGATTATGTGCTTTAGATAAGAATTGTTCATACATATCTTTGTCATAACATTCTGGGTGCTGCATAAAAACATCTGTTACCTTGGTAGCAAGTGGAGAATCTACAAAGATAGAAATTCCTGGGATCTCTTTTTTGTCCCACAAAACGTGCAGATCGTAGATAATCTCCTGAGTGCGCTCCAAAGAAAAGGCAGGGATTAGTACTTTTCCTCCTCTCTTTGCCGTGTTAACTACAACCTCTTTTAAATGATCTACAGCTGTAGAAATATCTTCATGTAAACGATTACCATATGTACTCTCGCAAATAAGAATATCTACTGGCGGCATAGGGGATGGATCTCTGATAATCGGGAGCATATTTCGACCCAAATCCCCAGTGAAACCAACGTACTTAGTCTCTCCATTCTCTGTTACTTCCAAAATAACCATTGCCGCTCCAATAATATGCCCCGCCTCAATAAATTTTGCCTTTACTCCTTCACATACATCAAACCAGTTTTCGTAATTCTCACCCTGAAATACTTCCATACAATCAATCGCATCCTGCTGCGTATATAAAGGGCCCTTACAATCCATTTTTGATTTTGCCAAATGCTTACAAAAGTACTCTTCGTCTTTCTCATGTATATACCCACTATCCATCAACATAACCTCTACTAAATCCTTTGTGGCATATGTGCAATGAACATTTTTGCGAAATCCATTCTTATATAGAAGTGGAATACGCCCCGAATGATCCATGTGTGCATGCGAAAGAACAACAGCATCAATATCTTTTGCAGGATCAAATGTAAATTCTGCATTCTTTACCGCGGCTTCGCTTCTTTTACCTTGAAAAAGGCCGCAATCTAACAAAATACGCTTAGACCCAACTTGAACTTCGTGGCATGTTCCTGTTACCTCTCGAGCCGCACCATGTGGAATAATTTTCATAAAAAGTTAATAGGAAATATATTATGCAATAGATCCCTCGTAGCCCCGAAGGGCGAAGTGGGATCGAGCCGCACCATGTGGAATAATTTTCATAAGTGCAATCAGGATAGCACACAACAACTAAGTGCCACATAGCTCAAAACAAAGTATGGCTATCGAATTCCAACCAATTCAGAATATGATGATTCTTTACTTTCTATAATCGGAGATATAGCACCATTGGCAATTTTAGCCACATTCTTACCCGGAAAAGCTAGTAATCGAACTCCATTTAATTTCATTCTTTTCCAAAGCAATTTATCCTCATCATTAAGAGATACCTCCATAAATAATCGCCCAGATTCCACAATAGAACGATGTATAAGAGTAGCTTCTAATGGTATATCTAAAATATCTATTTCATTGCTTGATTTGTAAATTAACTTACTTTCACTATTTTCTATAGCATAATCACCATAAGCAATTGCGCATTGCTGATGCTTCATCTTAGGTAAAAGCCAACGAATTCGTTCTGGATCAAGCAGGCTAGATGCATTTAAGAAACAAAGTACGGGATACATATTAGCCAAATCACTATTAATATTAAGACCCGCATTTTTTACAGTTGACTGCAAAGCATTCTTTGAACATTTTTTTGTACCACACCAATCTGCTGTACTTTCCGACAAATCAATTTGCATATTCGATTCCAGATTATCACTCCATGTTACAATCCAGCTGAAACCATCTAATGCAGTATTAAGATTATCTATAAGCCCTATCGGTTGAACATCATTAGTTGCCCAAAGTACAACATGTATTCCTGGTAGCGGAATCCAATCCTCACCTCCGCCCCAAGAATGAACATACGGATACTTGCGACGCCATATAAGTATATTATGCTGATGTAATAAAGACTTAAAATGTGCCTTTTCATGACCAAATGATGCATGATTTTCATGAAGAACCTCAACATCATCAAGTCGTCCCCAAAATGCTCCTCTCTGTAAAGCACGATAAGACAAATCTGCTTCTTCTAATCCATATTTAGAAAATGCCTCATCTAACGGGCCTATACGATCAAGCCATTCACTATCCCAAATAACACATGTTGCAGGAACCGGAGAAGTTAAATATGTAAATTCATCCACGCGTGGTTTGCCCAATACAACGTTGTCTTTGTTTTTCTGAACAAGCCATGGCCCAATACATGACAAACGTTTTTCTTCTATAAAATATATCATTCTCCTAATCATTACAGGAGTCTGCAATATACAATCATCATTCAAAAACAATACATACTGTTCATTTTTACGCTGTTCAAGTCCCCTATTAATAGAACGAGAAAAATTAAACGGACCAGGAAGATAAATAACCTGTGCATTGTGTTCTTTCGCAAGTAATTCGATGTCTTCATTAGAACATTCATCTTCTGGACAAACAACAATAGTAATTGCAATACGAACGCCTTCGGCATTATCAAATACAGATTTTAAGCAACGTCGAAGCATTGGGCAATCTTGCCCATTAGTTGGTATAACTACTTGCACACTCCTATCTTTTTTTAAAGGAGAAGCAATATATGGATGATGCCATATATATTTAACTATATCTGATGGTAGTTTCTTTTGTTCTTGCTTCACAGATTTTGCGATTTCATTTTTAGTTTTCTCTCTGTCACTTTTAGCCTTTTTACTGTCTCCAAAAACATTAAGGAAAATACGCTTTTTTGTGCGCTTAATTAAAACATCTGCAAAACGAAGCCAAGATGTAAAACGCCAACTCTTTGAACGATGTATACGTTCAAGATCTGCTTCTAGCCGTGCACAATGATCAAGTAACGATGGATCATTATATTCCGCATTTTTGGCAGACGATCTTTCGGATGCCAATTCCTGTGCAATTTTTTCCATCGTATCAAGAGCATTAAACAAAAGACTACTGCGCTCCTCTTCTCTTTTTGTATCAGCAGAATACTTGAGCGCAGGTGCCTGAAGCGGATCTAATACAATAGAAAATTGATTCTGTTGCTCTGGAGTTGATCCGTAGGTTTGTGCAATATCGCATAATTCTTCCTGCGACAATGGATCCCCTGTTTTTAGTCGTTCAAAAAGCTCACGCCAATGCCACGCATCCTTATTTAATCCACGCACCAAGTTGCGCGGCCAGGACAATAGATTTTTTTTAGTTAACTGATTAATACTGCGCACGGGAAAATGTGCAATTGCAAGATTATGTGCAATATCCAATGGATAGTGATAATGCTGCTTTAGCAACAGATTATGATTACCTTGAGATATAGCGATATCTTCACGAGATGCAATTTTTGAAGACACAACTAATTTTGTAAGACAAGAATGAGGATCTGATAATCGGTGTTGTATGCGCCTAAGAATATTCACTTCACTAAGATCATCATTTGCAGTTGGTATGTAATTGTACCAAGGAAGTCGATATGAACTATCACCTTTTAATTGAGCAATTTCATCACTAACATCACCTTTCTTGCTGAACAGAAATTCATCCCCATCCAAAGGAACAATCCATTTAATATCTTGTCGCTTAGCAACCTCCTCCATGCATTCTGTGATCAATTCTGATTGTTTTTGGGCAATACCAGAAAAATTACATATATGGATTGGAAGGCCTTCCTTCTTCAATTTTTCTAATATGGCTTTTGTTTCATCATCACTATCATGATCAATGATATACATTTCATCCAAAATTCCCACATGATATCGCACAAAGGACTCTATTATGTCTTCCTCGTTACGAACCATGCTAATGGATACAATGCTCATAAAAAATTAAAGGATTGGGGGCAGAATCTTATCATTAATACCATGTACTTTTGTAATAAAATCGCATCGGTTTGAACGGTTTTATAATCCAACGGATTCAAGAATATCCTTGAGCTCTTTTGGTGATAATTCACGAATCTGACCAGATTTTAGATTTGAATCTTTAAGGGTTGTAATACGAATACGCTTAAGCTCTTTTACAGGGCTACCAACCTTCTGGCACATTCGTCTAATTTGCCGGTTTTTCCCTTCTGTTAGGGCTATATTAAATTTATCTTCGCTAATCCTACTGATAACAGTAGGCTTTGTCTTCTCACCAGAAATAGTCATTCCCTTCTCAAGTTTCCGCAAAGCCCCATCTTTAATCTCATTTTCTGTTATCACTTCGTATTCCTTTTCGTGATCAAATTTAGGATGTGTAAGCCTATATGCAAGCACACCATCATTTGTAAGCAATAATAAACCTGATGATTCTTTGTCCAGACGTCCAACGGGATACACTTTTCCTTGGAGATTTTTGGGGAGAAGATCCCTAATCGTTTGCGATTCGTTTCGCGTTACGCGTAACGCGTTACGTTCAAAATTAGTAGTTACTACCCCCTTAGGTTTATTCATCACAAAATAAAACATCTCTTTACGATCTTCCAGAACCTTTCCATCAACTTCTACTTTATCAAATTCTGGATCTGCTTTTTGGCCAATTTCAGCTACTTTGCCATTCACTTTTACAAGGCCTTGTTCGATATACTCCTCAGCTTTACGACGAGAACAAATACCTTGGGCCGACAGAATCTTTTGTATGCGTTCCTGCATGAAACTAGTTTATATGATAAAAAGGAGTTAAAAGATGAAAAAGATGAAAAAGAGGTAAAGAAGATAAATGAAAAATGATATGAGAAGACTCCTTTGTCTCCTTTTAATCTTTTAACTCTTTTGTGTCCTTTTCCTGCGCATCCACCCAAAACCACCAGCAGCCCCAACCGCAATAACCGCAATAGCTCCTGGACCTGTATCACCTACTGGAGATTGAGACACGACCACTGGGGCCAATGCTGCATATGGAAGAGCTGAATGAAGAGGCTGTAGATTTGCACTCACTGGATAAACCACTGGCTTCTGCGGCATGCTAGTGTGCACTGATGCAACAACAGCTTCTTTTTTCTTATCTTCCTCCTCTTTATTACAAGAACTACTGCATCCATCAGTGGAAAGAAGATTCCCATCATCGCATGTTTCTCCTGGATCTAAAATGCCGTCTCCACAACGCGGAAGAATACAATCTGATCTGCAAGTAGAACCAACCTTATCGCTATTATGTGTCCCATCATCACATTGTTCACCATCATCAATTTGACCATTTCCACATAATGCAATTACTTTACAATTTCTTGTGCATATATAAGGCGGTACACCCTTAAAAGTAAATGGTTCACATTCTTCTCCAAGTTGCCTCTGAATAATCCTGTCACCACAGAAACCAATTTCATTAATACAAACAGAAGAACAACCATCAAAATTTATTTGATTACCATCATCACATTCTTCATTCATATCAACTTTGCCATCTCCACACATTTGTAATGATGCCACTTGACCTGCATCAAATTGGCAATAAGATGAACATCCATCGTCTTCAAATAAATTACCATCGTCACATTGTTCGCCCATTTCAATTTTATTATTTCCACAAACTGGCTCCTTTGGCTCATTAATTTTGCGATTTTTACACTCATGATTACATGTCATTGTATCTGGCGGTTCACATTCTTCACCTTTATCCACTTGTCCATCCCCACAAAATAACACTGGCTCTAAATAATCATCGCCATAATCATTATTGAGCGCATAATGCACAACATCGATTATTATGCAGTCACTATTACATACATTTGTATTTGGTGGTTCACATTCTTCATCAGAATCTATATACCCATCTCCACAGAAAGGTAACGAATCATCGTCATCTGAAATATCATCATCGTCCGAAGTAAGTATTTTGCATTGATTACTGCATTTATTTGCCCTTGGAGGATCACATTCTTCATTTGAATCTATATGTCCATCCCCACAAAATGGATAAGAGTCATCGTCATCGTCATCAGGCACATCAATATGCCTACACCATGCATCGCAAGTATTTGTCCCTGGAGGCTCACATTCTTCACCAGAACTTACTCGTCCATTTCCACAAATCGGACTCTTTGGAATGCATGTACATTCATTATCACATCTCCATCCAGAATCACACTGAGAATCGTTTTCACATTCTTCAGTTCTTGCGTTAAATTTATTATCTCCGCAATACCCAGGATCATCATCGTCATCATCTGATGTAGTAATTGACTGACATGCAAAATCGCATGTAAAAATACCAGGAGGCTCACATTCTTCACCTGGGTCAATAAATCCATCTCCACAATAGTTCTCTTCTTCTGCATAACAAGTAGATGAACATCCATCGTTATTAACAACGTTACCGTCATCACATTCTTCAAAAACATTCCAAAGATATCCATCGCCACACACGGCAAAATTGCAAACATTAGTACAATAATCCGTATTGGAATTATTTCCATCATCACAATCTTCTCCAAGATCTACATTGCTATCTCCACAGGCTGTAGAAATTTCTTGCATACAAAGCGCAGAACACCCATCGCCATCCACTATATTTCCATCATCACATTCTTCAAATTCAGAAAATATAAACCAATCTCCGCATGAGGCATCTTTACAGAAATTAGTACAATTATCACTATTTAGCTTATTCCCATCATCACATTCCTCTCCAGGATCTTTTTCCCCATCTCCACAAGTTGGTGCTACTTCTATTGTACAAAGAGGAGAACATCCATCATCACCATCAGTATTATGATCATCACACTCTTCCATGCCATTCCATAAATAAGAATCACCACATTCGGCGCTAAAACATGAATTTAAACATGCATCGTTGTTAGACTGATTACCATCATCACATTGCTCTTCTCCATCCCAAGTATACCCATCCCCGCATTCGGCATTATTACATGTATTCATACAAGAATCCGTGTTAGACGAATTTTCATCGTCACATTCTTCCCCAGGATCTACAATTCCATTTCCACATAATTCATTAATTTCATGCAAACAAATTGAAGAACATCCATCTTCATTATCTTCATTGCCATCATCACACTCCTCAACATCAATCCAGATATGATGATCACCACAAATAGCATTCTCACATGCATTGGTGCAAGCATCAGTGTTTAGCGGGTTACCATCATCACACTCCTCAAAATCATCCCAAATATACCCATCTCCGCATTCGGCATAATTACATTCATCAGTGCAATAATCTGTATTAATTGAATTACCATCATCACATTCTTCTCCTTCTTCTGGTATTCCATTACCACAATCAGGATCAATTTCTGTTGTACATAATGAAGAGCAGCCATCACCATCTTCTGTATTTTCATCATCACATTCTTCTTCGCCATCCCAAGTATGCCCATCTCCACAATCAGCATTGTTACACGAATTTAAACATGCATCTGTATTAGACTGGTTGCCATCATCACATTCTTCTTCGCCAATCCAAGTGTAATCATCTCCGCATTCGGCATCATTACATTCGTTTGTACAAGCATCTGTATTAGACTGATTACCGTCATCGCATTCTTCTCCTTCTTCTGGTATTCCATTGCCACAATCAGGATCAATTTCTGTTATACATAATGAAGAACAGCCATCACCATCTTCTGTATTTTCATCGTCACATTCTTCTGTAAGCCCACTAATATGACCACACATATTAGTAAAACCATCTCCACAATAAGGCAATTTACAATCCGCATTACACTTATAATCAAAACATTCGGTACCAAAGAACTCTCCGTTCATAGCACCTAAATCACATTCTTCTCCTTCTTCTGGTATTCCATTACCACAATCTGGCGCCGAAGGAAGCATGCAATCATTACTACATTCATCATCATCAATACCGTTACCGTCGTCACATTCTTCTAAAATACCATCATGATTTGGAGAAGTGACAACTTCATCACCACATACAAGATTGCAATAAAGATTGTCGCAAATACAAATTCCAGACATTGACATATCACATCTGTCAGCTTCTAATTCACAACCATCAAATGTACAAACATCCATACCTCCATCAGTAAGTTTTTTGACACAAACCATATCACTGGGACAATCTGGGCTTGGTACTGGTCCATCATTTAATGATGTACAAGGAATATCTGTATATTCGTATTTATAAGCACATTCATAATAAGTGTCAGGCCCTTCTCTTTTTCGCTCACAATAAGTACCTAATGGGCAATTCCCATCACCCAAACACCTTAATCCTGTCCAGTCTAGAGTATCTGTTGCGCACACCTTTCCAAAATCACATTCCTCGTGCATGCCATTGTCTTGCTCTGGATAAGCCTCCTGAACAATGCCATCCCCACAATATTCCAATTCACAATTAAAATTACATCCATCATTATCTAGCATTTCGCTACGCCCCCGCGGCGACTCTAGTGGATCACCATCATCACATTGCTCATAAAATCCATCACTATTAGGAGACTGGACTTCACCATCACCACATATCCCTGCAAATGGTTCAAAACCATAACACTCAGACCAAGAATTAATATTTGGATTAGCATTCCCACATTCAATCTGACCAGTTCCTCCATAAGCTATTACCGATGCCAAGCCTTCCGGAGGAGAACCTACAACCCAGTCGCTAGTTTTAATAAAACATCTTTCGCCACTTATGCACTGGCTACTGCATGCATCACAAGGATCTACTCTAGGAACTGCGTCGCAATCAGACTTAAGAGCCAATCCACCCACACTATCTGGGTAAGAGCATGTTGCAGTATTTGATCCATATTGGATGTAACAATGTGCTCCTGTTCTACAGGGTAACCCCTGACAATTATCACAACAATCTCTGTCACAAGTATTTAATTCTCCTAATTCACACTTATTATTTCCACATACTGAAGTCGTGTTAGGGGTATAACTTACAAGTGCGCTGCCTTCATAAGATAGATTTTTAGAAGTTACAACTGCCACTCCTATAAGGAGTAAAACAATTACTACAGAACCAATTTTGATATGGGTTTTTATCATGAATTTTTCCATTAATTATACCATTTATTGCGGTTTTTAGCTCTGGGGTATACTTGCTTATATCCTTAAATATTGCGCAGTGCATTCGTATTGAGTATTAAGTATCTAGTATTTAGGGTCATTAAAGACAAATTGCCTAAATACGGAATACTAGATACTAAATACTAATATTGAGCCACCTGATCCTGCCTAGTCTGTAACTTGATCTTCTCATATAAAACCTTGGAAACTTCTGCTCTATTGATTCTATCATCAGGGCGGAATGTTCCTAACTCTGCTCCAATATCGTTTGTATCTCCGTTTACCACTCCAAATAGAGCTGCAAAAGCAACATCTGCTTCGTATGGATGTCCAGAGACATCACGGAAAGTTGTAAACAGAGGAAGAACATCGTCACCAAATACATCATGCATAATCACAAGTACTTCCGCACGACTAACAGGCTGATCTAATTTTGAAACAGGAGCATCTCGTATAATTCGGACTCCTCTCTTGCGTGCGCACTGAACATAAGCATTTGCCCAATGACCAATATCTTCGCCTGCGCTACAAGTTGCTTTGTTTATATGCGCAGCTTCCGATGTCATCTTTAATATTTCTGCCATTGTTACAGAATTGCCTGGCCTAAATTCTCCAGTAGGATTGCCTCCACTATCGCTATAACCAGAAACAATTCCCCACTCAGAAAGTGAAGCTACATAAGAATTAAACCAATCATCTTCTTTAATGTCTCTAAAAACTGTACCAGTCATATCGTCTAACTGAGCTAATATTTCTGAGAAATCTGCGGCATGCGTAGTCTCCCAAAGCATAAGCTCTTGCTTGAGCTGAACAACTTCATCTAAAAATGCTTTTGCAACACCTGCTGTTACAAAGAGGGTAATCATCACTATTGGTATTAGTCGTTTAAACATAGTTTGGTATTAATGTTATTAATACTATACCATATTTTGTTATTTTTTACAATTACTTACTTTCCCGAATTCAACAGTGAAATGCATAAAAATATCCTCTTTTGAGAGCTGATTTACCTCGAGTACGGTAGGAGGGAACGGAGTTCCATCCATTTCCCAACCTACCGTATGGCCCATTTTACCCTTTCTCAGCGACACA
>JAIPIN010000042.1 GCA_021734665.1 Kiritimatiellales bacterium
ACTATTAAGCTGTCTGTATGCCATAGCTGAGGTGGGAAGGTGGTAGGAATGACTTCTCTACCGTACCTCCTCTCTATGGCATTTCAGAGGGAATCAGGTGTTGCACTTGGGTGTTGCACTTCGGAATGGAATTTAAGATCTATATCTGTTTCTGCAGATGAATCATCTCCGCATGGGATGATTATTGTCATGTCATCTGGCATTACTACTTGTACATTGCCACAGACAAGGTTTCCACAGAATGATATTTCACAACCATCTGCGTCTGTAATTGAACCTCCATTCTCGTACCAACAGCCTGAGGGGAATGAGCAGTCTAATGGCTCACTTGCGCATTCATCTTCTTCTTCCTCCTCCTGTTCTTCTTCTTCCTCTTCGCCCGAAGTACAACTGCCATTATTAACGTGAGTACAAGATCCACCAACACAGGCATCATTAGTACAAGAATTGTAATCATTGCAATCTATTGGTGTATATACACAACCCAGTGATGGATTACATACATCGGTACTACACGCATTACCATCATCGCAAATGGGCGGAGCGCCCGCATTACATACGCCCCCTTCACACGTTTCTACACCATTGCAATCGTTTCCATCATCACAGCTGGCATCGGTACAACCACCACATATCGTTGCTGCTTCACAAGCTTCTTGTGTTGCATATTCTGTGTAAGGAGAAGTCCCACCTTCCATCTGAATACAATTATCGGTAGTAGATTCTGGATAACAACACCATGTTAACGGATTAATAAATCCACACCCCGGCGCATAGGGATCGCTCGCACAATCAACATCTGCAGTCAAAGTTGCTCCATCTTGTAATGCCTGATTCACAACAACAAATACGCCGACCATCAGAAATGTGAGAGCCGAAACAATGGTGAGGCTAAGACGGTTCATATTGCAGATGAGTGTACCAAAAAGGCCTTTGATTAAAGAAATTTGTGAACTTGCAATTATTGGGGAAAGAACAGTAAAAGATAATGGAAGCAATACACGACACGTATTATTCGTATTAAGTATTTAGTATCTAGTATTTAGGAAAACTAATTAAATGCCCCCTAAATACCTGCCTGCCTGCAGGCAGGCTAAATACGAAATACTAGATACTATCCCGCCTCTTGCACCTCATCAATCCAAACCTTAGCCCAAGCCCTACTTGTCCTACGTAGCCTTGGCGTAGGAGGAGCCCTCCCCCTATACTCCACTGAGCCATGTTCCGAAGAATGGATTTGTTACTCCTCGGCATCACAATTGTGCTTACACTATTTGGGTTGGCAATGATCGCTAGCGTAAGCGTTTTTGAAAGTTATCAAATTACAGAACGTCTTGCCTCTCAAGGGTTGCGCGACGCCCCAAGCAACTCGTTCTATCTATTGCGTAGTTTTGTACATGTAATTATCGGACTAATGGCAATGGGTGTAACAATGATGATTCCATATCGTCTATGGGAGAGGCTTGCATTCCCAATGTTTATTGCGTCTCTATTAATGCTGATTGCAGTATTTATTCCGGGTATCCGTGCAGACTATGGAACAGCACGAAGTTGGTTGTACATCGGTTCATTTTCTCTGCAGCCATCAGAACTTATTAAGCTTACTTTAATATTTTATCTTGCAGTTTGGCTACAAAAACGCGAGCAGCTTATTGGAACATTTAAAGAAGGATTTTTGCCATTCGCTATTCTACTAACGCTCAGCACAATGCTGATTGCACTTCAACCTGATCTTGGATCATTTTTGGTCATTACAAGTATTGCAGTTGGAATGTTTTTTATAGCTGGTGGAAACTTTTTTCACTTGGTTCTTGGCGGAACTATCGCAGCAATTATGGGACTCCCTGTAATTTTGAGTCAGGAATATATTCGTAATCGATTCCGCGCATTTCTTCAGCCAGATAATGCAAGCATTGCAGAAACAATCGGCTTCCAAATAAAGCAGGCTCTTATCGCCATTGGGAGTGGAGGACTATTTGGAGTTGGATACGGAAAATCTATTCAGAAGTTTGGATACCTTCCAGAAGTACAAGCTGACACTATATTTGCGGCAATGGCAGAAGAGCTTGGATTCATGCGTCTCCTTATTATTCTCTCTTTATTCTCAATCTTTGTGTATCGAGGATATAGAATCGCACTAGATGCGCCCGACAGATTTGGAACTTTGGTAGCGACTGGAATTACTACATGGATTGCATTCCAAACACTGCTCAACTTTGCCGTTAACTTGGCTCTATTCCCACTAACTGGAATTACTCTCCCCTTTATTAGCTACGGAGGTTCTTCGTTAGTGTCTTTGCTTTTGGCAATTGGAATACTTTTGAATATTTCGTCTTACTCTCTACAAGAGTCTGTTACAGCCAGACGCACTAAAAGAAAGAGTGCTCAAAAATTATTACGAAGAAGACTTCGACCCTTCTCTTCATAATCATGAACACTATTCTATTCGCCGGCGGTGGATCCATCGGGCATATTGCTCCTTCTGTTGCAGTTGCAGATGCAATTAAAGAAATGCAACCAGAAGTTGGTATTCATTTTGCATGCTCCAAGCGCAAAGAAGATGCTGACTTTCTGAGTAAAGAAAATTTCAAATTTACACAAATTGATGCACCACGATTATCTTTATTGTTCCCGTGGAAATTTTTTCTTGCTTACAAAAAATCATCAGCGCTGATAAAAAATCTCAAACCTCAAGTTGTCTTCTCTAAAGGAGGATATGTTTCCGTCCCCATCTGCCTTGCAGCACATAGAAAGCATATTCCGATTATCCTTCATGAATCCGATGCCGTAAGTGGCAATGCTAATAAATTAGTTTCACGATGGGCAAATCACACATGTTTTGGATTTCCAATAAAAACGCTACAAGCTACAAGCTACAAGCTACAAGCTAGCCATACTGGTAATCCAATCCGAAAAGAAGTCACACGAGGCAGCAAAGAACAAGGTCTTAAGATAACAGGTCTTACTGGCCAAAAGCCTATCCTATTGGTTATGGGGGGCAGCCAAGGAGCACAAGCAATTAATGAAGCTGTGAAAAAGAATCTTGATGAACTCTTGAAGCTATGTGAAATAATTCATCTTACTGGCGAAGGTAAAATTTCTACCAAAAACAAAAATGGATATTGGGTAAGAGAGTTTGCTTATGATGAACTTCCACATCTGTATGCGATTGCAACACTTGCACTTAGTCGAGCAGGTGCTGGAAGCATTGCAGAACTTTCTGCAAATAATATTCCAACAATATTGGTTCCACTGGAAGGAGTGGCACATGATCATCAACTAAAAAATGCAGAAGCTGTTTCACAATCAGAAAACTTTGTTCTATTAAAACAGGAATATTTGAACTCAGATCTTATAGACAACATTTCAAAACTACTAACACGTAACGCGTTACGTGTAACGCGTAACGTCCCACCAGATGCTGCTCGACAAATAGCAAAAATTGTACTTGAACACCTTGCATAGAAAGCAGAACGTCACTAATCTGCGCGGGTTGTATGTATAAATTACTCCTACCACTTTTCGCCCTATCTATCTTAATGTTTGGCTGTGCCAAGCAGAATACCGATATTCCTATGCCAGAAGATCCATCTACAGAAACCACTTACGAAGGAGAAATATTAGAAGGAAAGCATACAGTTATTCTAAAAACTTCCATGGGAGATATTGAATTAGAACTGGATGCAGATGCTGCACCTAAAACTGTTACTAACTTTATTGCGTTGGCACAATCTGGTTATTACGACGATCTAATATTCCACCGTGTTATATCCGACTTTATGATTCAAGGAGGAGATCCAAATGGAAATGGAACAGGCGGAGAAAGTATTTTTGGTGAAACCTTTGAAGATGAAATAAACGCTGATAGTTACAATCTTCATAAAACCAAACTTCGTGATTCAGTAGGAGGACAGCCTCTGCCTCAACAATGGGAAGATGCTTCCGTAAAAGAATATCTTTCTGTGCAAGGATATAATTTCAATGATGATCTAAAATCACTGCCAATGAAACGTGGATACGTTGCTATGGCAAACCGAGGTCCTAATACAAATGGAAGTCAGTTCTTTATCATTCAGAAGAAAGACGGTACTCCATGGTTAGAAGGAAAGCACACAGTGTTTGGAAAAGTAACCGATGGAATGGATGTTGTGGACGCCATTGCAGCAGTAGAAAAGGGTGATGGGGATGTGCCGGTTGTACCTATTACGTACACTGTTGAAGTCTTAGAATAAGGTTTATTAGGTTGATTATGTTCAGTAAGTTCATTAGGTTGTTTTACCTATGGTTGACCAAACAAGAAAATATACGAAAGGTTTTAGAAATTTAATCGTGTGGAAAGAATCACACGAACTTACTAAGCAAATTTATAAAATTACTAGGCAATTTCCTGCTGATGAGCGATTTGGTATTACTAGCCAACTCCGAAGAGCCTCCAGCTCAATTGGAGCAAATATTGCCGAAGGATCTTCGCGCAAAACCTCAAAAGATCAGAAGAATTTCTACAATATCGCGAAAGCATCACTTTCTGAAGTAGATAATTTTCTCGAGCTGGCACACGATCTTGGGTATTTGCCCGATCAAGACTACAATAGTCTTTTGGAGCTTATTAATAAGGTTGCATACTTACTTTGCAGATTAATAAATCAATAATTCCCAAAACCTAATAAACCTAATAAACTTAATGTACTTAATGAACCTTTTATGAGAACCAGATTTGCACCTTCTCCAACCGGCTTTCTCCATGTTGGAGGATTACGAACAGCCCTTTATGCATACCTGATGGCAAAACAGAGCAAAGGAGAATTCATTTTAAGAATAGAAGATACCGATCAAGAAAGATCAGTAGAGGGAGCTACCGAGAACATACTAGAAGTTTTGCAATGGGCGGGAATAGATCCAGACGAAGGAGTCGTATTGGATCAAGGTACAGTTTCAGAGAAAGGTGAACGTGGCCCCTACATTCAATCTCAACGATTAGAAATTTATAAAAAATATGCAAACGAATTATTAGAGAATGGCCATGCATATCCTTGTTTCTGTTCATCGGAAAGATTGGATCAGATGCGAAAGGATCAGCAGGCGCATAAGCAAGCACCAATGTATGACCGAATGTGTCTTTCTCTATCCGAAGAAGAAGTAAAAAAGAAGCTGGATGCAGGAGAGCCACATGTTTTGCGACTGAAGATCCCTCAATCAGAAAAAATTACATTCACAGATGACATTCGGGGGCTACTTACATTCCAAGGACACACTGTAGATGACCAAGTGCTAATGAAGAGTGACGGCTTCCCTACTTATCACCTAGCACATGTAGTAGATGATCATTTGATGGACATCGAACTGGTTGTGCGCGGAGAAGAGTGGCTCAGCTCATTGCCAAAACACCTGCTTCTCTTCCAGTGCCTTGGATGGAAACCCCCTCGTTACGCTCATGTGCCGCTACTTCTGAATAAAGATAAGTCAAAATTGAGTAAGCGGCAGAATTCGGTTGCAACACGGGAATATATAGACAAAGGATATTTGCCAGAAGCCCTAATTAACTTCTTGGCTTTGCTCGGATGGAATCCTGGAAATACTCAGGAACTATTTTCACTTAAAGAACTTATAGATGCTTTCTCTCTTGATCGTATCCAAAAGGCCGGAGCTATTTTTGATACCGATAAATTAGATTGGCTCCAAGGGCAATGGATTCGCAAGATGCCTGTTGACGAATTTGCACAACGTATTCGCCCAACAGTGGAAGAAAAATATCCAGCAGCAAAAGATGATAATGATTTTGAACAGAAGGCAGCATTGATTCAGGAACGTATGACCTTCTTCCCAGAAGCTGCCGAAATGCTAAGTTATTATTATGAAAAACCAACTGTCACTAAAGACTTGCTGGTAAATGCCAAACAAAAAGTAGCAGACGAAATATTGCCAAAAGTAATGGAGCTTTTGATTACAACACTCGAAGGCGTTGCAGAAGATCAGTGGACTGAAGAGGGTTTAAAAGAAGTGCTCTTTGCATTGGCCGAAGAAAAGGATTACAAGAAAGGACAGATATTGTGGCCACTACGTGCTGCACTCACTGGCCTACCATATAGTCCAGGTGCCTTTGAAGTTGCTGTAGCACTTGGCAAAGCTAAAACAATGGAAAGGCTGTCTTCAGCGAGCGCATTTACATAAAGCGATGTAAAATAATTAGCTTGCCTCTCAAAAAACAAAGAGTAATATTTTGAGCTAAGCAATGAATAAAGCCGATGTCCATTCTGGAATCGAGCAGGCCGATAAAGAGGCCGCCCCAACAATAGCCGAGGATTCACAAATCCCCCGCAGCCCTCCTAATGCGTGCCTGTTTCCTAATGGAAAACCAGAATCGAAAGAAGAAAAACATACGGAACCAACTGCAATAGAACTTACAAGAGATATGCTTCCAGATTTTAAAAGAATACTGAATGAAAAGGGACGTGGAGATTTATTCCCTGATATTTGCAAAGGTGTCGTAGATATTGTTCAACAAATGCAAGATTCCTCGAGTAGCGATATTCACGGTACACTTTGTCAATTCTTTATAGATTGCAATGCTGCAATAGAACGATCCGAATCATTGCCAAGTATTGATAATGCTCTCAGTGAATCTTCTAAAAAAAGTGCGGGGACAGTTTTGGAAAATAAATGGGTTCAGGGAACTATAGAGATGAGATTGAAAGCCGAATAAACACAGACTTCTGACTAACAAACAACAACAATTACGGTGGCTATTAGCCTAATACGATATCCATTGTCATTACACCTATTTGGCGCGTACAATCCACCTATGCCTATCAGATCCCCAGACCTAGAAGTAAAACTACGAGAAGAAAAGACTCGTGCCGTTATAGAAGGAAAAACTTCTGTCCAATTTAAAACACTTGTCGCACTTATTCTTCAACGCAAGATTATTCCACTCTTCAAAAACTGGGGAGATGAACCCGTAATCATAAATAGTGAACTTCTTACTTCCATTGCAAGTGCACCACAAGACTCACAGGAAAATCGTACGCAAGTTGTGATTGTCACATTGGGTGTTGGAGTACTGACCGGCGTATTTGCATTTGCAATTATACAAAGTCTGCTCCTTGTAACAGGATTTGCTCTTGGACAAAAGGAGCTACTAATTATAGCAGCCGGATTGGTAGGTCTATCTTTCCTTGCGAGTGTCCTATCTAAAGTTCAACGTGGCAATCGCGGTCAGAAAGTCGCCGATAAGATGGAGAAAGTAGCATCATTGCTGGCAAAATAGACCTGATGGAGGTCAAAGCCTACGAACCCCTCGGCCCTAAAACTACAATGCGCATAGGGGGTTCTGCACACTATTTTGCAGATATCACTACAAAAGATGATCTGACAGAAGCATGTGCTTTTGCAAAAGAAAAAAATATTCCATTGGTTCTTTTGGGTGCTGGTGCCAACACTGTTTTTGCAGACGGCGTAATAGAAGCGCTAGTCTTGCGCATTAAAGCTGATAAGGTTTCTATCAGTCCTGATAAGCAAACGGTGACAGTCGAAAGTGGAAAAAATCTTGCAATGCTTATTAATGAACTGGGTAGAGAAGGACTGGACCTCTCTGCTCTCACAGGTATCCCTGGATCGGTAGGAGGTGGAATTGTCGGCAATGCAGGACAAGGGCCACAAGGCACTTGGTTTGATTCTTTCATTACAGAGGTTACTGCATTTGTAGATGGAAATTGGAAAACATTTTCCAATAAAGAATGTGAATTTGGATACCGTGATAGTATTTTTAAGCGCTTACATACCACTGATTGCAAGCTTATAACCATCTGGGAAACAGCTCTCCATATCCCACAAAAGGACCCGTCTGAAATTAAAAGCGCTATAGAGACACTCATTAAAAAACGTATTGAAACACAGCCACACATCAAAACAGCCGGATCTTGTTTTAAAGCTGTAAACAATACGCCAGCATGGCAATTGATTGATGCGGCAGGATTACGAGGACTAAAGGTGGGAGGAGTAGAAATCAGTGGGAAACACGCGAACTTCCTGATGAATGATGGGCACGGAACTTTTGAAGATATACAAAATCTGATTACTCAAGTACAAGAAAAAGTGCCTGAGCTCAAAGAAGTTGAAATGAGATTGATTGGCAATGACGGGATTGCATTGTAGCTCTGCTATCAAACGTATTGCATTTAATATACAACCACTAAGGAGTGAATAAGGAGTGAATAATGAATAGTGAAAAACGAAAAGTGAATAATGAATAGTTAATAATGGAAATGGAAAAATTAAAAATACCTCCATCCCTTAGTCTCTTCCTCCGTAGGAGTAAGTGGAGATTCGTTAACGGAGTATTGTCGGAAATAACCAAATATTCGTTTTATGATGGAGGACTGGCAACATGAATTTTTTTACGAGAAAAACCCTCAGCCAACGTGTGGCCAAGGGTTTCGGGTGATCTCATCATAGGAATTTGTGTTGCGCCTGACGCTCAGTCAGGCGCAACACTGAGTGCCTCAATACCTCCCTGTCAAAGCCCGAAGGACATCCTTGCCCTTCGTAGAGAGCTGGGCAATCTGTTCGATTGCCCTACACAGTGAATCTTTGCAATCCTCCACCTCCTCATCGGAGAAAAAGGATCCCTCCCAGGTCCGGATTCCCTGCCGGACATCGAGTGTAAACACTCGAACCGATGTCCGCCCATATCTTGGGTAGTCCCCATCTTGCGGGAACTCAATGAACCACGATTGGTTCTGTATCAGGTCGTGCCCGCGTTCACGACGATGCAATTGCCTTTTACGATGGACTGCAATTCCTTTCAGGATGCCTTCTTCTCCGCGCCTATAGGACGCGGTGGAGGCACTAAATGCCTCCTCATGGAATCGTTCAAGTTCATGAGCTTCTCTCAAAAAAGAGATTAGCTCTTCGGCAATTGTCTCAACCGAGACATGACGATCATTAACAAAATACATAACTTTCCCCTTGGAGTCTGCCCTGCCGCAGCAGGTGGTAAAGAGTTGGTTTGCCGTACTCTATTTTCCATAGAGAACGCAGAATACGACAAACCGATGCACTCATTTAAATCCTATGCTTTTAGAGATCATTGCCAAATCTACGAAAGGTCTGACTGATATATATTACATATATTTGTGTATTTGTCAATACAACGTTTTATGGCTTTAATTAAAGGTTTTTAGCCAGTCTTCCTTTAAATATTATTAATATTTGGTTACATCAGCTAACACGGCTTATTTGGTTAGGGGGAGAGGTCTATTATAAAATAGATCTCTTTTGATCTTTCAAAGAAGATCAATTGAAACAAGCTTATTAATATATAAGTATATGCGCATATACTTATATATATTCTAACTGACACACAAAGTAACCGACCACCAGCCTGAGGGCAGGTGGCTTTGGGCTTGCCTGCTTAATCGCAGGCGACGCAAGCGTCTGGCAAGGCGGGAGTTGTTTTAGAGATAATTAATCGTCCAACTTATCGAAGAGGGACGGTTGATCC
>JAIPIN010000003.1 GCA_021734665.1 Kiritimatiellales bacterium
TTTTGTAATCCAAACTATGTGGTATTTAAGATCAAAAACGGTATGGGAACCCTTGCGGTAGTTAAGCATGAAACAACTATATCATCCTAAAGGGATCGCCTGAAGGCGAGGGTTTTGCTCCCAAAGGGTGACAATAAGAAAAACATATCCTTAAATAGAAATTAACTACTCAATTGAATTGTTGACTATAAACAACCTGCATTTATTTCATCTCCCCTACCAATCTCTCCACCAACTTTGCCAGACTGTGCTTTTCAATGACTCGATTTCTCAGATCTGCAGTTAACTTCGAACGCTCGTCATCCGACAACCCCAACACTTCCTTCGCCTTCTCCCCCATCGTCTCTTCTGTGCACTGTAAGCTTCCCGGAAGGATAGACTCAGCTGCTTTTGAACATGAAACGACCGGACATTCACTTGCCATTGACTCCAAAACTGCCTTATCTAATCCTCCTCCGCATGCATGCAAGCTTAACGAAGCCTCTTGCAAGAAAGCTCTTACAACTTCGTGCGGGTACGACTGCATTCCAACGCGTCCTTCCAGACCTAGTTCTTCTATCAATGTCTCAATCTTCTTATATTCCTGTTGATCATCTTTAGTAATGGGCCCACCAGCTACTACCAGCTCAAAGTTCTCCGGAAGTTGAGCAAATGCTTTGATAATAACATCCAAATGTTTTGTCTTTGTTGTTCTGCCAATGGTCATAACTAGCCCCTTCTTTCTTTCGCCTTCGGGCTTAAAGAATTCAGTATCAATCCCATGACCAGTAATCACACTCTTTCTGGATTTTCTTGGTAATCCGTAATCTGTTGCAGAGAAAACTTTTCGAACGAACATAAGCGCAAAAGATAGTGCCCATCCACCACCTCTTGCTTCGTACCAAAGATACACCTTCTTACGTAGAAGGAACCAAGTCTTCCAGCCCAGCACAACCCAGATAGGAGTCATGTGAACAAACACTGAGTCATAATTCTTTCTGAGTTTTAAAATTAGAATCCCAAACATGAGCATTTGTCTTACACGTGAGTAACCCTTCTCCTTACCCATTGAATGAACCTCTACGTTATACGGAAAATCATGCTCTCCTACAAACTGCCCAATAATTGTTACCTTTTCGCAATGTTTAGAAAATTCAATAACCCAGCGATGAAAGAATCCAAGAATGGAATCAGATCTATCAACCTTCTGTGTAATTATAAGTAACTTCATTGAAGTGATAATATAAGTGCCAAGTACCAAGTGCCAAGTACCAAACCGACTTTTTGGAACTTGGAACTTTCTACTTGGAACTTAGATTGCTAGAGATTTCAGAAAATCTGCATATGCCTTGATAAGCCTCTCTCTATCAAAATCATCAAGAATCTTGGTGGCTTCTTTGGCCATGCTCTTCTGCAAAGCACTATCACTTAATAGATATCTAATTTTCTCGGCAAGATCTTTCTCGGAACCATCTGTAATCAATCCATTCACACCATCTTTAATTATCTCGGGCACTACTCCAACAGGAGTGGCTATTACTGGCATTCCAATACCCATTGCTTCTAATACACTTCGTGGGCCGCCCTCGCTCTTAGAACACATGACAAAAATATTAGAACTCGCCACAGCACCAAGTACTGCTTCTAATGTAGGCAGCCAACCAAGGAATGTCACTCGATCTTGCAAGTCTAATGATTGCGCCAGATCCTCGTACTTTGTACGCATAGGACCATCCCCGACTACTACAAGCCGTGCACCATTAAGCATGGCAACCGCTCTAATAAGTTCAGGCAATCCTTTATTTGGAACAAGCCGACCACAAAATGCTACATCATAAATAATAGGAGGATGCTTAATGGATTGCAGAATAGTTTTATCTAGATAAAAAGATGGAACAACCTGAATTTTTTGATCAGGAACTCCCCATTTAATTAATCTATCTCGTACTTTATTATTCACAACACGAACTTTGTTCGCAAACTTTGCATCACGAGGCAAATATAATCGAGACATTATCCTTCCAATCAATTCTGTTAACGAAGAAGCTTTTGGCATACCAACTATATGATGAATTTCTAATGCGTAAGGAATTCGAATTTTTGCAGCAAGCCGTGATGCCCCCATACCATTATAGAAAGGAGGATATTCATGAACAGTTGCTATATCATGACCAAAAGTAGAAACCAACTCACGACCTTTTCGCATTATCCAACGTGATTGAAAACATATATTCCAAGGACATGGATGGAAAAATACAGAACCACCAACAAGTGCAGACTCTCCACCCTTTGTTTCTGATTTTCCATTCTTGGAAACTTTGGGTACTCGCGGACATATAATATCTATGCGATCAAAGTGCTTCCTAAGCTCTTGCAATGTGTACCAAAACGCTCCTTGCTTACGCTGTAGAATTGAACGGTCGCCAGAGATCATTAGTAATTTCATAGATGCGTAAGAAGAAAAAGATTTCACTTCTTGCCCCTCGAAGCTACGAGCAAAGCGAGGAGCGAAGTGGGGTCGCCAGAGATCATTAGTAACTTCATGATTAAAAGAACAATAACAAATGGCTTGGGTTTGGGCTAGGGTTTGGGCTAGGGTTTGGGCTTGGGCTAGATCATATTCTACTCCAAGCCCTAGTCCTAGCCCTAAATCAGCTGTTCAAACAATGCACCATGCTCACCAGCTACCACATCCCATCCTCTCTTCTCCAAAGACTCAGATGCCTTTTTAGAATATTCAACATAGTGCGAACGCACATTCTCAATTGCTGACACAATATCCTCTTCTCTTCTAAGATTTTTTAGAATCATTCCTTCTGAAAGATCTGTACTCAAACCTGTTTCGCTAGATAGTAAAACTGGCAGCCCGGTCGCCCTCGCTTCTAGCGCAACATTAGGACTAATTTCTGTAATAGATGGAATCACCATCAAGTCGTGGCTCTGGAAAATCTTCTGTTTTTCTTCTCCGCTTGTTGGTGAAACAAAAACAACCTTCGGACTTGCAAGCTTCTTCAACTTAATATTCTTAGGACCATCTCCGACCATTGTTACACGAGCATCTATTTGATCAATCGCCTTTAAGAATGTCTCTAAATTTTTAAACGCTACGAAACGCCCCATAAATAGAATACGAAGTGGAGCATTCATGCTGTGCATCTCTGGTTGTCCTTCGGGCAATGCATTTTCTACAACTGAATGAGCAGGCAACTGCTTAAATTTATTTTCATAAATCTCTTCTTGAAACTTAGTTGAAAAAACAATGTGATGGAACGAACTCAATATCCAACGATAAACCAAAAACCAGCAACTAGAAACTAGTGAACTTTTCGCGTACCACTCCCTCAGCCCTCGCCTCCCTCCCCAGTCCGTATAACGTTCCCATCCAAAGTCTCCTCCAAGCCGCAAAACTTTCTTAGGCTTCTTTAGACGTGCAAATTCAAGAGGTGCCCCAACGCTTACTGATGAAAATACATATACAACGTCCGCATCTTTCCCAACTTTCTTAAGAGCCTTGGCATATCTGAACCATCGCAATATTGGAAAACTCTTATTCACTCTCACAACTTCCCATTTGGAACTTGGAACTTGGACCTTGGAACTTTCACCATAGGTGATAACAACCACCTCCATCCCCATCTTCGTAAACTCCTCCGCCAAATGCCTGACGTAAGTAGCCGGCCCACCAATATCTGGAGGATAGATGCCAGTGGCAAGAACAATTTTCATAAGTTTATGATGTGTATTTCCCCTGATACCACTCCACCGTCTTCTTAATTCCATCTTCAAAACTTACCTTGGGTTCCCACCCGAGTGCTTTTATAGAACTTGAATCTAGAGCGTAACGCCAATCGTGCCCGAGACGGTCTTTTACAAATGAAATTAAATCCTGAGACTTGCCGAGTACTTCCAACATCAACTTCGCTGTTTCTATATTTTCTCGTTCGCTATCCGCACTAATCAAATAGATCTCTCCGTCTTTACCTTTTTCCAAAACTGCTTCCACAGCATCTGTGTGATCCGTTACATATAACCAATCACGTTTCTGTTTTCCTTCTCCATAAACTGGAATCTTCTCATCATTTAATGCTGTTCTGATTATTGTTGGTAAGAACTTCTCTTCTGCCTGATGTGGACCATAGTTATTTGTACAACGAGTGATACGTGCGCGGATTCCATATGTATTAATCGCTGCTTTAATAAGCAAATCGCCCGCAGCCTTGGAGGCTGAATATGGATTGCCCGGGTTAAGCGGAGATTGAGGAGTGCTGGATTGCTCGCCATCTTGTAATCCTCCATAAACTTCGTCAGTAGAAACATGTAGGAGCAAAACTTCTGGATGTGCTTTGCAAACTTCTATCAAACTCTGCACCCCAATAACATTGGTATGCAAAAACGGAGCAGCATCAGATATAGAATTATCCACATGTGTTTCTGCTGCAAAATCTACAATCACATCTATACCACGATCTTCAACAATCTTTGTGACAAGTATCTGATCAGCAATATCTCCATGAATAAACTGCATCTGTTCTTCTACCGATTCTAGATATGACCTATCTCCAGCATATGTAAGTAGATCCAGCACAATAACCTGATCATCAGGATTGTTCTGCACATGTCGCAGTACAAAGTGCGATCCAATAAAGCCGGCGCCACCTGTGACAAGTAGATTCATAGACATATGCTAGCAGGAAATTTGAATACTGAACGAAAATTCGCAAGTAAAGCTTGTAGCTAGTAGCTTGTAGCTTTAGGCTAGATTCCGTTCCTACAAGCTACCAGCTACCAACTAGAAATATGAAAGGAGTCCTCATCTGCGGCGGAACAGGGTCTAGGCTACGTCCTCTTACGGACGTTACAAACAAAAGCCTGCTTCCGGTCTACGATAAACCACTTTTGTTATTCCCTCTTCAGGTTCTGCTAGATGCTGGAATCAAAGAGATAGCAATAATCACAGGCACCGAGCATGTAGATCAGATTGCACAGTTCTTGGGCTCTGGATCACGATTTGATTGCGAGTTCACTTTTAAAGTACAAGAGAAAGCGGGCGGGATTGCTCAGGCTCTAGGTCTTGCCGAAGAATTTTCGGATGGCGATAGTATCTGCGCTTTGCTTGGTGACAATATTTTCTTTGATGACCTTACCCAAGCAATTACAAGTTTCGAAAATGGAGGACATGTGTTCTTAAAGGAGGTTGCTGACCCAAAACGCTTTGGAGTTGTAGAAATTGATGGCAACAAAGTAACTTCGATAGAAGAGAAGCCCGAAAATCCTAAGAGCAACTTGGCACAAACTGGTTGCTATCTATTTGACCATCGTTGCTTTGATGTAATTAAAAACATGAAACCTTCCGGCAGAGGAGAATTAGAAATTACCGATGTGGCTAGATGGTATATGGAACAAAATGAGCTAACTTGCACGAAGTTAACAGAGGAATGGATAGATGCAGGTACGTTTGAGAGCTTGTTTAGGGCTGCTCAATTAGTTCGAGAAAGGAGAGAGTCATAAACAGCGCTATATTTAGTAGCAATCTGCGCCCAATCATAATTAGCAGCATTTCCTTTGCCTGCTTCGGAAAGTTTTCTTCTTAAATCCTCATCAACAAGCAATTTGGCTAGGGCCATAGATGCTGCATCTGCATCGTCTGGATCAACTAGAATACCCGTCTCTCCATCTGTAACAATATCTGGAATACCCTCGATATTTGTGCCAACTACTGCACAACCTGCAGCCTGAGCTTCTAGGAATACGTTACCGAGCGCTTCGTGGCGAGATAGCCCACAAAAAATCTCTGCCTGTGCGAATTCTTTGTATACATCTGGAGAAGAAATATATCCAAGGAACCTTACACGGTCTTTAATGCCCAAAAATTCTGCTTGTCGCTCTAATTTGTTTCGTAACGGACCATCACCAACTATGTGCAAATTGAACTCTTCTTTTTTTAGAATCTTGATAGCTTCCAATAGTGTATCAATCCCCTTCATTGCTCTAAGTCTTCCAACAAAAAGAATTCTCCCTGGAACTTTTGAGTACCAACTATTCATATCCGCAATTTCTTTCAAACTTATTCCGTTTGGAATGAGAATTGCATCTTCTCGTTTGAATTTTTTAGCACGTTCTATAAGCGGTGAGCTGATACATGTAATTTTATGTGCGGCCTTATGCATTTTATCAAGATGCAATTTTGTATTAGTACTCTGGCATGTAAGCATTCGCTTTGCTCGTGGAACTATGAAAATGCAATGTACCATTGCAAGCCCAGCAAATGATTCAAGAACAGCATGAATAAGACCCGGCTTTAATTTGCGCGCTGCAAGCGGTGCCAAAAAAGGAAACAGCCACTTATCAAATCCAAGCCCAAGCCCAAGCCCTACTCGTACAATAGGAATTTTCCCCTGCAACAAATCATGCTTTGGCAATGACTTCTTCCCCCTCACTGTGATAATCGTAAAGTCATACCGGTCAGCAAGATGCAACGGTACCTCTTCTGCACATGCCTCTGCACCACTTCGGAAAGGGGTTAGAAATGCCGATAATATGACGATCTTTGGCTTCATTAAGCTAGAAAGCTATTAAAGAGTTTCTTATACTTCTCCCCCACCTTTGCCCAATCAAACTCATCTTCAATTCTTTTACGGGCAGCCTCCCCCAATGCCTTGCGCTTAACATCATCTTCTATTAGACGACGCAAATGTGCCTTAAGTGCTTCGCGATCTCCCGGTTGGAATAAGAAACCAGACACACCGTTATGTATAAGGTAACGATTGCCACCAACTTCAGTTGCAATACATGCACACCCCGATGCCATCGCCTCCATGAGTGCATTGCTTAACCCTTCGGAGTAACTTGGAAGCACAAATATATCTGACTCGCCTAGAACTTGTGGAATGTCGTCACGCAAACCTGTAAACCTAACTACTTGGGCGAACTTTTGAACAAGAGGATGGCCTTCTTTATACCAACCAACTACTTGAATATTTAAATTAGGAAAATCTTTTTTAAGTGATGCTGCTGCAGATACAAAGTCATCTACACCTTTTACGGATTCCAACCGCCCAACATATGTAATAGTTAAGGATTCGTTCCGCGTAACGCGTTCCGCGTAACGCGTAACGTCTATACCTGTAGGAATAACCTCAACTTTCTTAGATATCCCCAATCTCCTCAAAATCGAATCTGGCTGTGGATGAAAAGTGACCACCTTCTTTGCGCAGAGAAGAACCAGCCATCCAAGAGTCCATGCATATATTGCTGCACAAACCTTTGGCACTAAACTACGTGGCCACCACGTAATACCCACAAATGCATCTGTAAGAACAATTACTTTGCGTCCAGTTAGCCTGAGAAAAATCACAGAAAGTGAAGTCCAAAAGAGAAGCTTATTTGCAATAATCAGATCCGGCTTCTCTTGCTTGATCAACTTACGAACATATCCGGTAAATCCAAACGCAATTCCATAATTCCATGGATCTGGAATAAAAATATCTCTCATCCTATGTATCTCTAATGTTTCTGATACTTTATCAACTGAAACTTTCGACCTTTTGACCTTACGACCTTCTGACCTTTCGACCTTTTGACCTTTCGACTTATCTCCCCCCATACATACAACAAACACCCGATATCCCAATCGCTGCCAAAGCTCAGCAAGCTTAACCGAGCTCACCATCCAACGATGGTCTTCTTTCCAGTAAGGGCTAATTAAGAGAATGGACTTCATGCGAAATGGAAAATGTAAAATTAAGAATTGAGAATTGAGAATTTAGAATTAATTGTCCATTATCAATTGTCAATTATCAATTATTCTCTGGAGCTTCTTCGCCCAAATTTGAATTTTTGAGAGCCATCTTCCTCACAATCTTCGTCTGCTTTTGCTCCAATTCTTCTAAACGCATAACTAGATAAAATACGATGAAGAATATCACTCCGAAGAAAGTGATAAATACTGCATTCTCGCGATTTTTAATACCCATTAATGATGAAATATACGTCATGACACTCGGAAAGAGCGCGATTGCTGCAACCAATCCCCAAAATATTGTCCACAAGATCCCCTCCCACAAAGTCTTTTTGTGTCTAAATACAAGACTCCATGCATACAGAATCGCAACTATTGCGACAAGAGGAGTAAGGAGTTGGTAGAGGCTGATTTCCATATATTTGAATTGTACATTATTCTGTAAGATTCTAATAGAACCGAATGGCAATTAGATTGCCAGTCATTAGCTAATTAGATAGCTGCTAATTGCTAATTATCGAATGAACGACCTCAGTAATATCTTTAAAGCAGTCTTCACCCCATTCGCAAATGACTGCCCCTTAGCAAGGGTATATTCAGAATAAATGACCTTTGTAGGAACTTGTGCCGTGCGCCACTTATGTTGTGCAGACTCACGAACTATCTCTGTGCAAAATTCAAATCCACTCATTTTTAGATCAATCTGCTTTAGTGCTTTTGGTCCAAATACTTTGAATCCACATTGGCTATCTGCAACCCACTTACCTGTAACACCAAACGTAATTATATTTCCTATCCCGTTAAACAGTCTGCGAATGAATGGAATACGATTTCGCTGCCCGAAGCGATTAGCAAAAACAATATCTGCTTCATCTTTTTCTATAGGCGCAAGTAACGCAGGAATATCGTCAGGACTGTGCTGCTCATCCGCATCAAGAGTTACCAATACATCTGCACCAAATCGGCGTGCCGCCTCTATGCCTGTCATGGTTGCAGCCCCTGCACCACAATTTTCTACATGATGAACAACAATCGCTCCTGCCTTGGTTGCAGCATCTGCTGTTTTATCTGTAGAACCATCATCAACAACAATTACACTATCAACAAACTTAAGCACATCTCTAACCACTTGAGCTACACGCCCTTCTTCGTTATATGCCGGAATAACTGCAATTGTTCTCATAAACTCAATTATAGATGATTATCACACAGAGGCTATCGCAGATTTGTTATTTAGTTAATTCGTTACTTCGTTTTTTTATATGTGTCATTTAAATGAAATAACTAGGTAACGAAATAACGTTGCTATATGCAGGAATCAGACCAGAATAAAATTAAGGAATGAGTATGAATGCTATCCCCGCCTTACTATCACTAATCACCACATCAAGCCCCAGATCTGAATTATTTATAAATTCGATAAAGGTATTTACCTTTTGATGCAATGTTCCGTTCTGATCTTTCTCTATAGTTGCAGTATTGGTATCAAATACAAAACTATTGAAACCAAGCGCCTTAATACGTTCCAACGTAAGTTTTGGATCGCGCTCTTGATACAGACAATTAAAGAAGTCCAATTGATGATCAGAAATCCCAATAATTTCTAAATTACGCGGAATGAAGTACGGAATAAATGTTCCTACACGATATAGATAAGGACGATCTGGCATATCTCGATGACGTTGAACAACTGTATCTGCCACATCATCATAATGTGGAACTGTGCGTTCTATCATTACTTCTGCAGACGCTTTCCCGAGCGGATATTCCAGAAGGTTCTTCTGTGTTTCGTACTGCCACATTCGCATAGCAAGTGCCCCAAATAGTGCCAATCCTATAAGCACGCTCGCAATAGATCGGCCTAATGTATCTGGCGCCTTTGCAACCAACACTTCTATAAATACCACTAATCCTAAGAACATCCCGATGCCATACCATATAATTCCGTTAGCCATAAACATCCACTGCACAATCATGAAGATAGTCCCTGTAAATAACCATCTAAGCCATCTGCCACGCCTGGTCCAGAAGAATGGCAATAGCAATAGAAGTGGTATTAGCAGCAGCGCAGGCGAAGTAGTTACGTAATACCCTGTACTATCCATGTTCATTGTCGTTCTCCATGGCAAGGTTAGATAGTGACCCCACCCTTTCTCAAATCCCCAGTAACGATCAAGCTCTTCTACACCACCAGAAGGTTTGCATAACGGATGTTCACGGTCTACAAGAAGCTCTGCTGGAAGCTGACTAATATTTTTACCATCAAAGTCGTCAGATATTTCGTAAATGCGCAAATCCGGTGAAATATTATTTGGTGCTTTAAATTCAAGTCTAGGAATAATATTGCCATGAAGGAAATTGTTATGTGCTACCCACGGCAAAATAGCTACAAAGAATGAAGCTCCAAAAATTGCAGCTGCTAATAGAGTTGATTTGATATTCTTCTTATATCTCACAGAAACTGCACTAATAACTACTAGACCAATAGCAGCTGAAGTAATAAGAAAAGCCTTAGGAGAAATATTTACGCTGCCTCCAAATATTCTCTCTAGAGTACGAGTGATATTTAGTCCCTGCCATGTAAATATTGCAATTGCTATAAAAATCATTCCTATAAATGCAGACCAGTTCAGCATTACTCCAACCAATATTGTTCCAAGTGTAATGAGTACCATTACAGCTGTTGGCTTTATAGCAAATGCAAATCCTCCAAATATACCAGCTGCAATAAGCCATCGCATAGACCTGTAAGAGTCTCTACATTCTCCATCTTCATCTGGATTGAACAGGAATAAGAAAACGCATAGCATACTAAGAACACCCATTAAGAAGACTGCGTTATCAATCTTCATGTCGGCAAAAGAGAAGTGCCCAACCATTGGTAGTGTGTAATACATAAGTGCCGCCAAAACCCCCCTACCCTTACCAAGAAAAGCACTTGTAAATGTGAATACGGAAAGAGTCGCAAGTAATCCTGCACTCCAGTTAATCATCATAGATGCAGATGCCCCAAAGCTGCTCTCGTATCCAAAGAGCAAGAACCCAAGTGACGTAAGATACTCCCAGAAAAATGGAGCCATAGAGAATATGAAGTGACCATAACTGACCATTAGCCTTGGCCTATTCAAATAACTTCCAAGATCATCCCACCCAATAGGGAATGGGCGTACTACAGAAAGGAAATTGAATGCTAGATATGTAATTAGTAACCATGAAAGAAGAATGAAAGGATCACGCCATGATCGATTACATTCCCATGAAGCAGACAGTAATTGTTCATGCCAATATTTAGCATGTTTGTATCCAATTAATGGTATTACAATCAAAAGTCCCCATCCCACAGGTGCCGAAAATAATGGCAGGAATGGCATGTGCAAACTGATAACTGCCAAAAACCATAGTAGTGCAATAAAAGCGCATGCCCCAAGTCCTACACTTAACATTGATTCAATAAGAAGCCTCTTTGGTTTTAATTTCAACCATGTAATAATCGCATGCCCCATAACCAACATCTCAAATAATAGAACCAAAATAAAAATCAAAAGAGGAACCACGCGAGTAACGAATGATTTTTGAATACAGATTCCTTTCATGTTAAAAACCTTTGCTCCGTTATTAAATGTGCCTACTTGAGTAAGGCAATTATGACTCATCAACCGATCCATATTGTCTTGAAGTGTTTGCAGACCTTCTTCTCCTACATTTGTATAAACTCTAGGCAAAGGTTCTACAAGTCTACGTATAGAAACATCCCCAACACTAAGAGTAGAAAATACTGTAAATATTAACCATAAAGATCCAACAAATAGCAAAAGCATGTGCCATGGCTTTACCTGCCATTTGAGCTCTACTCTCCCCGTCTTAAAGGCGATATAGCCAATAGCTAATCCATAAATAATTGCGCTTACAACTGCATATGCAAAGAATGGTGACATGCGATTAATACTGTGTTCTAAGAAAGGCCAAAAGCTATTTAAACCACGACATATATATGGAACAACTCCATTCGCTGAGCTGTCACAAGAACTGGCCAAAGCATCAAAAACAGGACGTTCCAAGAATACAATGCCGTGATATGGCACTCCCAAGTAGTAAAGGAATGTGTATGCCCCCCATATAAGGAGAACCACAAAGAAGGCAATTGATAGATACTTGATAGTCTGCTTCTGCATATGTGGATGTAGGTTAGCAATGATTGAGAGAAAAGGAAATCTAGGTGATTATTATGATTAAATAAATTGATAACCTTTCATATCTTTGGCTGCTTCAATTGCTTCCAATTAGACATAGAAACCAGTATAAAACACCCGTGTCATTCAACCATTCTGATATTCGGCTTCAATTCCCCATCTTAAAGAAGGGCACATATCTTGATAGCGCCGCAACTGCACAAAAGCCCCAAGTAGTAATTGACTCAATGAAACATTTTTACGAAACAGAAAACGCAAATGTCCACCGAGGAATGCATATGCTTTCGGAAAAAGCTACAACCGCCTTCGAAGAAGCGCGCACTTCTGTACAAAAATTTATTAATGCTAAATCAGCAGAAGAAATTATATTCACTTCTGGTAGTACTGAGGGCATCAACCTAGTTGCAAAAACATGGGGGAAAGAAAATTTAGGAGAAGAAGATTCAGTTTTGATAACTCTGCTGGAACATCATTCAAACATTACACCTTGGATACAGCTAAAAGATGAAAATGACTGCGCAGTAGAATGGGTGGAACTTGATCAAAATGAAAATATTGATATAACTCAGCTAGACAAACATCTGGCGAATGGAAATGTAAAACTAGTTGCGATCACTGGGCAGAGCAATGTAACTGGTGTGCGAACTCCTCTTAAAGAGATAATAAATAAGACACACGAAGCAGGTGCATTGGCACTCGTAGATGCAGCACAACTTTCTGCACATCATCCAATTGATGTACAAGATTTAGAATGTGACTTTTTGGTTTTGTCTGGACATAAACTTTATGGTCCTACAGGAATAGGAGTTTTGTATGGCAAACGTGAACTGCTCGAAAGTATGCCCCCCTTCTTAACTGGCGGAGGAATGATAAAAGAAGTTAAACGTGATCACTTCACATGTGCAGCCATTCCAACAAAATTTGAAGCAGGCACTCCACCAATCGCACAAGCAGTGGGGCTGCGGACTGCCATAGATTGGCTTTTGCAATTTAATTGGGAAGATATAGAAGCACATGAGCGCTCACTTATAGAAAAATCATTTTCTGAACTCAGAAAAATTGAAGGGCTTACAATCCTAGGACCAAGTGATCCAAAAAATATTTCTGGATGCTTAAGTTTTGTAATTGATGGCATTCATCCGCATGACCTTACAGATATTATTGGGCAGAAAGGCGTGTTCATGCGTGCAGGCCATCACTGCGCTCAACCTTTGCATGAGCATTACGGAATCCCAGCATCCACCCGCCTCTCGATTGGAATTTATAATAATGGAGAGGACATAGAAAAAATAACTCCCGCCATCCAAGAGGCAATAAAGATATTTTCCTAGCCCCAGCCCCAGCCCTAGCCCCAGCCCAAGCCCCACCATGGACCTCTACGCAGAAAACATCCTTGACCACTTCAAAAGCCCTCGTAATAGAGGAGAGATCAAAGACCCAACTGTAGAGCATGAAGAATTGAACCTGAGTTGTGGAGATAAAATCACAATTCAATTGGCCATAGAGAATGATGTGATTAAAGAAAGCCAGTGGAAAGGAAGCGGATGCGCGATCAGCATTGGAGCAATGTCTATATTATCCGAAGAACTGGAAGGGAAATCTGTAGAAGAAGCCTCAGCTTTATCTATAGATGATGTTAAGAAGTTACTTGGAGTACCAATCAGCCAAAGAAGACTGAAGTGTGCGATGCTGTGTTTACATACATTGAAGAATGCGCTGCATTCATTTAAGCATGAAGATACTCAAAGTTGGACAGAGACTATTGGACAAGAAGAAATGAAAAATGAATAATGAAAAATGAATAATTAGTTCAAGGTAGCATTTTTCATTCTTAATTATTAATTTTCCAGCCGCCCTAGCTCCAGCCTTCGCTAACAGCCGTCGCCAAGGCTATGGCCGTCAAGAAGCTACGGCTGGCAGGCAGTGCCCAGACCCGCGCAGCGGGGCGTGATAAAAAAGACTAGCTCGATTGCGGAGCAATTAGAATCATTCACCTCAACGGAACAAGCCGCACTAGCTCCAGCCTTCGCTAAAGCTACGGCCGGCAGGCAGTGGTAGAGCACCTCGGTTGCGGAACCATTAGACTCATTCACACTCAACGTAACAAGCCGCCCTAGCTCAGTGGTAGAGCACCTCCATGGTAAGGAGGGGGTCACGAGTTCAAATCTCGTGGGCGGCTCCATTCGTCTTCGCGGTATACAAGCAACAAGGCTACGATCAATCAATTCCATTAATAATGTTGGCGATCCCGCTACGACGCAATGGTGTTTTGTGTTACATTTCATTGCTATGGATTACGTTTATATCTTGGAATCAGCACGCAGCACGCAGCATTGGTATGTAGGCATAACTAATGACCTACAAAGACGACTTAATGAGCATAATAAAGGCGATTCAATACACACGAATAAATACAAACCTTGGATCATTAAAAATTACATTGCATTTAAAGATAGGGCAAAGGCAGAAGCATTTGAACAATACTTAAAAACACAATCGGGAAGATCATTTGTAAAGAGACACTTTTAAATAACAAGCCCGTCGCGCCGAAGCGGGATCGCCACTGCAAGGATATCATTAATGGACACAAGCATACCGATTACGTTACCGCGAAGGCGGACAAAAAAAGCACATAAATCTTGACGCCTCGTGCCTACCCCCTTAATCTGCGTCAGCACGATTTCCTCATATCCAAATATGAGGTTTCACCCAAGAATCGTATGATATCTTTACAATCAACAGCGGCAACAGATACAGATTTAGACGATCAGGAGACTGATGTGCGTCTTTATGAGTGTTCTGTGCTGTATCCTTTCCCTCTTAACCAAAAAGAGGAAAAAGATATTATTGATGGTGTAGAAGAGATATTCAAAGAGGCAGGCGCCAGAGAAGTAGCCAAAGATAAATGGGGACGCAGAGGGCTCGCCTACCCTATTAAAGGACACAACGAAGGTGCATTTATTATCTACCATCTTGAAATTGATCCTTCTAAAGTTAAAGAAATTAATGAAGCTTTGCGCATTTCGCACGGAGTACTTAGACATCTTATGATCAAGCCCCCTAAGGGATACCAAATTACAAAGTTTTCAGCATCTTACGAAAAGTGGCTAAATGAACGCGAGACTGTAGAAGAAAAACGAGAATCAGAGAAAGAAGAAGAGCTACAGCGCCGTGTAACAGAAAAAGCCAGACGCCAAGCTAAGCGTGTAGAAAAAGAACAGAAGGATAAGCCCCCTGTAACAAAAGAAACTACTGTAGAAAAAGACAAACTCTCCGAAGAGTTGGAAAAGCTTATTTCCGATGATGAACTAGATCTCTAATTTCTATTATGGCTAAAAATCCTCAGCAAAGGCGAAGCGATCCAAGACGCAAAAAATGCCCATTCTGCGAAGGTGGCGCTAAATATATTGATTATAAAGACTATCCAACTATAAAACCTTATACCGATTACTTTGGTTCTGTTCGCCAGCGTTACTACACTGGAATTTGCCTAAAGCATCAGAAAATGCTGAGAACTGCAATCCAGAGGGCACGATTCATGGGGATGCTCGCCTACAGGAAATAACGTTATTTTGTTACTACACTATTTCGTTTGCAGAATAGAACTTTTTGCAAAAAAAATGAATTAACGAATTAACGAAATAACGAATCTGCGATAAACTTTGCTATAGTAACAACTTACATCTTATTAACTACTTCTATCATGTCAGGACACAGTAAATGGGCCAGCATCAAACATAAGAAAGGCGCCGCAGATGCTAAACGCGGTAAAATTTTTACGCGACATGCAAAACTAATCGAGATTTGTGCACGCGAAGGTGGTGGCGGTGATCCATCTATGAACCCTAGCCTAAAAACTGCTATCGATAATGCAAAGGCAGAAAATGTTCCTAATATGAACATTGATCGAGCGATCAAAAAAGGAACAGGCGAACTTAAAGGAGATCAAACTGTAGCTGTAACATACGAAGCATATGCCCCTGGCGGAGCGGCAGTCATTATTGAATGTCTAACAGACAATAAGAATCGAACTCTCTCTAGTGTTAAATCTACAATCGAGAAGCGCGGAGGCAAGTGGGCAGAAAGCGGAGCTGTTATGTGGATGTTTGAGCAAAAGGGAATTGTAATAGGAAGAGGAGCTCCTCTATCTGAGGATACAGAACTAACATTAATTGATGCGGGAGCAGAAGATATCGAGTTTTCGGATAACTTGATTGAAGTTAAGACAGAGGCTGCAAGTTGGCCAAAGGTTCGTGATGCTCTTAAAGAAGCTGGTTATGAAATAGAAGAAGCAGGAATGAAATATGTAGCCAAGCAGGAAGCTGATATAAAAGATGCAGAAGCAGCTAGCAAACTTATGAACTTCACTGACGCACTGGAAGAAGACGAGGACGTTGCAGAGGTCCACACAAATGCGAATATTAGTGATGAAGTTGCAGCACAACTATAAAGTCAACTCAGTGTTTTTAGAACTGCCTTAAGAACTTCTGGTCTTTTGAGTGGAAGACGATAGTACACATGCATCCCTCTCTTGCGTCTTGAAACTAGATTGGCTGCTTCCAGTTTTTGTAAATGCTTGGAAGCCGGTCTTATTCGAAGAGAAATAAATTGAGCTATTTTACTTACGGATTCCATCCTTCCATTTTCCAAATGACGAAGAATATTTAGACGTTTTGCGTTACCAAGTGCTTTACATTGAAGCTCTAGAATTCTGTATTTATTCATGCTTTTTGGTTAAAAATATAATATTTTAAGCATGGTACCATTCGGGCGAATAGTCTACTAAATATTATTGAAAATTAGTGTACATCAACCGTTCTGGTCACCCACTCCTCTTCTACACCATTTCTATTTTCTGTAACTAGACGAATAGTGTATGTACCCGGACGTTCTGCTTTCCATGGACGTACATATATCCCCTGTCCATCTGATAGATCCAAAAGTACTTCATCTTCAACTAGAACATTACTCTCGATAATAATACGAATACGATTCAGATCTCCACCCAAAGCAGGAACGTCAACGCGAATATCTACAACCTCATTAATTCTTATATCCAACAGGGACTCGGGCGGTTCTAACATGCGTGGTTCTGCAGCAGAAGGGGTAACTGGTGCTGGCCCACCATCACCAATAGTGATTTTAATGCTGTCTTCAGCTTTATTTTTGGCAAGATCCTCTGCCACTGCACGAAGTATATACACACCATCTGGAAGTCCAATCATATATGTAAGCTCATAAGGCTCCTTTGGTTTTGTAGATAACAATGTATCTCCAAGATAGAACTGAACGAACTTTATGGCACCATCTGGATCGCTTGCCTCTGCAAGCATAGATACCTCTTGCTCAGATTTAATAGAGATGTCTTTACTTGGTTTTATCAAGCGAATGATCGGATCTCGCTTATCTTCATCAAATCGGAATGAGACAGACTTAGTAACTTCATTAAAATACTCATCGATCAGAGTTACAGACAAAGAATGCACACCACTCTCTGCAACCGATCGTGGTACGCGCATCGCATTATCAAAAGGTGCTTGTGTATAAGATGCAACTTGCTTGCCGTCAACTTTGTAAATTACTTCTCGCACATTAGAACCAACATTAACATCTATCTTAGGTCTAAATGCAGGGTAAGATGCAATTCCTCCGGCTTGTGGATAAGTGATGGACAGTTCCGGAAGCACCAATCTGCCTGGAGTAAGTGCTGGATCACATTCCTCTGTTGGTGCTATTGGCAAAGGGATAATCGCACCAGAATGCGTTTCATCCGCGTACCATTTTTCCATTTGATTTGCTATCCATGCCTGTACTCCTTCCTCCCACAATGGCCAACGATCAGGAAGTATGCTGCGAGCCGCAAGGAAGCTGCCAGCCTCCTGCGCTTCTACTGGACACTTATCAGATGCAAGCAAGTGTGTGAGCTTGTCTACTATTAGCTCTTTGCAACCTGGATCCATCTTAGTTGGGGCATTTTCTTCTAAGAATACATCCGCACGACGCAAATTAACTGGTGTACATTTTGCTGGAAGCTCACCAGAAAGTAGTGAGACCTGTGGCTGTACTACTCCCTCTGGAACCTCGAATACTTCTCCGTCTTTTTCTATTAAACGGTGCGCACGCATCATGTAATCGCGCCAAATTGGACTGGCAGTGTTTAGCCCTCCCCCCTTATCGAACATAGAAGAACTATCCGCATTACCAACCCAAACACCAGTAACAAGGTGAGGAGTGTAACCTAGTAACCATGCATTATCGGGCTTGCGCAGTAAACAAGTGTCTTCATCCTTCCATTCCAAACATTTATTACTTGTCCCAGTTTTTGCAGCAGTCTGATATCCAGGCACTGTGAGTTGTGTCTTCCAATATTCTTCTGGACGAGCCCACTCATCACTAAGCACTGATGTAATTTGATATGCAATACGAGGATCAATTACAGGTATTGGCTTCTCCTCCAAGTCAGCCTCAAATAGAATATTCCCCTTTTTGTCTGTAATACGCCTGATACGAATCGGAGGAGAATATTCCCCGTCGGCAGCAAATGTTGTATATGCCTGAGTCATCTCGAAGAGTGGAGTTTCCGCTGCACCAAGGGCCAAAGGCCAACCATAATCAAAGCCATCAGGACGTTCTTCGTTGAGCTCTTGGCGACGCTGCTTAGGGCTTGGCGCACCCATGTCTTCCACCAAATTCAATATACGATCTTCTCCACCTGCTAAGAAGAATGCTTTAGCAGCTGGGATATTACGCGAAGCACCAAGTGCCTGACGCATAGTCATAAGTCCTTTGAATTCTCCATCAAAGTTTTGTGGCTCGTTGTCACCAATTTTAGTTGGCACATCAAAAAGCACTGTTGCTGGACTGTATCCTTGATCGAAGGCTGCCGCATAAACAAAAGGTTTAAAGCTTGAACCTGGCTGGCGTGGAGCCAAAGCCATATCAATCTTTCCACCGTGCTCCTCGTCTGAATAATCCATATTGCCTACATATGCCAATACCTCACGTGTATCTGGATCAATAGTTACCAATGCCATATTGTACGCACCGTAGCGCGTGAGAATATCTTCACGATGGAATTCGATTACTTCTTCTGCAGCTTGTTGCAAATCCCAATCCAAAGTCGTTTCTATAGTCAGCCCGCCCTGTTCAAACAATCCTTCTTCTGCACTGCCTGCAAACATTTGCTCTATCTCTTCGCGTACCCACAAAACAAAATGCGGTGCACGAATGCTTTCTCGTGATGGTTGGAATTCCATCATTTCTATTTCACCAAGCGCTTTTAGTTTCTCCTGCTCAGTAATATAACCTTGCTCCTGCATGTTTTGTAGAACCTGATCTGTGCGACCTCCTATATATAAAGTAGTACTTCCTGTTCCAATGTACGAACCAAGCAACCCAATTGTAACGCTTTCATTTGGAACCTGAGTTGAACGTGTAATACTTCCATCTATTACCTTTTGATGCATTTCGTCTGTAACCTCCGTATATAGATGACGACCATAAGGACTGAAATATGTAGGGCGCTGTGGAAGTGATGCCAGTACTACAGCCTGATCAAGCGAGAGATCCTGAGCTGAAATCCCAAAATAAACTTGGCTGGCTTGTTCTACTCCATATGCATTATGACCAAATGGAATCCAGTTTAGATACAATACAAGCAGGTCATCTTTTTCGAATTTGTGTTCCAACTGGCATCCCAAAATTACCTCTTTAATTTTGCGCTGATAACGATTGTCTTCAAATAGATTTAACGCATTACGTGCCAACTGTCTTGTAATAGTTGAACCTCCTCCAGCACGCCCAAGCAGCAGTACTGCACGAGCTATGGCTCGCATATCCAAACATCCACGTTCATAAAAGCGCTCATCTTCAATAGAAATTGATGCCTGCTTCATTACAGTCGGTATCTGATCGCTCTCTACATACGTTCTATCTTCCTCGGAGAAAAGACGATATAACTCCACTCCTTCCCTGTCGGTAATTATAGTACTTTGCGATGCCAAGAAACTCTTTGGATCTTGTATATCTGGCAAAGTAATCCAAATGAACAAAAAGTAGAGTATAAGGAAAGCAATAAACCCAACTACACTCTTAATAAAGAAGCGCTTCCATTCTCTTCTATTGCGCGGACGATTTTTATAAAGATGCGCAGCTGCCTGCTTAATGGCACCAGAGGATTTCTGAGATTTATATGGTGGCCGCGGAATTTGCCTGCGTGCCTTAATGCCATATTGTCGAGCTGACTCTTCTCTTGTCGACTTATCGGCACGGCGGCGCGAATCAGGATCATTCTCAAGTGGGCGTGTTTGAAAACCGTTCATAAGATTACGAGATCGAAAGTGTAGCATATTTAATAAAGTGAGAATGATATTTTAGTATCTTTGCGAAAGGGCTTTTGGCTTATTAACAATTAGCTATTTAGCTAAATGCCAATAGCTATAAGCCCTCTGAGCTTTGTTACCATATGCCAAAACATGCTATACTTGACATGTGCTGACCCGTTTCCGTTACACAAAGGCCCTCTTCCTTGCTCTAATTCCACAAATAACTTTGGCTTATACTAGCGGAGGAATGAATGTACCCAATGGCAACAAAACGATTATTGATGTAATCCATAATGTAGGAAATATTCTGGTTGTTACAGGTTGGACTGTATGTACAGCTATATTTGTCGTGGGCACGTTCTTCTATATTATTTCGCTTGGAGACGATCAGAGAAAAGGATACGGAAAAGGCATGATGATTGGTTCGATTATCGGTGCAATTATTATTGCTAGCGCCAAAGGAATCATGAATACGGTGTTGTTCTTTGTATATGGATAGTACGGATTATATTTAATATGTGATCATACAAAAGTGAATAGTGAAAAATGAATAGTGAAAAATGTGAAAATTTTGAAGAATCGATAAATTTGCATCCATTTTTAACTATTAACTTTTCACTTATTCCTAATTCTATATAAAAAGAGGGTTTTATTCCTATACAAACCTTATCGTACGATATACTTGTGTGACCTATGACAGATAGCCACGATTCCACAGCAAATGTACTAGAACGCCTAGAAAAAGCAGAGCAGCTCAAAATCATGGGCGAACACAAAGAAGCTCTGACAATTTTAGAAGAACTACTAATAGAAGATCCGCAGAATATTTCGGCTTTGGAAGAGGTAGCAGATAATGAATTAAGCTTGGAACATTTTGGCAGAGCCAGCAAAGCTGCCAAGCAAGCTATCACCTTAGACAAGGATAGCTACACAGGATATTACATATTGGGCTTCTTACATTCTCGCAAGGAAGAATGGAACGAAGCACTTAAAAATCTGCAAAAAGCAAATACGCTTAAACCAAATAATCCAGAAATTTTGCGATGCTTAGGTTGGGCATTATTCAATGGAGGACAACGAACTCAGGGAATCGTAACACTGGAACGTGCACTAAACTTAGATAGTGAAAATCCACTCACGCTCTGTGATTTGGGAGTTACACATCTACAAGTACACAACTTTGTAAAAGCTAAAGCTCTATTCCTCCGAGCACTTGATCTGGATCCAACCAATAACCGTGCAAAGGAATGTGTGGAAGCTGTAGAAAGATTAGAGAAGACAATGGTTAAGAAATAAACCTAGAAAGTTTATTAGGTTCAAATTAATTCAGATTTGTTTTATATGTAAATGAGAAACCTAATAAACGTAATATACTTAACCAACCTAATAAGCCTTTTTCCTAAAGTATAATCTTATAATTCACTCCAACTTATACTATAATAATCACCATGCTTCGCATGGATCCAAATATTACCCTGCTATACAAACGGGGAATCATCATGGGAATCCAGAGCACCTTTAGAGAAAGGCGCTGGTTCGCAGCATTTGGTGCATTATTTGGAGTACTGCTGATGCTGCAGATTCTCCTATTTGGGCTGCTTGGCATGCAAACAATCGAATCTGTTCTGCTTTCGCGTACTGATCTTAAAATTGAATTACGACAGGATGCAAATGATCAAGATCGCCAAACATTTTTTGCACAACTCAATGAGCTTCCTTATGTAAGCGAAGCTGTTTATATAACACGCGAACAAGCTTACGAGCATGCTCGTCTGCAGGATCCTGAACTTATTACATTCTTGGAGAAATACAATATGGGCAATCCATTCCAAGACACGATAGGTATAACTTTGCGATCGCTGGATGACTACACTCCGTTTGCATCATTCATCGAACAAGAATCTTACCAAAATATAATTAACCCCACTCACCTCTCTCAAATTACACAACAAGAAGCAGAATCTAAAGAACTTTTGCGCTTTGTAGCCGCAGGACGATCATTAGCATTCCTTGTTCTTATACTGGCAATAAGCGTTCTTATATTTATTGTTACTGAACTTGTTCGAAGGCGCGCACTCGATAGAGCGGATGAGGTTTTTGTTGAACAACTTGGAGGCGCACATCCTTTGACTATATTTCTACCATTCGCGACCGAAGCAACACTTCTACTTTGGGCTGCCATAATAATGAGTGGAGTAGCGCTTGTATTAATACTTGCAGTCACTCCATCTGTATTTCCAGCATTCCAAGGCGCCGTAATGGAAGCACTTGGCACAGAGTTAGCCCAGAACTTCCGTGGATCTATCCCGCTATTATTACTAGTCGAATTTATTTCTGCCCCAATTCTAGCTAGTTTAGGTGCATGGATAGGGGTGTGGCCAACTATTAAATCAAAGGTCTTATCTGCTTCTGCCTAAACAGAAAGAGACAAAAGAGTAAAAAGATATAAAAGATAAAAAGGATCAAAAATTGTGCAGCATCATATCCTTTTTCTCCTTTTCCTCTTTTATCTCCTTTTGCCCTTTTTTCCTGATACACTCGCACTGATTTTTCTCCTTCTCCCCCATGCCGCATAGCTGGACCTACGAGGCAATAGTTCTTAAGGCATACGATGTCGGCGAAGCTGACCGCTTCCTAGTCCTATTTACGCGCGAACGTGGTCGAATTTCTGCTCGAGCACGAGCTGTACGAAAGATGAAGAGTCGACTAGGCGGTTCCCTACTCCCATATCAACATATAACTGTAGGACTTACCGAAGGAAGTGCTGGAATGATAGTTACATCTGCCCAATGCAAATCTGAAACTGAAATCACTTCTACCAACTCTTTTTTGTTCATAGAACAGGGAATAGAAATATTTTTGTCACTAATCCAAGAAGAAGAACCTCTCCCAGAAATTTTGGATCTTACTATAGAATTTATAAAAAAATGTCAGACAGCAGAATGTGATCCTGTACTACCATTCGTTATTAAACTGCTTGCGATTATGGGGCTTTCGCCAGATGCCAAAGCTGAAGAGGAGAATGAATATATTAAGAAATGCATTCAAGGAGAATGGAATAGCCCAAAAGGTCCAACAAAAATAAGATTAAAAAGACTATGCGCAGCAATAATTACAGAACAAACCAGCAAAGAATTTAAAGTGGCAAAGATCGCTTCGCAAATGAGGTAAACTATTCACCCCCCCAACCAACTCGGTCGTTCATCTGGCGCATCCACAATTCCAATCTGGATATATTCTGGGCGCGCCTCGTAAACTGAGTAAACTGGTTCCACTATTTCTTCTTCCTCATCTTTTTTTACCACACGAAACCAAGCTGCTTTTAATCCTCTTACACGACCACCCGCTTTACGAGTAGTTCCTGCTGGGATTTCGGTTGTGTACTCTGTGCGATCTGGCGGAGGGCTTCTGTGATCCCAAGTAAAAGGCCCAATAATTTCTGAAGCTCTATTATCTTTTGTACCATAATAGATATAGTAAGCCTTGTTTCCATCTGTGTAAGTTTGAATTAGCAACGCACCAGGACTATCGTTAATGAACTTCATATCATAGTGCGGAGGATAGATTGTTGCATCTGTTCCTTGCGGACTATAGTAACTAACTGCAAAACTATGATTGCGTCTTTTGCTTATCGGGAAGCCATATTCCCACACTCCCCTGTACGCAGTTGTACTGACCTGACAAAGTCCCCCACCATATTCCGGTAATGTCTTATCTCCTAGAATTACAAGCTCGGGCTTGTATCCTGTAGATCTGTTAACAGGGCCGAGTATCTCGTTAAAAGAAAATTCAGCACCTTGTTCCACTAAAGCACCGTTGAATTTGTTTAATCCAACATTAATATTATGCTTTCTGGCCAATGGCGAACCGCTGTAATCAGATTCACCTACTGTTACCACTTCCTTAATTCCAATTTTTTTGAGAGATGAATCAATAGTCATTTCTGGTTGAATTTCGTCTACCGGAAGAACTATGTCAGATACATTTTGACCTAGTGCAGCAATTGTAACCTCTACTGCTTCATCTAATCTTACTCTGCGCCCTGTTAATCCAACTCCTTCAAATACAATGCCACCTGTTGAACTCTTTTTGATAACCACAGAGCCAGGTTCACGATCAATTACTGATGAAACTTTGTCTTGTAACGTTCTTCGGATTACATCTTTGTCCCATCCTGGGACAGAATGACGAACTACACCCTCTGGCAATGCTGGAATTGTATCGCCATCCACAAGAAATTCAGCCAATGGCTTAATAGGATCGCCGCGATAAGTCCATTCCTCTGTACTAGAGTACCAATCTGCATATTCATAAGGTTCTAGGAATATTAGATAATGATTGTGTCGAAAAGTGAGAGTAGGTGAAGCAGCTGATGCTACAACTGGCATGAGCAAAGTTACAAGTGCCAAGTACCAAGTGCCAATTTGGAACTTGATTTTTGGAACTTGGAACTTATTCATAATGTGGAGAAGGATGTTCATCCAATGCTTTATTAACCAACTCATCTGCTTTGTAATTATCAGCACGAGGAATGTGATGGAATTCAACCAGAGGCATTTCTAAAACTAATTCCTGAATCTCCGCAAAGAATTCCTTAAGCGCTGGCATCTTCACGCGATACTCCCCCTTTAATTGCTTAACAATCAGCTCAGAATCTAAAAAACAAACAAGTCTATTTGGGTGATAACGCTTGGCAATCTTTAGGCCCTCAATTAAAGCACGATACTCAGCAACGTTATTTGTCTCTATCCCTATACGCTCACCATGTTCTCTTATTACTTTCCCCTCCGCTGGATCTTCTATAATAAGACCTATCGCTGCTTGTCCTGGGTTACCACGTGATCCGCCATCTGTAAAAAGATGCAATGTCCCGCCCACTGCTTTTATTTCTTCCTCAGGATTTACATTATCAAGAGCATCGGTAACAACATCTGCAACAAACTTGTCACGTTCACGCACACGAGGAAATAATTCTGCTAGTTTACGCTCTAATGATGCAGGAAGCTTTACCATAGCTACATTCTAACATTATTTTGCCCATTCTACCCTATACACAAGCTTGCTAATTATCCTAAGTTCTATGTTCTAAGTTCTATTTACTAAGCTATACTACGCAGGTATGTCAAAAATCTTCAGAACAGGAACCTTGTTTTTGCTCCCACTTATCACTCTTTTCTTGGGGTGGCAGATTGGTGCAAGTTACGAACAGAAAAATTTAGTAGAACTCTCTGAGCAGCTTGAGCTTTTGTATACAGGCAAAACAGCAAGTGGAACTATTTTGGGTGAGCCAGAACAGGAGGTAGATCTATCGTTACTTTGGGGTGTTTGGAGATTACTTCTTAAACACTACATAGTTGAAGATCAACTCAATCCACCCGAGATGGTTTACGGTGCAGTTGGAGGGTTGGTTCGTGCCATTGGTGATCCATACACAACATTTATGACACCAACAGAAAACCAGCAATTCACACAATCGCTACAAGGAAAACTAGAAGGTATAGGAGCAGAACTAACAATGCGCGATGGAATGGTGGTGGTGGTTGCTCCACTTAAAGGCTCCCCTGCTTCTAAAGCAGGATTAGAACCAGAAGATATTATTACAAAAGTAGACGGTGAAGATATCCAAGGAGAAACTCTGCACCAGGTAGTACAGCGCATCCGAGGTCCCAAGGGATCTAATGTGACATTATCCATAATACGCGAAGAAGAACCCGATCTTATGGAAATTGATATAACTCGAGCTAGTATCACCGTACCTAGTGTTGAATATGAAATTAAAGAAACTGCAACTGGCTCCGTTGGCTACATTCAGCTAAATCAATTTGGTGAAGACAGCGTGAAGGAAGTTAAAAATGCACTTAAGGATCTACGCAATGAAGATCTACAGGGCTTGATTATGGATGTTCGCTTTAACGGTGGTGGATATCTGGAAGGTGCTGTAGATATGGCATCTATGTTCCTAAAGGAAGGAAAAGTTGTAACAGTTGAACGTAGAAACGGAGAGCCATCAAACCATTACGTTTCTGGTCGCCCATCTGATCCTGATATTCCATTGGTCGTTTTGATTAACGAAGGCTCTGCAAGCGCATCAGAAATTTTGGCAGGTGCATTGCAAGATGCAAATCGTGCAACCATTATCGGGAAAAAGAGTTTTGGTAAAGGAACAGTTCAAGAAGTCTTTGACCTGCCAGGTAATGCATCAGTTCGAATTACAGTAGCAAGATGGCTTACTCCTTCAGGAAGAGACTTGGGGAAAGATGGAGTGCATCCTGATATAGAAGTTGAACGTACACGTGAAGATGTGGCTAACCAAGAAGACCCACAGCTAGATGCTGCGCTAGAGTTACTTCTGGATGGGTCAGAATCAGCAAATTAGCAGTTAGCATGTTATCTAATGGCTAATATTGCTAATTGCTTTTACTATTAATACTCGAAAAGTTCATCTGAACTCATTTACCACGCATCTTTTTATAATCCCCTCACTGCAGAACCTTCCGAATAAGCACTAGAATCTTGCTTACTTCCGCACGATTAATGAAATCGTCGGGACGGAATGTGTTAAGAGGATTGCCATTAACGTCTGTATCCCCTTTAATGAATCCATATATTTCAGCCGTAGCAATAGCACTGGCGGCAGGATGATATTTTGAAACGTCTGTAAACGATGCTTCTTTCTGTGCAACGGGGAAATTGAGGATGTGTAGAATAATCCTGATAACATCAGCACGAGTTGCAGGTGTGTGCACATCTAAATCAGGACTTATACCTGGTATAGCAAGAGCTTCTGCTTTTGCGACATACGATGACGCCCACGTCCCTTTGGCTGATGTGTTTCTTGATGGCGGTAGTCCGGTGAGATCTTCATCTGCTGAAACCAACGTCATCTTTAATACTTCTGCTGTAGTTACAGGATTGGCTACACCGAATTCACCCGTTGGTTCGCCCTCCAAATCCCTGTACCCCTCTGCAATACCATCATCAATGAGCATAGCAATATATGGGGAATACCACGCATCTATAGGGACGTCTCTATAAATGACATCTACTGAGTTAACTTGTGCCATCAGAAGACCGCGTTGCTCTGCAATACGAGCCGTTCTCCCTACTTCTTCGGTACCAGCAGCCGTGTGAGGGAATCCAGAAGATGCTGACGACTCTGCTGCAAGTTGTGACTGAAAGTATGAGAAAATTGCTTCCTGTGCAGCAATAGTTCTACGACGCACTGCCTGTTCTTCTTCGCTCAAATTTTGAATGTACTCCGATCGTATTCCTCCTGTAGCCAGACCAGCATAGCTTGGTGTAAACGCTGATTCTGTATTTGTTGCAACGCTTCCATCCCCGCTGCCCCCGCTGCTGCCGCTTCCCTGATTGCGCTGACGAGCAACGCGGCCCCCGGCTCCATGAGTAGTTGTGTTAGATGCAGTAGATTCCCCCATAGTTAATGTAATAGACTTTGTTGCATCCATTGTAATAGAACCTGTTGCTGTTTGACCATTGTAGGTAGCAGTAACAAGATATGGGTTATATTGAGTTAAAGAACCAGAACTGTTTCTGAATTCAGAAAGCATAGCAGACCCTGTACCATTGCTATTTGTAGTACCTGTATGAGTAACATTACTACCAGAATCTGTAATCGTAACAGTGGCTCCAGATAATTCTGTGCCGTCATTCGACTCAACAGTATAAGTAAGAGTCCAGTCGTAATTGAAGGAAGAGTGCTCTTCAGGAGTGGTTGAACCGCCTGCCAGAACAATACTTGCACCTTCAAAAGCTTGCTCCGTACTTATGTCCGTATAACTATTATCAACAAACCGAATATCATGGATACTATATCCTGCGTTGGATGAAAGTAGAGAAAATGGTAAAAATGGGCTTGATGGATTGCTTAATTGCTCAAATGTATTCGATCTGAATTGAAGACTGTTGACTAGATAACCAGCAAACCACTCGGAATTTGTACTAATAGTATTATTTTCTACAAGCACCTCGCCAGTTGCCGTTTCAATTTCGGTAAAGCGGAATACAGTTGCATTCTCACTACCAGATAATTTTATTGCGCTTAGAGCGTTATCATGAATATGCAACCCAGATGCAAACTCGCCTCGTATGCGAAGTGCACGTGCAAGACCTCCCTCTGCATATGCAGTAATAGTATTATCATAAATTTCAATATCATTTAGAAGATTAACATTACCATCACGGATTTGAATTCCAAACGATCCATCATACTCGAATCCATTGTATTCTTGGTTGTTTGATAAAACCCGTGCTGTAATTGTATTATTATATATTTTAGCGTTTCCTCCAACTGCTTCACCATAAATGGAAATACCATGCCCAGAATACTCATCATCAGGACTACCAGCATTAATAGTATTATTGTAAATATATGATCCTGAATCATTTGCTAAAAAGATACCATATCCATTGGTATATCTAGACTGCAGAGAAATCGTATTATCGTGAATTCTAAGATTCTGTGCCGAGGCAGATATATCTCCAGTTGCTACAATTCCACAATGTGGACCACCCGTAATAGTATTGTTGTAAATTTCACCACCTGGCATATCATCTGCATTAATAATTCCATGCAATGCATCCCTTGATCTAATAACAGTAACCGAACTAAGAAGTTCGTTATTATTTATACTTACATCAGATGCATCACTAAGATAAATAGCCTTTGCGTTTGCTCCAAATACAGAAATAATAAGATTGGAATATGTCGCACTATTAACACTACCCCTAGCATAAATACCATTAGATTCATCTCCTGCATCAGCACCTTGATTAATCTTTCCATTTTTCACTATGGGACTATCTGCATAACCTATCCGAGTAATATCAGGATGATAAATATCTGCAAAAGATTTTGGGCCAACTAAAACTCCATGCTGTCTTATTCGCTGTATTCTAACATCATCAATATAAACATATCCCGATGAAGCAACAGTTGCACCAGACATTCCAACTCTTACGTAATAAGTTTCTGCACTAGAACCAGTGGTTATTGTATCCGATCTATATCCAAATCCTCTTGTTGATAATCCTTCATCATATGCCATAACGGATGTGCCCTCCAATTCAGCATAAAGAGTAATAGCACTATCTGTCATGTTATAAAACATGGCTGAAATAGCGTACGTAGTATTCGGCGCAAGAGTAACCTGTTGTGAAGATCGAATATACTGATCGCTCGCTGGAGCAGAAAATCGCAATGCTTGTGATCCTGAAGAAACCGTTACCGGCTGAACAAATGTGCCAGCAGCCACATCTGCATCTGCCGCACTTGCGAAGCTCCATCCAGATACTGGTGATCCTGACCCTATTTCAAAATCTCCATTTACTCCTAGATTGATTGGAGTTGCATTGTCATATGTAATTGTATAACCATTCAAATCAAAAGTTACATCGTCAGCAATAATTGCGAACGCAGTTCCAGAGCCAGATACATTGGTATGCAATGTATATGTGGTATCGTCCTGATCTAGATAATAAGGAGTGGCTCCACTTCCTGTTGTTGCAAGCCAAGCAGAATTAATAGAAACATATGTTCCCTGGATAGCTCCAAAAGTAGCCGTAACAGACATGTCTGTATTTAAAGTAATAGTTTGCATGTTCAAACTACCAGAAAGATCACCTGTAAATCCAGAAAAACTATAACCTTCATTCGCATGGGCATAGAGCCTTAGTACAGACCCAGAGTAGTACACATTTGTCGAAACTTCTCCTCCTGATATTACCTCTACATCTAAAGAGCCATTTATAGTAGTAGATGACAAGGTATGGCTTAAATTACTTGTTGTAAAATTCCATGTGGTTGCATCTGAAATACCTGCAAAATTATTTCCTGCATCATCGTAAAATGCCATGTTATCTATAGTTATGTAATACTCTGTATTAGAATTAAGAGTGGTACTCGGATTAATGGTTATTGTACTGGTTCCAGACCCTGTAACTTTAGAACCAGTGGTTGTTATATTCTCTACAAGTAATCCACCTGTAGATGTACGTAATTGTATGGCGCCAGTTCCTGTCTTAGAAATATTCTCTGTAAAATTAAGAATAAAATTGGCATTAAGGGTAGAGCCAGTAGAATTATCTGCAGGAGTTGTAGAGGAAAGAATAGGCGCTTCAGAATCGATTGTCGTGAAATTCCACGTCGTCGTATCGCTTATTCCAGCAAAATCATTCCCCGAAGAATCATCAAACGCATCCGCTCCTACTTGAATGTAATAAGAAGTAGCACTTAGCAAATCTGAAGAAGGATTTATTGTAATAGTTGTGGTACCACTTCCTGTAACCAAACCACTTTGTACATCAATAGTTTCTACAGTGGAATTGTCACTTGTTTTTTTAATAATAATGTCATTATTTGCTCCACTCTCTGGAATTACCGCTTCAGAAAAAATAATTACTAGATTTTCTGTAAGAGAAACATCTACCTCTCCATCAATAGGAGAAATTGAATTGATAGTTGGAGAAGTAGAATCGGACGTAAGTGTCCAGTTTTTGTTATTACCAAGATTTAAGATACCAGTGCCTCCAGTAATAGGACTGCCACCTGATGCATCAGAATAAGCAACACTTGCATATGTTGCAGATCCTGCGCCGCTCACATTAAGTATCCATGCACCAGACGCATTCAATGATAAAAGATCACCACTTGAACCATTTGCAGAAAAATCACCGCCTACCGTAAGTACAGATCCCGAAAGACCAGAAGCAAAAATATTTCCACCTGAACCGATGGTAAAATTACCAGACGTAGTAATAGCTTGGCTATTTATATCTATCTCTCCTTGTGTAACAGTAAAGGAATCTGTTACTACTGCTCCCGTCATGGTTAATAATCCACTACTTTTATTAACTGTAATATCTTCCACAGATTTTCCAAGAAAATTTACCTCTTGAGCAGTGCTGCCTGAAAGAAGAATAGAACCAGTACCTTTTGTCCAAACCAAAGTTCCACCTCCTGTATTTTCAAAAGATACATTGCCTCTAAATTCCCAGTTAGTATCTGGCGACGCTGTAGTATTGTTTATAGTAAAAGTAACTGCAGCAGTATTAATAAAACTTACATTTCCAGTAAAAATATAAGTTCCTGCATTAGAGGTAAAGGTTTCTGTTGCATTTGCAGATATGGTTACTGTAGTAGCATCATATTGAGCCGCTGCAATATTCTGATTATGACCTCTCGAAATAGATAATATAGAAACATCAATAGTACCATCCATCTGAGATAGACCTGCATTGTCATCTATAAGAATAGTATTGTCTCCAGTAATTCTCGCTAAGGCATGAGTTACTTTAAGATCGCCAGAAACTCCATACATTCTAAGCTTATCTTCCAGTATTAATACTCCCGATGCAGTAGATACATCCAGAACTCCTTGTACAACAAGGTAGCTATTTGTATCTGCAGATATGGTTACATAACTAGAAATAGTAAGATTATTTAATGAAGACAAACTTGTTCCAACTATTGCAGTCCCAGTTCCATTCATTACTATTGTGCTTGTATTTCTATTAAATGTTGCCACATCCCTAAAATCAAAACTGCCACTAACTGTCATAGTTGTGTCTCCTACAGAAACCTGTTTGTTATCTAAAGTTACATCTCCGGATACTGTAATAGATTGGTTGTTTGTTGCATTGTCTATGTGCCCATCATTTGCACCTGCACCTGTATATGCAGAAGTAGCTGTTATAGAAGCAACACTTACTGCTGTATCTATTACTACACCTCCAACCTTACTTCCTCCACCATCAAAAATAACATCATCACTCGAAGTAGGAACACCAGCACCTCCAGCTCCTCCAGAAGTTGTAGACCAGTTACTTGCACTATTCCATGTACTTGTTGCTCCTGTATCTGCACCTACCCAGTAACGGTTTGCAGCAGAAGCTGAATTTGGAATAGCAAAAATAAGAAACCCCATGCAAAGTATCTTTGAAAATCGCCTAGCTATACAGCTATACTGATCCATTGGATGTCAGTATGGCTGATGTACATCTTATATTCAAACTTATTTAATTCTTGTGCCTTGCTAACAGTCGCATTTCTAGCTTTCAATATGCAAATATCTCCTCTTCTTTAAAGAATCTTTCAATTTCCTCAGCAGCAGCCTCTTCGCTATCTGATGCATGGACTACATTGCGCATCTTACTATCCCCTTCTTCCTTGCTACCAAACTCGGCACGAATTGTACCTGGTGCTGCTTCTAGACAATCAGTCACTCCCAAATTCTCGCGCATCTTTTCTATAATTCCTTCGCCTTCCAAAACCATTCCAATAACTGGAGTAGAACTCATGAACTTTTCTACTTCTGGATAGAAAGGAAACTCTGCAATGTGAGCATAGTGTTCACGTAGAGTATCTAGATCTAGCTTAATCATCTTGCATCCTATTATTTTGAATCCAGCATCTTCGAATCGTGCGAGTACCTTGCCGCAGATCTTTTTCTGCATGCAGTCGGGCTTTAGGAGAACTAGTGTGCGTTGCATATTTGAGTGGTAGTAAGTTTGGCGATGTTAAATAAGAACCGAGAATAAATAAAGGGAATAGAGGAACAATTATGAACTAATCATATCTTCTAACTTTGTTTTTCCCTCCTCCTGCCCAATAACTACCAATCTCATCTCTTCTGGCGTTAATAGTCGCTTGGCCAGAGCATTTACACTCTCCTTACTAACTTTATCCAGCTCTGAGAAGTAGTCTTCTACAGTACGAACCTTGGGATACATAAGCTCTTGCTTGCCATAGAAGTGAGCCTGCTCTTCTGAGTCTTCAAGTGACAAAGTAATCTTTCCTTTTAAGAAGTCCTTAGCACGTTTTAGTTCTTCATCAGTGATTCCTTTAGACGCACATTCCATGTATTCATGTTTGATAAGTTTGATCGCATCATGCAAACGTGACTGATCTACTCCTGCGCGGGTAGAAAGTGAGCCAGCATCCATGTAACTATCATCTTCAGTAGATATGTAATAACAGAGCCCCTTGGCTTCGCGTATATTTAGAAACATTCTTGAGCTCATGTTTCCACCCAAGATTACTGCGAGAAGTTTTTGTGTGAAGTAATCATCATCCAACGATTTAATTCCAGGTACACCAAGTACAAGATGTGCCTGCTCGGTCTTCTTCGTTCTAAGAAATACTCGATCAGTACCATAAGACTCAAATGGCTTGTATTCACGACCTTTTGAACCATTAATTCCCGAGAAGTACTTCTCGGAAAGATCCATAGCACCATCCTCAGAAATCTTTCCAGCAAATGCCACTACCAAGTTATCGGTTGTATACAAAAGATCTTTGTGAGCTTGAAAATCCGCCTGCTGCACAGACATGATCACATTCTCCTTCCCTATCGTATCCCATCCCAACGGATTATCGCCAAACAGAAGTGCTTCGAAATCCCATCCCGCACGATACATTGGTGTGTCTTGATACATACGTTCTTCTTCCATAATCACTCCACGCTCTCTTTCTATATCTTCTTGAGGGAAGCTTGCGTTCAAAAGCATATCGCTAAGAACATCGCATCCAAGATCAATATGCTCAGCAGCAACTTTTACGTAATAGCCTGCATATTCCTTACCTGTGAATGCATTAAAGTCTCCACCAACACCATCAATCGCTACACTCACTTCTTTTGTATTCTTATACTTCTTTCCGCCCTTAAAGAACATATGCTCTAAAAAGTGGCTTATTCCACGCTCCTCTTCTGTCTCGTATCTAGATCCAGCTCCAGCAAATACCAAGACTGTAATAGATGCTGTCCCATCACAAGGAGCTGTGAGTACGCGTAAGCCAGAATCTAGCTTTTTGACTGAATGCATTGCGAGCAGTGTACATTAAAGAACCAGTAGGTTCATTATGTTAATTGGGTTTATTAAGTTTATTAGGTCATAATTGAGATATACAATGTCATCTAACCTAATAAACACTATCAACGTAAGAAACCTATCGTATTTCTTGACCCATAAAACAGTCCCCTATAGTGTTTCTCGGACTATATGCTAGGAAAACTCAAATGGCGTCGGCGTCTCCGTAAGCACGGTTTCTTGCAACGTAGCTCATCTAAGAATGGGAAGGCCCTGCTTAGTCGTCGCAGGAGAAAGGGCAGAAAGAGGCTAACAGTACAAAAGAAGAAATAATAAGCCATCAAGTCAAAACCACTAGAAGCTAGCAGCTATAAGCTATAAGATATTTTACGTGACTCATTACCTACACAAAGTTACAGGCATTCTATTCTTCCTTTTGGGAATCAGTCTCTTTGTAGCTTACTTATTAATGCACAACGGAATATATGCTTCCCAAACAGCATGGTGGATTCAGCGAGCCGATCTTTCGTTTGCTCTGACCACACTAATATATGGAGGAACTGGGCTTTACTTGAGCATCCATCCAAAAGACAAACCTTCTCGTGCACTGGCACTAACAATAGGTATTCCAGTAGCAGCATTCTTCGTATTCCTGTTTATCCTAAATTTCTGGGAAGTGCTCGGGCTGCCTCAGGGGGAAATGTTAATAAATCTCTAAACCTCAGTTTCTTTTATCCCCTCTTTTCTATTTGCATCACGTGCTGCAAGAAAGAGGTAATCGCTTAAACGATTCAGATATATTTTTACATGATTGTTTATATCTTCTTCTTCGGATAATCGAACTGTGCATCGCTCTGCACGACGACAAACTGTACGAGCCTGATGTAACAAAGCACCAAGCCTTGATCCACTAGGAAGAATAAAATTCTTAAGAGTAGGCAGCGCCTGCTCAAGTTCATCAATCCAAGATTCAATTTTATATACGTCTTCTTTAGAAAGCCGTACCACACCTGCAGTACTATTAATCGGTGTTGCTAAATCTGTTCCAACTACGAATAAGACTTTTTGCATCTGCACCAAATGATCTTTTACATCTACTGGGATTCCTTCCTCAGCAAGTACAACTCCAAGAACTGAATTCAATTCGTCTACTGTTCCATATGCCTCTAGCCTGAGTGAGCCTTTAGATACACGCTCTCCATTAAATAGTCCTGACTTGCCGCTGTCGCCGGTTTTGGTAGTGATAGACATGAGATATACATTGTAATAGATAGTCCGTGATAGGTTTATTAAGTTTATTGGGCTTATTAGGTTTATTAGGTTCTTATTATCATTCCATTAAGAACCCAATAAACATAATCAACTTAATAAACCCAATAAACCGGTATAATTCAATGAATTCAATCAACCCACAAGAGCTAGCACTGCCTTATGCTCCTCTTTGGCCTCCTCCTCTGTAAGGGTTCTGTTCTTAGCCCTATATACACATCTGATTGTTAGATTATATTGGCGAACTTGTCCCGGCTCTGCATATAAATTAGCTACTTCTACACTCTCCAATAGATCAGACGTCCTCTTAACTTTATCTACAAACTCACCGGCGCTCTTACCCTGATCAAATGGCAGCGTGACATCGTAAGTCACTGCAGGGAACTGTGGCACTGCAGATGCAACTGTTGTTACAGGTTCTATAGCAAGTAGCTGATTAAGAGAGATACGAACTGCAGCTGCGCGATTAGGCAGACCAAATTGTTCACGCACTTCTGGATGCACTTCGAAAATTAATCCTATTGGATCTTTTCCTACTGTAAGCGCCGCCACTCTGCCCGGATGAGCATACGAAGGGGCGTTTTTCATAAGTTCAATAGATGAATTGTATCCTGCTTGCTTCAAAGCTCTACCAAGTTTTGATTTGAGCACCAAAAATGGATCATCATTTAATCCTGTTTCTACCCAGCTACTAATAAGCAATCCCATCTCCATATCATCCTCTTCACCAGATGCAAATACTTGACCCCATTGGAATGTGGATAGTGTCTTATCTGCATTAAGAATATTTTGCTGCGCATGATCTAAAAGGCCTGGCAATGTGCTTGGTTGCATAATTGATAATTCTTCACCCAACGGATTTTCTATCACGGCTGCAGAATCTATGTTGATATTGCATTTTTTAAGCAAAGAAGGACCCACCAGCGACAATGGCAATATCTCCATAAAACCCTCTTCTTTAAGTGCATCGCGCAATATATGAATACGCTGATCACGCTCAGGAGGATCTACTTGAGCTGATGGAAGCTGAGGCTCAATGTTATCAAACCCATATATACGTCCAATTTCTTCTATCAAATCATGCGGACCAGAAATATCTCCTAATCTGAATAGCGGAGGAGTGACCTTGAACCCATTCCCTCTCTTCTTAACATCAAACTCCAAGTTCTCCAGAATTTCCTCAACAGTATTTGCAGGAATTTCTACTCCCAACATCTGTGTTACTTTTTCTAGAGGTAAATCGATCGGCTCAGCTTTTCCATTGTCTCCCCAAGAATCCATCTTAGAAATTATCTTTGCACCCGGAACCAATTCTAGGAATAGTTCTAGTGCACGATTGAATCCCATCTGCACAATTACATTGGGAACTCCTTTTTCGTAGATAGTTGCAGCATCCGTTCTATGGCCTGTGGCAATTATGGTTTTGCGAATAGAAACTGGATCTACCCCCGCACTATGCAAATAAACTCTCTTTGTTCCTTCTTTGGTTGAACTGCGCAATCCTCCCATAATACCAAGTAAATCGAAAATTCCTTCGTCATCACTTAAAACAATTGAATCATTAGGCAGTGAGCGTTCTGCTTTATCTAAAGTAACAATCTTTTCTCCCTGTTTAGATAACCGCATATGCACATCACCTTTAATATCATCTGCATCAAAACTATGAAGGGGCATTCCAACTTCCAGCATTACATAATTAGTAATATCGATAGGAAGATTCAGAGACCGTAATCCAACAGATTCCAGACGTCTCTTCATCCAATCCGGAGTTTCGCCTACGCTATCAATAGATAGTAAACATGCGCAATATCTTGGAATCTGCTCTTCGCAATCGACAATGTTTTTGAATGGGAGAGGATCCTTTGTAAATGAATGATCGGCAAACATTGGTCTGTCCTTTCGCCACTTAGCAAGCCCCATGGCTATGCATTCACGAGCAAAACCAAAGTGAGAGAAAAGATCTGCACGATGAGTGATCGCATGATTATCTATATCCAATACATCTCCACCACTTCCTAAATATTGTTCTAAAGATTCGCCAACACCATCATCACTATCACCGAGATCAACAATTAAATGGCCTGTGCATTCTGGGAATACATCAGCAAGCCCTAGCTCTTCTGCTGCACATATCATTCCAGAACTTTCTTCTCCTCTAATTTTTACTTTCTCTAGAGTCATCAGCTCTTCCCCATGCCATTTAACCTGTGCTCCAATGTGAGCAAATGCAACCTTCATTCCAACTCTTAGATTTGTGCCTCCGCATACCACACGCTTGTTGCCTTGATCCGTTTCCACGTCACACAAACTGAGCTTGTCTGCATTTGGATGTTTTTCTACTGTCAGAATTTTTCCAACGCAACACCTACCTAGTTGCATTTGCTGAGTGCCCATTCCATCTACTTCCGCTGTACAAGCCGTAATTCGCTCAGCAATCTTATTTGAATCTGTTTCTTCCCATTCGAGGAAATCGCCGAGCCAGTCTAAAGAAATTTTCATATGAAAGAAGCATACACGAATAGAAATGAAGAATGAAAAATGAATAATGAAGAATTACATCAAAATCATCACTTTATTTTCCATTTTTCATTATTCACTATTCATTTTATGGCATATTGTGCGAATTGGCATAAACGAGTACGCTTATAAGCAATCCTATGCCTTTCCCCTTCTCTATTATGGCCAAATCTAACAATTCTGGAATGCTACAAACTTTACAGTGGGTCGTCTCGGTTCTCATGTTCCTAGCAATGCTCGCAGCTATTGCTGGTGTTTATGAAACTCACTTCATAGGTAGCGGTGCCACCTTTGGAACAACGGGAGCTTCCCTTTCGCTACTTACATTCGCAATTACAGCACACCTATGGATCAGATCGTTAGCGTGTTGCTTAGGAATGTGTCAGAAGTAATTGGCTTTGCCAAAAATTATCGATAATCCTCTTTGCTGAAAAGCGGTCTGCAAGTACATTTGTCTGTGGAGAGATCGCATAGTGGCCTAGTGCGCTCGCTTGGAAAGCGAGTAGACCTGCAAGGGTCTCGGGGGTTCGAATCCCCCTCTCTCCGCCATTCTGCGTGCCGCTAAAGCGGTATCTTCTGATGTCAGGCCATTTAAAGAACCAAATTAAACCCATATCCAATTAGCATAATCCCAACTGTAACCACTACAAAGAATGCAAGGAGGAGTTTTAACTTCATCACTTTCTTTAAAATCAATGCTTCAGGAAGCGAAAGCCCAACAACTGCCATCATAAAAGCCAAAGCAGTTCCAAGTGGAATGCCTTTATCTACAAGAGACTCGATTATAGGAATTACGCCACTCGCGTTAGCATAAAGTGGAACTGCCAATATTACTGCAGCAGGTACTGCAAACAGGTTATCTTTTTGAATATATTGCTCAAAGAACCCTTCTGGAACATACCCGTGAATCAATGCGCCAACCATTACACCTACCAAAACAAACGGTGCCACCTGTTTAACAATACCCATTGCTTCTTTAGATAACATCAAACAAATACTCCCAGCCGAAGCCTTGGCTGAATTTTGTTTGCATTTACAAGCAGGCTTTTGCACAAACTCTGCGACATGTTTCTCCAAATGCATCCTGCCCAAAATCATTCCGCCTATCATTCCCACGGCAATTCCTGCTGCAACATAAAGCATTGTAACTTTCCACCCAAACATCGTAATGAACAAAGCAACTGCCACCTCGTTTATTAATGGAGAAGTAATAAGGAAAGACAAAGTGACTCCTAGTGGAATCCCTGCTTCTACAAATCCAATGAATAGTGGAATAGAGGAACAAGAACAAAAAGGAGTTGCAGCTCCAAAGAGAGTTGCCAGAAAATAATCAGCCCCATAGAACTTATGCGAAGTAAGGAACTTTCTCATCTTTTCTATAGGCAAGTAGTACCTAAGCACACTCATAAAATGAGTGATGACTACAAGCAATAGAAGTATCTTTATGGAGTCATACAAAAAGAAATGTATAACGGCAGCCTGAGCTGTATCTGGCTCTATTTTGAGCACAGTGAATGTAAGAAAATCAGCGAGTTGAGTGAGCATAGTCAGACAATAAGCTAGCACATTATTCTAATCACTATTCACTATTCACTATTCACTTTTAACTTTTCACTTTCTTATAACCTTCCTCCCCTTGCCCTGGGTTCACAAAACTCCAATCCCAGCTTCTTATAAATATCTTCTTCTGTTTTACTCGCAAGCAAGGCATCCCCATCAAAAAGACCATATTCATTTAGCTTCCACCCTTTTTTAATCGCTACCTTTCGCATTGCGATGTTATGCTCCTTGGATCCTGTGAAGTATAGAAGTGCAGAACCCCACTGATCTTTTTTTACAAAGCGAACATCAACTCTTAGTCCTGACTTTAGATCGAATGAAAGTTTTCGTTCTCCATGTGCAACTACATCCCGAACAATACTTAAACTCGCGATAGCATCCGATACTTCTTTGGGCGACTTAGTGACTACGAGGATATCTATATCACCAACTGTTTCTTTTTCACGACGATACGATCCCGCCACCGAACATTGATCTACACCTTTCACACTTTGGATCTTCTTGAGAAGCTTATCCACATCAACCTTGATCTCATCACGTGGAAAACGCTTTACTCTCTCGCCGACACGTTTCGCACTTTCCAAAACTTTCTGCTCCATAAGCTCGGAGAAACGAGGAAGTGTGCGCAGCTTACCCTCTTCCGCAGCCTTGATAAGATCTGCGACGGTTTTTACGCCAAAAGTTGATTGGATCTGACGCACGCGTTTAGGACCCAAGTTCTCTATGTCCATAAGCTCTGCAGGAATTCCTCCTTGCTCAAGTCGTAAATTATCAAGCGCAGTCATCTTTCCAGTTTCTAAGTACTCAATTATTTTGTGAGCAATTGCATCACCAATACCAGGGAGCTTTTTAAGTTCCTTTGTGTCTCCGTAGGTAGAAACATCTCGTGGCAATTCTTCTATCACCTGCGCTGCTCGCCTATAAGCCGCAGGTTTAAAAGCGACCTCCTGCTCTTGGAGCAGAGCAGCGATCTGACGTAATAAACCGGAAATAACTTTATTATTCTCCATAAATTGAAGAGCGAAGACATTGTACCTCTTTTTATCTCTTCCACTAACTCCATCATAGAAAACACCCCCCCCCAAAGGTGCCCCACAGGGTATAACCCCCTCTCCGAATAGACCTCCACCCCTAACCCCTCCTCCACAGGAGGAGGGGAACGCCGCTTAAAGAGAAACACATTTATTATCATAATAACAAAGCTCCCCTTCCTCCCCCGGAGGAAGGGGTCGGGGGATGGAGGAATTTTATGACCAATGAGCTGCCCTCTTTGAAAGATGAGCCCGGCCCCCGCGCGTACGCGAGGACCGGGTAAAGAGTTCGACCCCCTAAGGGGTCTTAGGAGGGTACACGCGGTCGCCGGCGCACAGTGCGTGGCGGTGCCTTCGGCCTCGAAGGTCCCCGAGTTGTTTTACGCCGGTTGAGACTGCGTCTCTTCATTAGAAGCCCTCCGAAAAAAAACAAGTGCCACTTCGGGCTACAACCATGTAGTCCATCCAAAAGCAGCTCATTAATCACAAGATGTAAAAGATCAAATAACAAGAAATCCACTTCCTAAATTTTAAGGGATGACCAAGGAACGAGACGAAGCTCGTTCCTTGGTCGGTTGCGCCGCGCTGGGTCGACGCGGAAGAATTAGGCGCCCACTAGGGCGCCGATCACTTCTTCTTCGGAGGCCTCTTCGTCAAACGGCTGCTTCTCCGGATAGCCGCCGATCAGATGACATTGAAATCGCTCCATGTCCTCAAGATCGGAGCTGCAACCAGCAGCACGGCTTGGGCAGTTCCTAGGACAACTTACAGATGAAGTCGTCCAACCCATTTTTGGTCCAAGAATGACCATGACAGAACCTCCGAGGGGGTCACAAACCGACATTCTTTATGTTGGCCATTCCATCGGGCCAATAAATCCTCATAAAGAAGCGGGTTTCTCGTTATTTAAACGATGCTTTCAAAGACCAAAAACCCTAGTCTAGTAGGGTCAACTTGGGAAATACCTATTCAATTAGCACACTTTTCCCAGACCCCTATCCGTTGGCTTACGGAAGCAGAGAACTGCCGGATAAATAAACCACGTGTGCATCATAACAAGCGTTAATCTACGCTTGTTTATAGTATCCGTCAAGGTTGATGTACCGCTTCAGCAAGACAAAAAGTCGATGATTATATGCCCTCCTTATGTCCCCTCCTGCCACTGCCCCAGATATGCCACTTGTTCGGGCGTTAACGTATCTATAGATAGCCCCATTGCCTGCAATTGCAGCAGAGAAATCTGATCGTCTACTTCGTCTGGAAGTGTGATCACATCTACAGGAAGATTCCCTCTGTTCTTGGCTAGGTACTCACATGCCAATGCCTGACCACAGAAGCTCAAGCTCATAACTTCCGAAGGATGCCCTTCTGCCGAAGACAAGTTAACAAGCCTTCCTTCGCCTGCAATGTATATGACCTTGCCAGACTTTAGCATGTACTCATCTAAGTAATGACGCACGCGACGCTTGCGCTTGGCTTCAGATTCCAACGACTTCATATCAATCTCGTTATCAAAGTGACCGGAGTTACAAATTACCACTCCATCTTTCATCTTATCTATGTGCTCCATTCGGATAACATGCAAATCACCGGTTACAGTGATGAATATATCACCCAAAGATGCAGCTTCTGTCATTGGCAATACTCTGTGACCATCCATTGCTGCCTGCAACGCTGCAAAGTTGTCTACTTCTGTAACAACCACTTGTGCACCAAGACCCTTTGCACGCATTGCGCATCCTTTTCCGCAACTTCCGTATCCTGCAACCACTACTGTTTTACCTGCAATAAGAATATTTGTAGAACGAAGTATTCCATCAAATGTAGATTGTCCTGTTCCATAGTAGTTATCCATCAAATGCTTTGTCTTGTTGTCATTAACAGCAATCATTGGATACCTAAGAGCTCCATCTTTGATCATTGCATGCAAACGAATGATTCCTGTGGTTGTTTCCTCACATCCTCCAATAATATTTTCCATTAGTTCTGGATGCTTGGTGTGAATTTCGGTAACCAAATCACATCCATCATCAATGGTAATGTTTGGCTCGGTTTCTATTACTGCTGTTAGAAACTTGTAGTAATCCTCGTCACTCTCTCCCTTATATGCCCACACCAATACATCCTCTTCTGCGAGAGCAGCGGCAATATCATCTTGAGTACTTAAAGGATTGCATCCAGTAATCGCAACCTTTGCTCCACCTGCTTTAAGTGTTCTTACAAGTACTCCGGTTTCTTTGGTTACATGAAGTGCCATTCCAATTGTTAGTCCTTTTAGAGGCTTCTCTTTTTCGAATCGCTCTTTAACTTTCATTAATGCTTCCATGCGTTTTTCGGCGATCTCTAGATTGAGTCGCCCTTGTTCGGCCAGTGATGGATCTTTTATGTAAGACATTGGGAGAAATAGTAGCATTCTAATGCTAAAAAGGAACCAATATATCTATCAATTTAAATAGTATTAGAAGGCTTCGCATCCATCCTTCGATACACCCCGCCGTGTCATACTGAATAGCTCTGGCTTGCCGGAGCGTATCGAAGTACGACCGGCGGGGCACTCAGGATGACATGTTGATTATTAGTCCTATCCAATTGCAGGCAACTCGGTTTTATAAGCCTGCTCTACCCTCACCTTAACCTCATCAATATCAATTGCGGGCAAAAGTGTTCCTTCACTTTCTACAGCCAACGATCCCATTGCTGCTCCTAATTTGCATGCATCTATCACTTCCCATCCTGCGACGAATCCTTTAAGTAAGCCTGCGCGGAAAGCATCACCTGCCCCTGTAGGGTTAACAACATTTACAGATTTGCACGCATTCATTTTCTGCTCACCGTTTTCATCAATCACAATAAGGCCTTTGTCACCAAGCGTGACTATTACTAATGGAACTAGTTCCAAAATACTTTTTTCATCACAGGATAATTTCTTTTTAACCAAATCCCACTCGTATTGATTTGCGATAAGAACTGATCCCATCCGCACTAATCTATCTAGTGCATCTTCTCCAAATGCAATGATCTGCTGACCCGGATCGAAGATTACAGGAACCGAAAACTTATCACACCACTCCATTCCACTAACCATCGCATTGGTGTCACGCGGACTAACAATTGCGTATGCAAAATCATCACGATCTTGCGAGAGATCTGGCCACGTGCCATGTGAATCTGCTCCTGGATGAAAGAATGTGATCTGCCTTTCTTTACTATCCGTTCCCACAATCGCAGTGGCAGTCACTTTGTCCTCTATTATTTCTATACGGCTAGTATCAATTCCCCTCTCATCTAATACCGAGGTATATTCACGACCGTCTTTTCCAACAGAACTAACAAGCAATGGATCTTCACCAAGCAACTTAAGGCTCCATGCAATGTTTGCGCCTGTTCCTCCGTGATGCCGTGCGTAATGCGGAGAGAAGAAGGAAAGCGACAAACTGTCGATTGCCGCTGGATCGATAGCATCAGCAAAGGAGCCGTCATATCCAAGCATGACGTCGTAAGCTACGGAGCCAGTGACTAGAATCTTCTTATTCATGAACAAAGGATCGCATAATTTGAGTAGTATTACTAGATCTGAAAAGCTTGTAGCTTGTAGCTAGTAGAATCATGTCTACAAGCTACTAGCTACAAGCTCATGTTTTTTCATGCAAATAATGCAAGATCCGCTAGAATCCTTACACTATGAAAATCGCAGTTATCGGTACCGGCTACGTAGGCCTTGTCTCAGCCGCCTGCTTTGCAGAGTTGGGGCATGAAGTATTTGGAATAGATATTGATGAGAAAAAAATCGCCAAAATTAAGAAAGGAGAAAGCCCAATATATGAACCTGGGCTAGAAGAGCTTTTGCGTGCAGGACTTAAGAATGGACGACTTTCGTTTACAACTGATTTGAATGAAGTACTACCAGAATGCCAGATTGTTTTCTCTGCTGTTGCCACTCCTCCAGGCGAAGGATACAAAGCAGACCTTAGAGCAGTTTTCACCGTTGCAGAAACTGTGGCAAAGAATGCAGATCGCGATTTGGTATTTGTAAATAAGTCTACAGTGCCAGTTGGCACCGGCAAGCAGTGCGAAGAGCGTATTGCAAAAATTCTACAAGAGCGTGAAGTAAATTATGCAATTCCAGTTGTTTCTAATCCTGAATTTTTAAGAGAAGGAATGGCAGTAAACGACACCCTCATGCCAGACCGTGTTGTGATTGGAATTAACCACAATGAATGGGCAGCTGAATTGATGGAAGAGCTATATCGTCCAATTACAAGAGTAGGCAAACCGCTCGTATTTATGAGCAGAGAAAGCTCAGAGATTGTTAAGTACGCATCAAACTCATTACTGGCAACCAAGATCAGCTTTATAAACATGCTTTCTGAACTCACAGAGAAAACAGGAGCCAACATTCGTGATGTTGCAAAAGGAGTAGGGCTGGATGATCGTATTGGACCACGCTTTTTACATGCAGGAATTGGATATGGCGGAAGCTGTTTCCCAAAAGATGTAAAAGCACTTCTGGCTACTGCCAAAGAACTTGATATACCTATGGAAATTGTAGAAGCAACAGATCAGATTAATGCCCGACAGCGAAAGCGCTTCTTCAAAAAGATCATAGATGCTCTTCCTCCCAAAGCTACGATTGGAGTGTGGGGACTTAGCTTTAAACCTAAGACAGATGACATGCGAGAAGCGCCTAGCCTAGATCTGTTACCTGATCTTGTAAAAGCAGGGCACACTGTTCGTGCGTTTGATCCAGCAGCAATAGAAACTGCTACACCATTACTTCCAAAAGAAATTGAATTCACAAAAAATCCATTCGAAGCAGCCAAGGAAGCTGACGTTGTAATAGTTCTTACAGAATGGGATGAATTCCGCGGAGTAGATCTGAACAAGCTAAAAGAAATTATGAAGGGCAACGACATCTTTGACGGAAGAAATATTTATGAACCAGAAGAAATGCGAGAAGCAGGACTTCAATACCATGGAATAGGATTATGAAAATTCTCTTAACAGGAGCGGCTGGTTTTATAGGTTTTCATACAGCCAAAACATTACTCGCACGCGGTGATGAAGTAATCGGCCTTGATAACTTTAATCCTTATTATGATCCTCAACTTAAAGAAAATCGCATTAAACAACTAGAAGGACTAAAAGGATTCACATTAATACGTGGAGATATAACAGACCGCGAAACTATTAGGGGCGCAATGAAAGGAGTAGATCGCATATGCCACTTGGCAGCACTTGCTGGAGTGAGGTATTCGTTTGAGCATCCTGATGAATTTATTTTGAATAATATTCAAGGAACGTTTGAGATGATTGATGAAGCACGTATGCAAGAAATCCCTGGCTTCATATATGCATCATCCAGTTCTGTGTATGGAGGCAACGAGCAGTCTCCTTCTTCCGAAGAAGATCGCGTAGACGATCAGCTCGCGCTTTATGGTATGACAAAGAAGGACAATGAACTAATGGCTCACACATTCCATAATCTCTATGGATTACCAGTAACAGGACTGCGATTCTTCACGGTATATGGTCCTTGGGGCAGACCTGATATGGCATTGTTTCTATTTACAGATGCAATTTTGCATGACCGACCAATCCAAGTATTTGGAGAAGGAAAACAACAGCGCGACTTCACCTATGTAGATGATATTGTCTCAGGAATTGTCGCTTCTATAGACAAAAATCATGATGAAGAAATAATCAACTTAGGATGCGGAAGAAAAGAAGAGCTTATGGACTTCATCAAAATTATTGAAGAGTCTTGTGGCAAAGAAGCACAAAAAGAAATGCTACCAATGCAACCAGGAGACGTGCGATCAAGCCTTGCAGATATTTCTAAGGCGCAAAAACTTTTAGACTATGAACCCAAGACTCAGATTAAAGATGGCATACCGCAGTTTGTTGAGTGGTATCGGGAGTACTATGGAATTTAGAATTAAGAATGCAGAATTAAGAATTAAGAATGCAGAATTGAGAATTGAATATTCATAACTTCAAAGTAAGGAGTTTTTTGTTTTGTGATTCGCCACTAAGTCACCCTTCGAGATGCCCCGCCTGTCATGGTGAGGAGTTCCGCGTATGCGGAACGTCTCGAACCATAAGGCGGGGCTCCTCAGGATGACATGAGTGACTCACTACACTCATATAAGTAAACTAGAACTAATTCTATGTTTTGAATTTTCACTTTTTCCAAGTAAACATCCTATTCATAGTGTAATTCCACATCACTCCTGTAAGTGCTCCAATGAATACCGCAAGAAGTTCCAGCCAACCAAGAGAGAACAGATATGCACTTACTGCCCAATTTGCCAATGCTCCAAACAAGCAGGCAAAATTGAACTTTATAAATCCAATAATCGCATTCACACCTCGTAATTTCTGATGAGCAAAGGTCCACGCATTATTCAAAAGATAATTAAAGACTACTGCTGTTTCTGTCGCGCCAATAACCGCGAGAGAGAACCCGCCAATAGTCAAAGTTTCTCCGTGAGTTATCGCTCTAGAGATTAAAACGTATGCAGTCATATGCACAAATACTCCCAGAGTTCCTACCAAACAAAATTTTAAGAACGTAAGCGGTATAAGCTTTCCGATCGTTACATCATAAAGATATTCCAAAAATTCTACCTGCACTTTCCATGATAATTTGCTTTCGCCAAGCTGACGCAAACCAAATTTATAAGGAAGCTCTGTAGCCTGAGCTTCTTTAGGAACGTGAACCAATAAATCGAGAAGTATTTTAAAACCCTTTGGATTTAAACTTTCGCGCACTGTATCAAATACAGATCTATCTAATGCAAAAAACCCACTCATTGGATCTTTCACTTTAACGCTGCAAAGATGAAGTGCCATTTTTGTAGCAGTCTTGCTCAAAAAGTGTCTTCTCTCATCCCAATCCCCAACACTCCCTCCTTCAATGTAGCGTGAGCCGATTGCAATCCCCCTATTTTCTTTGGCTGCTTTGTACAATGCCGGAAGCAACTCCATATCATGCTGACCATCACTGTCCATAACTGCAAATATATCTCCCTTTGCAGATAAAAATCCCTCAATTACCGCAGAAGAAAGCCCTCGTCTATCAATCCTGCGAATCACATGAACATTGTCTTTGTTTTGAGATAAATCCAAAGCTATCTGCCATGTTTTATCTGGAGAATCATCATCAACAATAATTATTTCGTATGAAATATCTTTTAGAACTGCTTCTAGCTTTGGCAAAAGCTCTG
>JAIPIN010000043.1 GCA_021734665.1 Kiritimatiellales bacterium
CTATTAAGCTGTCTGTATGCCATAGCTGAGGTGGGAAGGTGGTAGGAATGACTTCTCTACCGTACCTCCTCTCTATGGCATTTCAGAGGGAATCAGGTGTTGCACTTGGGTGTTGCACTTCGGAATGGAATTTAAGACTGAATGGTCGGAGTGGTGGGACTCGAACCCACGACCTCGTCGTCCCGAACGACGCACTCTAGCCAACTGAGCTACACCCCGATATACCTATTATGACAGAGAGCCAACTGCTTGTCGGCCATAGTCCGCCTGTGGCGGACGAAGGCTGAAGCTCTGCCCCGATTCATATATAATATCAGATAAATATTCAGTTTCTTGACAACAACCAAAACAGTATTACACTGCGTTCAAGAAATGACCAACAGGTCCACCATTATCAGCATTATTATTATCCAAGCCCCAAGGCGCTAGGAGGTAACTGCTGATCAATTATTCCTTCCCGCGCCAAGCGGGTTTTTTGTAACTTATTTTGATCTATGGAAAACGACTCTCAAGAAAGGTATCTGGCATTAAATTTCTTCCCATATACAAATGTACAAGGATTAACAGAGTACAACGCGCTCGGTCGTACATTCTTAATTGAAAAATTAGAATCGCTACCACAGAAACAAAGAAAGCAAATATCAATGTTGTTAGGCAATAAAATAACAATGGAAGAAATTATTGCTAGAACCTTAGAAGCTAAACAATATGAATCAATTGCGGAACTAACTACTGATATTGCATCTCTATTATCAAATGTACTAACAAATATGATTCCAGCAGAAGCAACTCCAGAAACAGAAATGGTTTAATTTTTATACTAATTAACTTTCCTATTTCCCATGGAAAACCAAAACCGAGTAATCACAGCAAACGATATTGAAGAAGCACGTAAACGTTATCCCCCCGAACTCATACACAATACCAGATTGTATGAGCACCAAGGTTTATCCGAACAATTCGACGCTAGTATTTGGCTTGATCGCCAAGATGAGCAGCCAATTCGATCATACAAGGGCCGCGGTGCTTTTACAGCCGCGGATGCAATGACAAACGAACAACTTGAAAAAGGTCTTGTTTGTGCCAGTCATGGTAACCATGCACAGGGCGTTGCAGTTGTATGTAATCACCTAGAAGTAAAAGGAACTATATTCATGCCCGAAACAACACCACCTATAAAAGTGAATGCAACACAAAGACGAGGAAACGGATACGTTGAAGTACGAAAAGTAGGAGACTCGTATGATGAAGCTGATAGAAACGCTTTAGAATTTGCAAGCGAGACAGATGCAACATTCATCCATCCATTCGATGACTATGGCACCGTCACTGGTCAAGGAACCGTTGGATTGGACATACTCCAAAAAATGCAAGAGATGGGAAAATCAGTTGATATGGTATTGGCACCAGGTGGCGGAGGAGGACTCAGCGCAGGTATAGCAACCTACATGAATGAGCGCAGCCCCAATACGGAAGTAGTTGTAGTTGAAACTACCAAATCCGCCGCTATTACAGCCTCACTGGAGGCACAACAAGTTGTAACAAGAGACAATATCAGCCACTTTGTAGAAAGTACAGCAGTACAAACACCTGGAAAAATTCCAATAGAAATATTAAGCAGACTAGGCATTAAGACAGTCACTGTGGATGAAGGTTCATTATGTAACACTTGGTGCGAAATGTTTGACGATGGTGTAGTCGCTGAACTTGCCGGTGTTCTCTCCATCAACGCATTGAATGAAGTACAAAATTTGATAAGAGGAAAAGTTGTTGTTTGTGTTATTAGCGGTGGCAACGTTGACAGAGATGATATTCCAATGTTCACAAGACGTGCTAATGCTTTTAAACGTACCATGGTTATACTAAGACTTTCCATACCTGCAAGATCTGGCTCGCTCCTCGATTTTCTGGATAATACCGGCATCAGAGAAACAGGTGTGAACATTGATCGATTTGAATTCGATAAGCTCGGTGACCATGAGCCTGATAAGAGTACAATCAGACGTATGGATCTATCGGCTAACGATCCAGAAGATTTAAGTGCATTTTTAGAAAAACTCAAAGGAGTGCCAAATTGCCGAGTTGAAGATATTACTGATCAAGAGATTTAGAATTACTATCTGATCAACTATTTTATTCAATTTTTGTCCCTTTCTATAAACATTTTTCGCTATTTTAGCCATAAATTAATGACTCAGTCATATACCTTTAATCGTCTTATATACCCGAAATATTGCTATAAATGCTTGATCACATTATTTATACAAATATATCTATATAACCCTATGCCAAGCCGTAAAGTGCCATTTTTAGTAATAACGAGTAACATAACATACGTGAAGCACATTTCACACCGTGCTCACCTCGAGGTCATGATTACACATGCCCTCCTCATCACCTCCTTCTCATTTTGGATGCTGATGAGTCTACCAACAATGTAGGTAGATGAAGTGAGTTCAGCCCAAGGCCGGTGGCCCCAGATCAACTCCCACCACAAGCGCCAAAAAGCGCAACCAAGAGGATAGGGTCTTTGACCCTTTTTTTAAGTAAAACAGATTTTACATGTGCGAGTGTAAGGTATTTTGTTCTTGCTTCTAACATTTTTGGAGCGTAGATTCGAGTTAATGAATAGTGCGTACATCCTCAACTGCTCTCCTGTCTCTTCTTGCTCCTCCAGCTAGAGGGTCTGAGCTAGTACGCGAATAAAAACTCATTCACCCTCTCACGTTCCCGAGGGGTTTTTTATATATTTCCCATTTTCTTCCCATGATCACACCAGAACCACTAGGTACTAACACTAAACTTTCTGAAATAATAGCTGACAATTTGATACCCGAAGGTACAAGTGTTCAAGTTTTAGGAAACAAATTTGCTCAAAAACTTGAAGGTATAACACTTGTTTACGAAGTAGTAGACGGACGAATAGCTCAACTAACTGGCGGTACAAAGACTAATGTTACCGCTTTATTACCCGAAGCTGCCCCTGTGCAACAAGCTGCTCAGACGGAAGAGGATCTCCATCATCCTGCTCCAGAGTTACAGACACCTGTAGGAACGACTTAAAATCCTCACTCGATTCAAACTTAATCTGATGACGAGCATCACCGAAGAAGTTACCCAGATGCCCTGCGGAAATCGGGGCATCTGATTCTTCGGATGCTAGCCATGCTTCGTAGAAGGTTCCATCTGATGCTGGCGCAATATTTAGCTGCATTGTAAGTGCGTACGATCCATCTTCAAAAACATATGCCTGTGCCACTCCGTTTGCAGGAGTCTCCCCCACTCCACTCATAGCACCAAATGCAAACCATTCTTCTTTTCCAAACTTTGGATGCACTGCCTTACCATCCTTTGGCATAACCATTTGAATTACTTCTTCACCAATAGAAGGCTCTTCTTCTACTGTTACTTTTTTAGAGCATGCGCTTAGAGCAACAACCGGCAAAAGTACTGTGATTAATAATAGTTTGGTCATAGTAAAATAGGAAATGGAGACGAAGTATAGCTGTATAAAGTTATAAGTGCCATACAAGAAAATACCAAGTTCCAAGGTCCAAGTTCCAATTTTGGAACTTGATTTTTGACACTTGTAACTTTACTACCAAAGGTAACCGGGAGATCTGGCCTTAATTTTCTCACGCTCTAGTTTAGAATGATGGTCTGCCCTTGCAGCCATTACCTGATACAAAGGAGCTTCTTTTTTGTTATGTATCACAGAAAAGTGATTTGCTAGCTCTATTACCTCCTCTACGTTAGGAGAAAGTGCTACAAAATGCGTATTATTCTCTATTGCATCCACAAATTCCTTCATCACTGCTGTGTATTCATTCTTAATTTCTTCAAGCTTCATCCATTCATTTGCATCCATCAAAAGCTCCGTATGTGCATTCATAATTGAAGCATCGTTGTACTTGCCACCCATTTCATAGGCAATGTTATACATCTCTAATGCTTCATCTGACTGTTTTAACGAACGCAAGATATCCCCCAACCTCTTCCATGCTCTTGGATCTTCTTTGTTCTGATCAAAATAATCACTAATAGCACTTTTTGCCTCATCTAAGCGACGAAGATCGAACAAAATTTTTGCACGGCTCAGGTGCATATCCCTACTCATCTTTTGATCTTTGGCCTGATCATACCAATACAAAGCTTTTTCAAGCTCACCACGTGCCTCTGCATGTCTTCCAAATGAAGACAGTATCATTCCCTGAGCCTCAAATATTGCAATAACTAACAATAATGTGGCTAATATAACCTCAAAAAACCGTACTAATTTTTTATTCAATTTAAATGATTTCTTCCATTCCAGTTCGCTAGCTAACATTCCAAGCATTAACCAGAACAAAAGAGCAACCGATACAAACTGAAGATTATAATCAATCATACTATGCGCAAGTAATCCTGATATTCCCAATATTAGGAATAGTTGATTAGACCTGAGCTTCATGCGTACTGTCTTAATCAGGATTATAAGAACCAGTGCCATAAATATTAAAGCTGCAACCCAACCTCTCTCGACTGCAAACTTCAAGATTACATTATGTGGATGATCTGATGTTGCAAGTACTCCTTTTTGCAAACGTGGCTGAACGAATCTAAAACTATATGGACCCCAACCTGTAAGTGGCTTTTCTACAGAAAGTACCCACGCCTGATTCCAAAATTGACTACGTTCCGAAACAGAAGATGTTCCTTCTGCTGCAGAGAATGTAACCTTCTCCCCTACCGATTGCACCGGATACAACTGTGAACGAATTGCATTTGCAGAAAAGAAAACACCAAACGCAATAAGGAAAGTTACAGATGAATTAAGCAAAACTTTTTTCCATGGGAATGTGTTTTTCTTCCAATGTTCTAGCGCAACAAATGTACCCCAAAGAACAAGTTGTCCTCCAAGTGCAATCATCGCTCCGCGCGAATAACTCAATAATAAAAATCCAATAGCTAAACCTAAAGCGCAGTATCTAAGAACACTTAAAAATATGAACTTTTCTTTCATCGCCCACCATGCAACAAGTGGCCATGCAAGCAAAACATAGTCCGCCCATGCATTAGGCCAATAGTCTGTGTGAAATCTACTATCAAAAAATGTGCCAACAAATCTATTAACCGGCTGAAGGAAATAAATAAACAAACCTATAATTCCCGCAATTAATAATGATATAAGCAAAACCTGAACAATGCGCTCAAAGAATGGTTTATCTGCTTTCTCATTACTTTTGCGCATTACCCAAAAGAAGATCAAAGCCAATGAGCCTGTCCTAAGCACTTCGTCTAATCCGTAATTAGATGTAGATGATTTGAGAAAACTAATAATTGTAAAACCTACAAACATCATTATTCCAAACCAAAGAATAGGATTTATTGAATTGTCTTTTGGCTTGCTCCACCAATATACATACGTGCACATCCAAGCAAGGAAAGTAAGTAACCAAGTTGCCTCTAAACTCTTTCCTCCTTTCCAAAATAAAACTAGGCCTAAAAAAATAAGAACACTTTTTTCAGAGATCTTTATCCAATTGTAACTTGGCATCTTCTCTAAGATAAACCACAAGAATTTCTTCTGAAAAGGTATCTGCATACCTCCACATTATTGCATAACTAAGCGAAGTTTGCACTGCCAGCATCGTAACTTTGTGGCTTGCCATGAGGTTCACATTATAGGACCGAATGGTGCCGTGAGTGGGACTTGAACCCACACTCCCTTATGGGAACACGCTTCTGAAGCGTGCGCGTCTACCAATTCCGCCACCACGGCATGGGGCAAATAAATCGTATAGCAATAAACATTTATTGTGAATTAAAAACGCCCCCGTACCAATCCAATGATACAGGAGCGCTACACGCCATGATTACCAGAGCTGCTGGCGATGTAAATCCTGAAGCTGCGCGTCAATGCACGCAATCTCAACTGCAATCTCTTGCAAACGATTCACATCTTGTGCCCCGACCGAAACAGCCCCGCGCAAATACAGCTCTCCACTTTCGAAGTAGAATTGCGGCTCATAGAGCCGCCATTCGGTCGCCAATGGCGAAAGTGGCTGCTGCGCGAACGAAACTGTAACCAACGACAAAACAGCCAACAGCATGTTTCATGGTAGTACTCCTTTCCTTAGGGACCATGAAAGCTGCGAGGCTTCCCCCCCCTCACAGCGCTGTCGCCTCTAACAAAGAGACAACGCATGAAGGGGCTAAGAATTTTGAAAGAGCTTTAGCAAAACATACTACTATTTTGTCAAACGTTGTCAATGCAGGATTCTTTGTTCGTTTACTCTTGACTCGCACAGTTAGCACTCTAAAATGGCGACTGCTAATGAGGCTACACGGTATACACGTCATAAGTTCTTAAGTCGCTTTTGGCTGACGTAAGTAACGATCCCGTTTCGCCTCCATTATCAATCTATTATTCACTTATTCTGTTATTACCCATTCTATTTATATGTCAGATCTACCTAAGCTCGCAGTAAATGTAGAACCCCTCGGTGACCGAGTAGTTGTACTACCTTTAGAGCAAGAACAAATAACCGCTTCGGGCATTGTAATCCCCGATACCGCTTCGGGCGAGAAGCCAAGTGAGGGTATTGTAATTGCTATCGGCAAAGGAGGAATAGGAAAGGATTGTGCAAATCCATCTGAATTCCTAAAAGTTGGCGACAAAGTATTATTTGGAAAGTACGCCGGCGACGATGTAAAACTTAAAGATAAAAACGGTAAAGATGTAGAAGTAAAAATCCTCCATTTAGATTCAGTTCTAGGCAAAGTTGCCTAATCAACTTTTAACTTTTCACTTTTAACTTTTCACTTTTCATAACATGTCCAAAAAACTTACATTCGGAAACGACGCTCGTGACAAGATATTTGCAGGTGTTACAAAACTTACCAAAGCAGTAAGCGCAACAATGGGGCCTAAAGGTAGAAACGCTGTAATAGAAAAGAAGTTCGGCGGTCCTACAGTTACCAAAGATGGAGTATCTGTTGCAAAAGAAATTGAGCTAGAGGATCCCGAAGAGAATATGGGTGCACAACTGGTACGCGAAGCTGCTACTAAAACAAATGATGCAGCAGGAGACGGCACAACAACGGCAACTGTGCTTGCACATGCAATCATGAGCGAAGGCCTCAAGCACATTACAAGTGGTTCTAATGCCATTGCTATCAAGCGTGGTATAGAAAAGGGAGTAGCAGCCGTTACGGCAAGATTGGAAGAAATGAAAAAAGATGTATCTAAGAAAGAAGAATATGCAGCCGTCGCAAATATTTCCGCTCAAGACGAAGAAGTAGGAGAAGTAATTGCAGAAGTGATCGATCAGGCCGGAAAAGACGGAGTTGTAACAGTAGAAGCTGGCCAGACTCTAGGTTTAGAAAAAGAATACGTAGAAGGCATGCAGTTTGATAACGGATATATCTCACCTTACTTTGTAACAGATACACAAAAGATGGAGGCAGTTTACGAGAATCCATCAATTCTGATCACAGACAAAAAGATCGGATCTATTCAAGAGATTCTTCCTCTTCTAGAAGGACTAGCTCAGAAGGGAAAGAAAGAAATTGTAATCATTTCCGAAAACATAGAAGGAGAAGCACTTGCAACACTTGTTGTAAACAAACTGCGCGGAACATTCTCAGCTCTTGCTGTTAAGGCTCCTGCATTCGGAGATCGCAGAAAAGAGATGCTACAAGACATCGCAGCTCTAACAGGCGGACGTGTAATTTCAGAAGAAGTTGGACTTAAGCTTGAAAACGCAACTGTAGAAGATCTTGGTACAGCGCGTCGTGTGGTATCTAGCAAAGATGCAACTCTAATTATTGATGGCGGAGGAAAGAAGGAAGATATTGATTCACGCATTAATCAGATCAAGAACTCACTAGAAACTACAAGTTCAGATTTCGATCGTGAAAAACTACAAGAGCGCCTCGCCAAGTTATCTGGTGGCGTAGCCGTTATCAAAGTTGGTGCAGCTACAGAGGTGGAACAAAAAGAGAAGCAACACCGTGTAGAAGACGCTCTGCAAGCAACTCGCGCAGCAGCAGAAGAAGGAATAGTCCCAGGAGGTGGAACTGCTTATATACGTGCATTAGATGCATTGGATGCGCTAAAACTAAGCAATGAAGATGAATCTATTGGTGTAGACATTGTCCGCCATGCTCTTACAGCACCTCTGCGCACTATTGCAGACAATGCAGGAGTAGCTGGAGAAGTGGTACTAGAAAAAGTTAAGAAAGCTAAAGGCAACGAAGGCTACAATGCGCTTACAGATACCTACGAAGATCTAGTAAAAGCAATGGTCATAGATCCTAAAAAAGTAACACGATCTGCATTAGAGAATGCAGCATCTGTAGCATCTATGTTCCTAACGCTAGAAGTTGCAATCACAGATATTCCTAAAGAAGAACCTGCAATGCCCGGCATGCCTGATGGAGGAATGGGGGGCATGGGGATGATGTAATCGATTAACAATGAATACAAACCCCGTCGAAAGGCGGGGTTTTTGTTTTAACAAAATCATAAACCGCAGCCACGAAGGGCTGCTGCTAGGTTTGTATGTTGAACCAATTACATATCCCAGAGCGCCCCTTCGTGGGCGCGGTTATAAGATCAAACATTGCTTAGTTTACGAAGTAGACCATAGGGCGGTTTTTTGCATACCTAAGACAATTTTATGGTGCTCTTAAACACTATTGAACACCAAATAATACAAGCGTAGAATAGATTGCAAATTAGGATTATGCCCTTAGTAATTCACGAAGAAGCGGCATCAATGCACCAAATAGAAGACGAAGAGCCTCCAAACTATGATGTTGAATTTTTTAGATTACTAACTGATGAAATTAAAAATAGATGTAGATATCTATTAGAATTAGATATAAATAGATTTGTGAGCATGTCTATAGAACAAGGTATGAATGACTCGCATTGTGATGATGGACTTGTGAATTATATTTGTAATCTTTGGAAAAGACGTGCCTGGCATATGCTTCCTGAAGAATATCAAGATGAAATTATCAAATATGTAGAAAATCTGCGCATGCTAGCTAACACAATGCATTGATCCACAGCATCGACTTTTATTGATGACATAGCAATACAAGACTGTACAGCATAGTTCACATATCCTTCTTCTTGCTTTCTTCAACTATGAAACGCATAATCCTTGATTTCTGAGAGAAAAGCCTCTTTAGGTGTAAGGAATCGGAGGGAACGTCTGGGTCGATTATTAATCTTCTCAACTGCTTTTGCAATTTCTTGAGATTGAATCTGAC
>JAIPIN010000044.1 GCA_021734665.1 Kiritimatiellales bacterium
TGGATCAACCGTCCCTCTTCGATAAGTTGGACGATTAATTATCTCTAAAACAACTCCCGCCTTGCCAGACGCTTGCGTCGCCTGCGATTAAGCAGGCAAGCCCAAAGCCACCTGCCCTCAGGCTGGTGGTCGGTTACTATTCATTCTAAATTCTTAATTCTTACATTTTTCCCATAATCCAAGTTCACTCTTTTTTGCCTCTCGTTCAATTGCGTCGTAGGTTTCGTTACGGGGGTGTGGGAACCATGGATAGTTTTTTGCAAAGCCTTCAAAAATCATTTGTCCTCCTACATCTATTCCATCAACGGACACATATCGCAGTAACCGGTCATACTTATCTCTATTCTCATCAGTTTTGCTTTCTAGAATTGCCCTTTTGCCTTCGGTTAGGCTCTTCATTTGCTCAGTTGCTTGCGTATAGAAGCATTCATCCTTTTCTGGCGCGTCTATACCAATAATGCGTACATATTCCATTTTCCCCTTCAAAAGGATAGTTAAGGTATCTCCGTCAACCACTCGCGTAATTATGGCTTCTTCTACGGATGGCAAAGGGGGAGTTGTTTTAGAAGTGGCTTGGCACGAGACTAATAAGATTGTGACAGCGACAAGAGCAATATTTTTCATGTTGGTAGTGTACCTATTTACACAAATGAACAAATAACTAATTGAAACCTAATTAAAAGTAGTCAACAAAGATCATTTCGCTCATCTATTGCTACAGAGGTACAATTCTCCTTAATAATACTTTCTCCCCCTGCCTCCATGGAATTCACACGATTACGTGCCACTCTTGCTGTAACATTTTGTTGCCTTGCAGTCATCTTTGTTATGACGCCACAAGTGCGATATGCGCTTACTGCACAGGTAACTAGCTCTCAGTCCAGCAATCTTAAAACTGCACAATGCAAAATTTGTGCAGAAAAATGTGATAGGGCGGGTTATGCCTGTCTTGTTTACTCAGGAAGAGCTAGATGTTTACCAGAGAGGTATTCAAGTTCCAGTATGTATGTTGAATGTACCGAAGAGGAAATGAAAAAAATTGAGTGCACTTCGGACGCACAGTGTGACGCAGGTCAATTCTGTTCTGATAAAACAAAGACTTGTAAGTTCAAGTCGTGCAGCTTATGTGCTGGAATTGAATGCACAACAGGACGTTCGTGTTTTGGGAATGAGACTACTCAATATGCGGCATGTGCTCCTTCAGAAAGAGCTTATAGTGGTTATAATAAGTGTGTACCAGGTTGCACTTCTAGTAATGACTGTGGATACGGGCAAACTTGTTCAACAGAAAATGGAGTTTGTAATCCAGATCCTACTTGTACAGGTGAGAATTGTGCGGATGTTTGTACAGGTACATGCTTGGATGATTGTAGCCCTATTAAGTGTGAAGGTGGCAGAGAAATAGCCTCATGTGATAAAAATGGTATCAGAATAAATTATGAAAAGTATAAAATTAGCCCCTGTGATGCATGTTTGAAGTGTGATGAAACGAATTGTACAGATGCAAAAAGGCCAGCTTGTTATTCTAGATTGACTAGTTCATACGCTGTGTGTGCTAAGGCCGGTATAGATGTTTCTAGATCTGCTTATGTAAATTGTGGGGAAGATAGTGGAGAAGATAAATGTGCAAATAATGGGGAGGCAATTTTTGCAAATTCAAAATTAGGACCAACTGAGTGTTGTAGCAAGAATGCAGGTATTAAGCCAGTTTCAGTAGCAGATGGTGATGTTTGTATCACACCAGATAATGGTTCCACAGGGTTCTGCATAGAAAATTGGTTTAGGACGTGTGGTGGTGAAAATCCGCCCGTATGCGACAAGGATACCGAGGACAAATGTAATTGTCCGGCGGATTGTGGGATAGAATACAAAATTTTGAGCGGGGAATACGAAGCAAGTTCAGACACTCTAACTCTCAAGCTTAATAAAACTGAAGGAATAAGATATAGCCACAGAATTGATTATCGTGTATTTCCTGGTGATGCCGAGAAATCTCGTACAGGAGGAAGCTTTGCAATAACGAATTTACAAGCTGTTATGAAAGGATTCGGCGCATCGAATTTCTATGATAATAATGTTAATAGTTATCGTGCTGAATTTGCGGTGTGTCCTGCATCACCTACAGTGCACGGTATTGTGGAAGGCTGTGGGCCAATTTATTCGATGGTAATTCCAGTTATTTGTGGTAATGGAGTCACAGATGAAGGAGAGGAGTGTGATGATAATAATTCATCTATTGGAGATGGCTGCGGAGGTTTATGTAACAGTGAAAATGATATCCTGACAACATTGGATTCGTCGGTTCACTTTAGATTTCTCGAGCAAGGTGAGGAAGTCAGATGTGAGTATTTCGACCACACAGGCTGCCAGCTATACTACGGGTCGTACGAGTGGGACGGAGCGAACAATCAAGAGTTCGGTGCACTTGTGACTGTGACATATCATCCTAAGATCATAACAAGCACAGAATTCGCGACTCTCATTCCCGACAAGAGCGTTCCTGAGAGGGATTTCTTTGCCATCAGCTCATTGAATTCTATGAATTACTATATGTGTGGTCCGAAACGATTTGACACCAATAGGTCACGGAACTTCCGAACATACATGTGGTACAAAGGGCACAGGGTCTACAAAGTGCAATTCCTTAATATTCCACCGAGCAAAGACTATGCTCCTCTTCCATCTCATGTTTTTCCTGGTGTGCTCCCATACGACAACAGTGCATTCAATGATAGCTTGTTCCAAGCCTACTTACTGAGGTCAGGATCTGATGTGCAGCACGCCAGCGATATATGTGGGAACTCACTTATTGAACGTTATAAAGCACCTATAGAATTGTGCGATGACGGGAATACCGTGAATGGAGACGGGTGCTCAAGCACCTGTTCTCTTGAATGGTGTGGTAATGGAATAATAGATTCAGAAGAAGAGTGTGATGATGGAAATACGGATGATGGAGATGGATGTTCTTCATCGTGCACAATAGAAGAAGCAGCAGTTTGTGGTAATGCAATAAAAGAAGAGGGCGAAGAGTGTGATACCAACTCATTGCTACACGCTGTAGATTTTGAAGCTCCATTTTGGGAAATAAGCAGAGCTGAATTTGAGCGTGTTCGTTCTTATTGGGAAGCAGGTGGATATCATCCTGATTCTGAAGAAGTAGATGGATATGCTGCTGGGCTTCAAGGCAAAATATCTGCTAATGCCAAGAGGCATACAGCAGATTTCCAAGAGCCATTTTGGCAAATTGATGGAACTGAATTAAATAGGATTCTTGCATATGGTAGAGCAGGAGGATACCACCCTGATTCCGACGGGGCTGATGGTTATGCTCCTGGGTATAATGAAGATTATTCATCTAGGTCATATTGTTCTGCAAATTGCACATTAGTATCTGGAGAGCCTGTTTGTGGAAATGGCGTAGTAGAAGAAGGGGAAACGTGTGATGATGGGAATGCCGTTGACAATGATGGATGTCGTAATGATTGCACAAATCAAGATAACTGTCGTTACGACGATGCTGATGGAAATAACATTGGAAATGTGTATGAATCGACAACTTCAACATGTTATATCAAATGGGATAGTTTTGGTTTCAGTCGTCCTGGATCCAAAGTTTATTATGAAAACGAGCTTATTCGCACTTACGGTGGATCTGTTTGCGGGGATGGTGTGGTAGATGACGGCGAGGAGTGTGATGATGGGAATACAGTTGATAGAGATGGATGTAGCAGTGCTTGTATTTCCGAATGTAAAGATAGTGATGGCGGCAAAGATTATTATGTAAAAGGAACTGTAGTGACACCCGATGGCACTCCGAGCGATTTTTGTATTAATGCGGAAAGTGCTGAGGAAGCTAGAGCAAATGGAGGTTCTAATGTCCTCAAATCTCCTGTTTTATTCGAATTGTATTGTTCTACAGTGCCAAATCAGCATAGTTATTATGAGTGGGAATATATTGATTGTCCCAACGGTTGTCGGGATGGTGTTTGTCTTCCAGATGATGGACCCCATTGTGGCAATGGAGAATGTGAACAAGAAGAAGGTGAGAACTGGCAGAACTGTCCTAAGGATTGTGACAAACCAACCTGTTGTATGGGAGATCTTGGAAATGATGATGGTTGCTATCCTCATATAGATGCAGATTTCTGCAAATATAACGGTGGAATAATGTATGACTCGCTTGATATTTGTAACAGTAAATGCAAAAAAACATCTCAGGATGCTCTTGGTTACTGTTGTGTGCCAGACGATCCGAATTATGCACAATGTCGTGATCGTATAACGAAGAGGGAATGTGAAGCTCTTGGAGGAGCTATAAGTGAATTTAGGAACACTGGCGCATGTGCTACTTGTGGTACACAAGCCAGAACTTGCTACTCCAATAGCGATTGCGTATCGCCTATGGTTTGTTCTACTGAGTATGGAGATTGTAAGCCTGTTCCGGGATGTAATCCTGCACAGGAGAATTGTCCTACTGTTTGTACAGGCGAATGTGTGCATTCGTCTGCACCTCGTTGTGGTGATGGAATAGTCCATCAATCAGAGCAATGTGATGATGGAAATGATAAAAATGGAGACGGATGTACTTACAATTGTAAGATCGAAGAGCAATGGATGTGTGAAGTTGGGCCAAGTAGGTGTAAGCAAACAGGGCCTAGTGCCGTATGTGGAAACGGAAACATTGAAGAAAGAGAGCATTGTGATGATGGTAATAAGGATTCGGGAGATGGATGTTCTGTAACTTGTAACGTAGAGACAGGATTTGCATGCAAAGAACGATGTACACATGCCAATGCAATTACTCGATTCTTCAGATCCATTACAGCATCAATAATGTCTTTGTTTACTGCAGATGTTGTGCCACCTAAGCCACAACGATGCATTAGTGTTTGTGAATCTATTTGTGGGGATGGATTATTAGTAGGGGATGAGCAGTGTGAGCCTCCTGGAACAAACACTTGCGATGATGAGTGCAATGTTATTGGCGGAGGTGATATCTGCGATCAAATTTTGGGAGATGATTCAGTTTGTGTTCCAAAAGACAAATGCCCCAGTTATTGTGAGCAACAAGGAATGATTGTAGCAGAAGTATCTGCAGTAAATCATTGTAGAGGCACTAGTGATCCTAGCCAGTGTTGCCTGTGTAAAGAAGATGTAGTTTCTACTGCAACTCTACATATTACTGGAAAAGAAATAGGCACAGGAGATACCGCTGTCGAGAACGAAGCAGATATTAATCTGCTTAGATTTGAGGCTAATGGTGACAAAAAGCATGATTTGTTATTAACAAGTGCGGCATTTATGGCTGCACAAGGATCGCTAAATAACGCGCAGAAATACACACTTTGGGTTGATACAAACAATGATGGAGATGTAGATACAGTACTCGAGCAAGTTTCGCAGCTAAACAATCGTGTGATATTTAATAATCTTGTTGGTGGTGGATATGTTATACCAGATGGCCAAGCAGTTTTCTTTGAGGTGCATGCGGATGTGTCCTCTTCTCTTAGTAGTTCAATGATACAACTACAATTTGATACAGGTGATACTAATTATATTAAGGCAGAATATTTGGAAGATGGCGCAGATTTAGAAGGTGGCATAGAAACAAATGGCAATTGTAATGCAGCTCCATGCAGTATTATTGTACGTACTACAGATTCCCAACCTTGGACACTTGTAAGCCAAGGAGATCTGTTTGTTTCACGATCTATAACTCCCATGCACAGTCGACAGCTACTTGGTGGAGAACTAGGTGAGCCAATTTTACGCTTGAAGTTCCGTGCCCAAAATGAGCCAATTGATGTTACAGATATACAATTAACTTCTATAGGCAATCCTACTTCCAACGAAGTTGATAGATTAGAGCTATATAAAGAAGGCGAATCTAGTGCATTTGCATTAGCAACAATAGGTGGATGTGGATCTGATGATGTGCCAAAAATCCATAATGGAAATCAGGTGCAAACTTTTTGTGCCAATATGGAATCGCGTCAGTTGGTGGTTCCTGAAGAAGGAGAAGTAGATATATTGGTTCGACCAAAATTAAAGACTGATGTACAAGGGGCAGTATCCGGAGAAAATGTTCAGTTCTTTATCCATAAGGGTAATGTTTACAGTGATGCAACTGGCAAAGGGGCAATTAGGGCACGAGGAGATGTGTCTAGTAATAATCTAAGTGCAAATGATGAGGATACCACTGCAGAAGGAGAAGTATTTATTGGTGCCATTTCTCCAATGGCTAACGAACAAATTACAGGAATGATGAATACTTCTGTGATGTCTAAAATCACATCTATAACTAATGCTAATCCAGATCCGAATGGTTCAGCTGTTCCAATTGGTTTAAGTGATATTGGTAAATTTAAGTTTACGGCTGCCAATCACAATAATTCGAAGAATGGTAAGAATAAATCAATTATTGATGGAATTATCTTTAACGTGAACGCAACGAATGTTTTGCTAGATGCATCGTCAGGTAATTTCCGTGTTTACAATGAAGCTGATTCGACAACTACTTATAATTGTAAAGTTTACAGAAATAATTCTGCAAATGAGGAATTAACAGAAGAAGCAGAAGGCTCTTTGCTTGTTGAATGTAGTAATATGTATGAGGCACCTATTGAGACAACGATAAATCCAGGAGAGAGTTCTGTTTTTGTACTTCAAGGAAATATAATTAATCAAAATAGCTCAACCGTTGGAGCTCCTAGTACATTGCAAGTTTCACTTCAGCAATTTGAATCTATTAGCTATACAACTTACGGTATAGATAATCAATCTTACAGCCACATTCTGTGGAGTGACGAAGATGGGGGAAGTTCAACCGTCTTCACTTGGATCGAATATCCAACAACGGTTGTTAAGTCCACGAGTTATGCGGGCTAGTCAGAAATAATGAAATACTTAAGGCCTCCAAAAAGGGGGCCTTTTTGGTTTGTAATGGTTCGATGCTTCGTCCGTGCTCAGCACAGGCTCGGCTCACCATGACATATCAACTACAAGCAGATATACTCAATCACTATGCTCGAATACTATGTATATATAGTGCATTGCAACGATGGCAGCTATTACACTGGTATCACTAACGACTACGAGCGCAGAATTACTGAGCATAATACTGGTCACGATCCAAAAGCTTACACGTATAAGCGCAGGCCAGTTAAGCTTGTATATGTTGCGCAATTTAATGATGTGAATGATGCAATTGCTTGGGAAAAACGTGTTAAACGGTGGACTCGCAAGAAAAAGGAGGCATTGATAAAGAAGGATTTTGATAAGTTACCAGGTTTGTCTAAGAAGATATTCAAAAGGAACAATTTGTCATCCTGAGTGCCACCGTGTCGCACTTCGATACATCCAGCACCATTCGCTTCGCTCTGGTGCTGGACACTCAGTGTGACACGGTGGTGTATCGAAGGATGACGCTGAGTAACAACTTTCGAAGTATCGAAGGGTGACACTTTGTCGAAACTTCTCATTACATTCTCTAGCCCCTAATGACCTAGTCCCTAGAGACCTAGCAACATCCAAACCCTAAACGCTACAAAGCAAACGATAGTCACAAAGCCCAGTAGCGGTAGTATGAATGGGAATGTGGTAACTCCTTCTGGATGTGGCTCACGGAGTTTCACGCGCATACAGGCCAGATTAACTATCGCAAAGATTACCAAGATGATGAAGCTGGTAAATTGAGCTAAGAAAGTAAGATTAAATCCAAGTGCTAGTATTAGTATAAGTACAGTAACCAATATTGTTGCGTTTATTGGAGTGTGTGTTTTTGGATTAACTTTAGATAGCATATCTGGGAGCCAATCTTTTCGGCTTAAGCTAAATAATATTCGTGCTCCCATTATAATTTGAACCAGAAGGCCATTGATAATCGCAAAGAGACCTATGAATGTGATTATAACTGGCGGCGAACCGGTGTGTTGTGTGTAAATGAGTGCCAGTGGTGCGTCAGTTGCTTGCAATTGCGCTGTGGGCAGACTTAAGACTGCTATGACTGCAACTATGCAGTATAGGAGTGTAGAGGCAACAATGGCTATTAGAATGCCCAGAGGTAGGTTTCTGTGTGGCTTCTCTACCTCTTCTGCCACATTGGCCATATCTTCAAATCCGATGAATGCATAAAAGGCGATAAATGCGCCTGTCATTATTCCACCCCACAAAGCAGTATCTGATGTTGGGATAAATTCAGCAGCACGAGAGGGGAATGACATTAGCCCATCTCTTCCAACCCAGATAATCAAAAGTAGACCACCAATTTCTATCAATGTGAGAACAGTAGCTGCCATTGCCGATTCTTTTATTCCCCATGCAGCTATTAGTGCTGCAATTAATACGGTTGCAGATATTGCAACTTTATCTGGCACAGTAATGAATACTTGTAAGTACCCTACAAATGCATTTGTGAGTGCAGCAGAAGAAACAATTGCAGAAAGTACTACCAAAAGTCCTATCACAGTAGAGAGGGCAGGGATTCCAAATGCATGTGCAGTGTAAATAGCTTCACCTCCGCTCTTTGGATAGCGTGAAGATAATTCTGCATACGCAAATCCAGTTAGTCCTGCAAGGATTGCTGCAATCATGAAGGCAACAGGAGTAAAGAACCCAGCTTCTCCGGCAACTTTTCCTACAAGTGCATATATTCCGGCACCCAAAATGGAACCGAGTCCGTAAAAAGTGAATAAAGGTAGGTTTAGTCGTCGTTTGAGTGTGGCGGACATGAGGGGAGGGTGTAGGAAGTAGGGAGTAGGGGGTTGGGGGAGGGTCGAAAAGTCTAAAGGCAGAAAAGTCAAAGATTGTTGATAGGATACATGGTTTTTTGCGATACAAAAAACTACAGACTTGTCTAATACAAGATGAGCCTGAAATACCTCTCGATTTCTAACGCAAGATGAGCCTGAACTGAGTCATGAGACGTACATTCTTCCCATGACTATTATGTTTGATGACCAAAAACTCTGTAGCATTGAGGATTT
>JAIPIN010000045.1 GCA_021734665.1 Kiritimatiellales bacterium
AATGGCTCTAATGCTAATACCTTGTGCTAAACCACGGCTAATCTCTTCACGATCTATTGAAGTAAGATGAGAATAATGTTTCATAGAGCAATACGGTAAGGAAATTCCTTACGTGTTGCACTTAGAGTTTGAACTCAAGCAGATGCAATTATTTGGCTTTCTTATAAGGCAAACTCGGATACCTTTATTTATGGTATTGACAATGTCAGTAAAAAGAGTGTACTCTTGTAACGGTGCATAAGTACATCTTTAAATTAAGGCAAACTTGGTGGCTGGCAGCTAATAAACCGCTGTACAGCTGGTGACTTATGTCTAATTTGTAATTTGTTTGCCCTGCTGTATAGCTAGGGCTTTTTTATTTATAATTAACAATTAATCATTATGGAAAATTTAGATTCCAAAGCATCGGCAATTATTGATCAATTTTGTGATAATCCAGAACCGTTTGCCATAGTGCAAGGGGCAAAAAAGGATGAGGCATATTTGCTATCTGGCACTGTAGTTTCCTGTGACAAAGTGGATGATATTCCAAGACGTACCTGTTTATCCAGAGGCGAAGGTATTGTATGTGACACTGTGGGTGTGGTTCCTTTTTCTCAGGTTAACGAGCTTGGATACGAGACCAAGGAAGACGATGTGAAAATCAGGTGTATGCAAGTAAAGGAACAAGTGCGCATAGATATTGGCGATTTGCCTGTTGCTATACCCGACGAACCGATTAGAACCGAAGGGAGATTAGAATTTGATGATTCTGATGAAGAGTATTCCGATAAGGTTCGTAAAATTATCGAGGAAGAAATAAAAGAGGGTAATGCATGCAATGTAGTAATTTCGGCAAATATCACAGGAAAAATTGAGCAAATGTCTCCACTCAAAGCATTGAATATAGTTAAAAGGATGCTTAGAGATGAGTTTGGCGCATACATGACATTCTTTTTCTTCGATGGTGAACAGTATCACATAGGCTCATCACCAGAACGCAATCTAACTGTTACTGGCGGAATGGTTGGAATGAATCCTATTAGCGGAACTTATAGCAAAAAGGATGGGGAAATAGATAGGGAAGAATTTATACAGTTTCTGCGTGACCCTAAAGAGATTAATGAGCTCTTCATGTGTATGGACGAAGAGCTAAAGCAAATGTCTGGGATGTGTGAAAAAGGAGGAAGGATTATCGGCCCGGTTCTTAAAGAAATGTCACATCTAGTGCATACTGAGTATTATCTTGAGGGGCATTCTGATAAAAATCCAAGGGAACTGCTTAAATTATCTATGCATGCTCCTACAGTTACAGGTTCACCAATAGAGAGTGCGTGCGGTATTATTAATGAGAATGAGCCGGACTCGCGTGGATATTATGCTGGTGAATTCTTTATCACGTATTTTGATTCGGGTGGTAACGAGATTCTAGATAGCGCGATTATGATTCGCACTATGGCGGTGTTACCAAATGGCAGAGTTGTGCTGCGTGCGGGCGCTTCTATAGTTCGGGATTCCAGCCCAGAAGGCGAAGCCAAAGAGCGCAAGGCAAAGGCCGCTTGTGCTTCTCGTGCGATCACTGGTTCATCTTCTAAGGAGTTTAAGCCGCAATTGCCATTTATCGTGGATGAAGAAATTAATCGAATACTTGAGGAGCGCAATAAGCTATTGAATAGATTTCTTATGGAGGATCAGGAGCGCATTGATAACACCGTTCCAGAGTTGCAGGGTAAAACGGTTACTATTATCGATAACGAAGACAACTTCAGTCATATGCTTCGTCACATGATTGATGCTACAGGGGCTCAGGCTCAAGTTGTCTCTTACAGAGATTTTGATGTGGAAGCAGATAGTGCTGATATTGTTATCGTTGGGCCAGGACCTGGAAATCCACTAGACGAAGAAGATGAAAAAATGCAGATTCTTAATAAGACTACAGCTGCTTTACGTGAAAGTGGACGAACATTTCTTTCTGTATGTCTTGGCCATCAAGATTTATGCAGGCATCTTGGATTTGATATTATTAAGAAAGATGATCCTTCTCAGGGTATACAGAAGAATATTGATTTTTTTGGAAGACAAGAAGCTGTAGCTTTTTACAGCACATTTGCAGCAATCAATAAAAATAATGTTGATAATGTGGATGTATGTTCTGATGAAGAAACTGGAGAGATTTATGCATTGCGAGGTAAGAACTTTTCTAGTTTTCAATTCCATGCGGAATCGATTCTGAGCCAAAATGGATTTTCGATTCTCTCTGATGAGCTAAGACGTCTTGTTAATTACAAGCAGGATCCAGAAGATAAATAAACAATAAAACAAAATTGATGGGGTGGTCGACTTGATAGCGATCACCCTTTTTTAAGCAAATATTCATTTAGGAACATATGGCATTTCTGGTCGTTAACCTATTTGTTCTTTCCTCCGCAATGTAGCGAAAGATTTATTATTCTTAAGCAAAGCATGAATGTGTCCCACAGCTGTGCTTTCTTTAGGTGGTGTATGAATCGTCAGTGTTCTTTGGAACATTTGACGGAGAGTTGTAGGGCTTGCTTTTGGCAAAAGCAGAAAGATCATTCTTTCAATCTCCATTTGCATACATATAAGCTCCTCTTGTTCCTGTTCATTTTTAATAGGTGAGAATGCTTCCCAGGATCGCCAGTTGTGCGCTTTTCCATTGGATAAATGTGCCAATTTTTGTGCAATTAGGCCACGTATCCATGCAAGAGTGCGTTCAATATTTTCTCTTTCTTGCTTTGTACACTCTTTCTCTTTACGATTTAGATTTGTTGGCTCATCTATGATTTGTTGTTGTACGTCTTCCATTATGGAAAGGGGAATTAATAAGAAATTCTTACTGGATTGTTTGCAGTAAATGTTCATTAAAATATTGTCTGGCGTCTGCCAGTTCCTGTTCTGTTACGCTTTCAAGTTCTGTTGGTGTTGGAAGAGAGATAATTCTGCCACCCCCGCCGAAACTTGGTGAACGCATTTGGAATCCAAGTAATCGAAGAAAGTTCTCGGTTGGTTCGGTATCTGCCTGTGATGTGGATGGAGTATTCATGGAAATAAGTAGTTATAAAAATAAAAAACCCTTCTTTTGGAAGGGGCTGAGACTGGAAAGAAAATTATATACGTCAGCAGCGTCCTTCCCTTAGGAGGGAGGTCTTCTTATTCATCTTTGTTGTAGATGAGAAGAGCTGCATTACGTACGCATGATATACGCTAACTGGTAATTGTCAAATGTCATTATTAATCAAGTTTATGTGTTCTTTCTTGATTGTCTGGAACTAAGATTAGAAAGATTTAAGGATAGGCAGGATTCTAGTTTAAACAGAAATCATGTACATCTTTTAATCCTGTAAATCCTAGTTCCAAACATTGTTCATTTTACATGGGCGAGACGCCCATGGGACTGTTTGTCAGTGGTCAACTGTTAAATGTCAACTGTTAACTGTCAACTGTTCACCTTTAATTCCGGCAGATCACACACAATCTTTGGTGGTTTAACGGTATGCTCTGGCTCATCTCCTGCTAGGAATTGCTCAATGGAATCAAAACAATCTTCGTACATTGTTTCTACGCTATCATCAGAATAGAAGGCCATGTGTGGTGTTGTAATTGCATTAGGATGAGCAATTAATGCTTTGCTTTCTTCTAAGTCTTTCTCGTCTTCCAATACATCCAAAAGAGCGTAGGCAACTTTATTACTGTTTAAAGCTTCTAGAAGTGTTGCAGAATCAATAAGTGGACCACGAGCAGTATTCACTATAATCGCTCCGTCCTTCATTTTTGCGAAAGCATCTTTATTGATTATATGCTTGGTAGAATCTTTAAGTGGCAGATGCAAAGAGATAATGTCGCTTTTTTTAAGTAGCTCATCAATCTTTACATATCTAACTCCTAATAAATCTTCTAGTTCCAATGTCCTGCATCGATCTACTGCAATAATATGCATTCCAAATCCGTGTGCGATTTGAGCTACACGCCTTCCAATTTTTCCTGTTCCTACAATTCCAATTGTTTTTCCTCTTAAAGATTTCCCTCGCAGACCCAAATAAGAAAAGTTTCCGGCTTCTACGCGCTCATCACCTTCGTTAATGTGTCTGAGTGTACTTAGGAGAAGTGCGAACACATGTTCGGCAATTACATGTGCACCGTAATCTGGTACATTGCATACAGTAATTTTTCGTTTAGCACATTCTTCCAAATCAATGTGATCGAATCCTACAGAGCGAGTGACGATCAACTTTAGGTTTGGCATCTGGTCGAGTTCTGTTTTGCTTACTTTCGATTTAATAAAAGTAGAAAGAACTTCTGCATCTTTGCATTGTGCCAGAATTTCATCATCTGGAATTGGTTTATTGGCAATTATGGATTCTGAAAAGTGTTCTTGGATGCGCTTTTCGTCTTCTTTGTCTACTTCTATAAAGGCTATGGAGGTCATATTCGTATTGTAGAGGTTTTTGGCTTATTTGGAATAGGGGAGTTGTCTATCTGGATACTACTATGGTACTGTTCGTCCCTTTCTACCCAATCTTATTATGTCAGAAGGTTTAGATATCAAAGATGGCAACAGTGATGAATATCATGTTATAGCTGGTTTTGAGGAGTGTGATGTGGTTGCAGATTCTGTTGATCAGGCAATTTCAGAAGCAAGGAAAGTTTTTGTTGATCGCATTCCAGATCTAGCTCAAGTTATTGCCAATATGCCGGTTAGTGTTTTTAAAGTTACTAAAAAATAGTATTAAACAATTACTTACAATTACCCCAATTTAATATGTCAATAGGCTTAGATGGTGACCAAGAAAGTTCTGGCAGTAGACCAGAAGATTCCGGTGATAGATATCGTGTTACATATCGTATGTTTCAATGTGAGATTGTTGTAAGTAATGTTGATAATCTAGTTGAAGAAGCGCGAAAGCAACTATTAGAGACTTGCCCAGCATTGGCATTTATTAGAGAAATTCCAGCTGACCAAATTAAGACTGAAAGAATTTATGGTTAAACAATTACTCCAACTACATTCTTAAGTAGTACTCCTACGCCAAATGCTGCAAAAGCACCTAATGCGCCAATGCTTACAATCTCTATTGGTCCACGGATAAGGCGTTCCTTTGTTAGATAGCTGCGTGATGTACCTAAAAGCACAAGAGCACAAAATGTGGAAATGATTGCGATCGTGAAGCGTGAGTTGTGTGTAATTCCTATTATGTAAGGTAATATAGGTATGCTTCCAAATATTACAAAAGATACAAAAGTAAGAAATCCATGCAATGCGGGTTTGCCGGAAGCTTCTTCGGTCAGTCCGTGTTCCTCTTGCATCATAACATCAGCCCAACGTTTTTTATCTGAAGTGATTATTGAAACAGCTTTTTCTAAATCTTCTCCTTCGAAACCTTTTGCGCGGTATGCACGGCGAACTTCTTCGGCTTCTACTTCTGGATCATCTTCAATCTCTTGGAGTTCCTCTTTGCGTAGCCGTTGATATTTATCGTGCTCGGATCTTAGTGACAGGTATGTACCGGTAGCCATAGATAGGCCATCTGCAATCAAATTGGCAACACCTAGGATAATTACCACAGAGTGTTCAAGTTGTGCTCCCATGGTTCCTGCAACAACTGCAAATGTTGTAACGATTCCATCATTACCACCAAAAACAATGTCACGAACATATTCCCTGATCCAAAGCCCATGCACATCGGATTGTTGGTGCTCTTTGTAACGTTGCTGGAGGTTTTTGGATGCATGCATCATATGCGTTTATTCTAGCATGCTGAGTATATTACAAGTACTTTTTAGAATTAGTTTTCGCCTGCTTCTTGATGACGAGTGGCCCATTTAAATTCTGCACTAAATTCTTCTAATTTTTTATTTACATCGCTTGGCTCAGGTTTTTCAGAACTTGGTATAGCATCTTGTACTTCTGTTGAGTCGGGTTGTCTTAATTCGGCTGTAGACATGTATGTAATAGGTAAGTGGATTAAATTGCGCGAATCATACCTTTTTGAATTGTGAGCGCAAGGTCAATGTAAATAAATTTTTCACAGAAGGTCTTGGGATCGATTTTTTGCTTATCGTCTTGCTAAGAAAATTATGTTGTAGAAGTTAACAGATGTGTAGCTTGCAGTTCTTTTTTACAGAGCTGTATGAAGCTTTGCATTCGCGAGTTGCATTTTGAGTGACGAATAAATCTACTGGCAAGTTGCAGTTACAGCTTGGTGAGTAGATGCTTGTGCCGCATTAATATCTTCATCAGATGGGGCTTGTGGCACATGCTCTCTTACTCCCGCTTTTTTTATTATTTCTATAGCCTGTTTGACTAATTCATTTGCACTTTTTATTGCTTCAAGATCATCACAATAAGGAATAGATGATGCAAAAATTGCTGCATCGCCCGATGCATCGCAGCGTACTCTCTGGATCGGAGTAAATACGGGTGTTATGGGACGATTATTATTCATGGTTAAGAGTGAAAAAAAATAATTATCTAGGATCAACCATTTGGTCATACACAGAACGGTTTTGGGCGATTTGTGATAATTCATCGGAACTATAGCGTCCAGCATCATCGCCAAGGGTGTCGCGTAGATGTTGTATTCGTACAGCTACATCATGATGCGTGGAATTTTCTTCCACAGATGGTGGAGCGAATGAATCAATTTGATTAACGGATGACATGATAAGAAAAGAAAAATAATACAAAAACACCTCCACTTCTTGGAAGGGAGGTTCGTGGTTTTATAAGTAATTACTTATGCACGCAACCCGCCTTCCTTTGTAAGGAGGAGGAGTAGGCTGCCCAAGAGAAGGTCTCTTTGGTACATAAGTGACGCCATTCTAGTAGGCTTTTGGTGGTTGTCAAGTTTAATACCTGAACCGCAAATTTTACCTCCATCCCCCGACCCCTTCCTCCACCAGCCTTCGCCTTCGGGCTACGGCGCGGCAGGCAGGAGGAAGGGGAGCTGCGTTATTGAAGTATCTAGCTCTGTTCTATTTTAACAGAGTTCCCCTCCTCCTCCGGAGGAGGGGTTAGGGGTGGAGGTAAAGAAGCAAATCTGTGGTTCAGACTTTTTTTAAAAGATTAGAATTTCAATTCAGTACCGTCGTATGCATTCAGTGTGATTGATGGATCTTTGCACACTGATCCTGCAATTTTAGCTTCAATGTTTCCACTATTAAGTATTTCCAATGCCTTGTTTGCTTCTGCTTCTGAAACTATCACCATCATTCCATTGCCCATGTTCCATGTCTTATAAGCTTCCTCTGTTGCTACTTCCCCCAGTTTTATCAGATCAACTAGGGCTTCGTGTGGTGCCCATAGATCTGTAAGTTCTGCGCCAAGTCCACTCTTTTTAAGAGTACGTCCAAGTTTACTGGGGATTCCTCCTCCTGTTATGTGGGCAAGACCTTTCACATTCACTTTGCGCTCTTCACCGTATCTTCCGATCAATTCTAATATTGCGCTGCTATACACAATGCTTGGCGTGAGCATTACTTCTCCCCACGTTTTTCCGTCCTTCCATTCTTTATCTAGTTTTCCTTCTAGAATTTTTCTGATTAGAGAATATCCGTTGCAGCGTGGACCTGCGGATTTACATGCAATGATCACATCTCCTTCTTCTATTGTTTCTGGTTTTAGTACTTTTGATTTCTCTACAATTCCAACAACAGTTGCACTCCATACACCCTTTTCTACAGCACCTGGGACTTCTGCTATCTCGCCTGCAGGAATTACAATCTTCTGTTCACTACATGATTTTGCAAGTCCGCTCATTAATTGATCTACGATATCAGGATCTATTTTTGGAGTATCTAGAGTATTGGAAATACTGATTGCTTCTGCTCCTGTGCAAACTGCATCATCTGCAACCATTGCAACAAGGTCATATCCAAGAGTATCAAATTTTCCTACAGAGAAAGCTAAATCTATCTTTGTGCCTGTTGAATCATCACTTTGCACCAAATAGTAATCTCCCATATCCAAAAATCCTGCAAATCCATTTTCTTCGAATACTGGTTCGCCAATCATGCCTTTGCGAGATGCGAAGGTGGATACGGCATGGGAGTAGGCAGAGGCGGATGCTTTGTCTCCTTTTTCTATGTCGACACCTGCGTCTTTGTAATCGGTCATAGTTGGATTGTACTATCTGCATACTAAGAGTGCTATAAGTGCGTGGTTCTTTTCTTCATTCTTTTTTGTAACCAAAAAAGAACCAAAAAAGTTTCGCTCCTCTGATTGCTCGCGAATTAGCCTTTCCAAATGCTCCGCTGCAAAAATGACCACCTCCAACCTACGCGCAGCGTAGGCTGTCCACCGTAGTCCCCTGGATTTCGGTTGTTTAATAATTTTCAAAGTCGCTGCGGCTTCGGCTGGCAAGCCAACCAGGGGCGAAGGTGGACTATTTAGAATAAATACATTAAT
>JAIPIN010000046.1 GCA_021734665.1 Kiritimatiellales bacterium
AAGTGTACGGATTGTACGTTTGTAATATGTCATAATGTGCAATAGGTTAAGTTGCTAAAGCCGCCTTGCCAGGCAGCTTTAGCGTACGGCTTCGCCTTCAAACGTACACCCCAGCTACGCTGGGGGTTTATAGATTAAATACAAGAGCGCAAATATGCGCTCAGATTCTGGCTGTGGGTCTTGCTTCACTTATGATAGTGATAACTTTGCGCGTGAATCGCAACGACACACAATGTCTTCGCAAAATACAATTGAAAGATGAAATCATTAATCTACTCACAAAGGTAAAACATGGACTACAACACGAATTAGATATTCCAAACGTCAATTACGACATAGAAGGCGGAACCAGATCGCCCAACTTTTCTTCAGATGAAGTTACACAGGCTTATGCTAAACACCAAATAAACGTAGGCCATCTTAATGACAAAATGAGTATGTTTATAGCCTATGCCCCTAATATAAAAGATTCACTTGAATCATATGCGATGTCTACGAATCAATTTCTTATGAAATATGGAGAAAGAGATAATAATTTCCATGATTTATGGAGACAGGTCGATGAAGCGCACGCAAAGCTTGTGTCTGAACTAAACAAAAGCGAATATTACTGCAAGTAGAAACAAGATATCCACCATCAGACAATAAAGCCCTAACTGTCTACCGAATTACTCAATGCCACTCTGCTTAATATCTCCATAATACTTTTGTCTATAAGTTCCTGTCCATCAACAATTACGTCTCCTACCTCACCTGATCGCGAACCAAAATACTCCACAAGATATAAACGCTCATCTCTATACACCAACGTGTTCTCCCCCGGATTAAAATCCGGATTGTGTTTCATATACAGCACACTGATCTTGTCTTGATACTTTTCATGCGATTGAGCAAATAGCTCTGCGAACCGTTGCAACGAAGGTGCAGGCGACTGATCTTTCGCCATCTCCGCATACACAATCAGAATACGTTTACTGCCATTCATATAATCCAAAAGCCTTTTGATACGCCTATCATATTTTGCTTTTATAACTGGATACTCCTTTTCGAAATCAGCATTAAAACTAAAGTCATGAATATGTGCCAACTTTGTGTGATTATTAAAATACACATCATGCTCACCGCGCGACAACTTGTATTGGCGACGATAGATAATATCTTGCTTTTCAAAAAAATGTTCAAAATCTTTTAAAAGCATGGTGAATCGATCTACAAATGTTCTGCCATATACCCAATCGAATGGACCACTAAATAATCGCAATCCTTGTTCTTTTAAAAACGTTGCAACAAAACACGCCTCGCCCAAAGAGAATACGAAATCATAGTGGCCGACAGTATGATCTGTAGGCTGTTCCTGTTGGCTTGCCACAGGCCTATCGATAGATTTAATTGAAAACATAGACATCAATGTTCTTTGCAGAACATAAAAACAGAACACTTCTAAAATAGCAACAACTCGATTCTGTAAATCGTCAATAACATACTAATCGCGTTCAAGGCATTATTGCCCCATGCAACGCTCTCCAAATTCCCACAAAGGTGAAAACGGAAAAGTTGCCATAGTAGGTGGCTCCAGATTTATGCATGGAGCTCCAATCTTTTCTGCGCTTGCCGCAGAAGCCAGCGGTGTGGATTTGATCTACATAGTTCTACCAGACTGGCATGAGAATGTTGCCAAAAGTATGTCACTTAACTTTCAAGTGTATCCGTTTATTAGAGAAGAAGGATTATCTGAATCAGACATAAAACCAATCTTAGAATTACTCGCCACTATGGACAGCGTTGTACTTGGACCTGGTATCGATCATGGAAATACAGAAAGCAAAAAGGCTCTGATGGAAATAATAGAAGGCGCAAGCTGCTCACTTGTTTTAGATGCAACTGCACTTCAACCTAAGACCCTTAAAGCCGTACAAGGAAAAACTGCCGTGCTCACTCCACATCTTGGTGAGCTCGAACGTATGGAAATCGCTCCAAAAGATCTACAAAAATCTGCAGAAGAAGCAGGCGTAGTTATTTTACTCAAAGATCAAGTGGATAAAATTGCAGGACCAGATGAGAAGTACGAAGAAGTAGAAGGCGGAAACGCAGGTCTGACTGTTGGCGGCACTGGCGATGCTCTTGCAGGACTCGTTGCAGGTCTGATTGCACAAAAGATGGATCCGTTTGAAGCAGCGGTGATGGGATCAGAAATTATCAAAAGTGCTGCGGATAGACTGGAAGAAGAGAAGGGATTTGCGTTTACGGCGGCTGATGTTATTGGGGAGATACCGAGGTTGGTGAAAGATATGTCTAGCAATTAAATGGCTGAATGGTTGGATGGTTAAATGGTTCGCAAGCGACTATCAGGCCTGCTGCCACTTTAGAACCATCCAGCCATATAGCCATCCAGCCATCTAATCTATGATCACCAATCCATTCTCTATCTTCGCGCCATTTCCCGACCTTCAAGTCACCCTTTTTACCAAGGAAGACAACATCAACTCAGACGAACAAATTGCCAAAAAACTTAACACGAAACATATTGCTGGACTCAACCAAGTACATGGCAATCGCGTGCTATATGTGACCAAGCCTTTGGCACGAACTGAAGAGGCAGACGGTATGTTTACGGACCAAAAAGACTTGGTACTAACTGTTCGCACAGCAGACTGCCAACCATTCATTGTATTTGCTCCAGAACGCAACGTGCATGGCGTTATTCACGCAGGATGGCGAGGGCTCATTGCTGGAATAATTCCAAGATTTTTTGACATGTTAACAAGTACATTTGGCATTAATCCACAAGAAGTACTCGTTGCAGCTGGACCATCACTTTGTACATCTTGCGCACAATTCGATGACACCAGCGGAGAGATATCGCTAATAGGATCTGAGTGTATCAACGGACACCAAGTAGACCTACAACGCAAAGCAGAGCTACAACTATTTTCGGCAGGTGTACACCCGAAACACTTCGAACGTCATGCAGATTGCACATGTTGTCAGCCTGAGCAGTACTGGACCTACCGCGGAGGGGATAGGGAAGATGTTTTGAGCGGGTGTACGAATGTGATGACAATCTGTAGAAATTAATGAAGGCAATGTAGGTAAAAAATTGCTATACTTATCTCGTCTCAACGATTGGTTAGAGTGGCAACGTTTCTCCTCAATGCTTTTATGGGAGACTTACTCTCTCCAGACTGTTGTCTGGGGATGCGGTCACCCACCTGGATACCCAGGAGCAAAGCGTTCCTACTCGACGGTCGTTTGGACGAGTACGAATACCAATAACTAACGAGGATTAAATAACAGACTATCTCGCCACGCCGTAGTCCGCCACAGGCGGACGAAGGCGGGTCGTTTGTACGAACGCGCCTGCGGGCGCGAGTGGAAAAGTGCAAAGTGAAAAGTTAAAAGTGACTTTGTCATTGTAAAATCGACTAATATTATTCATTATTCATTTTTCACTATTCATTGAAAGAATTAAAAGACCGTCTACAGGCCGCGAATGAACAATTAGCTTCCTACGCAATCCCTCATCAGGGACTCCTCGGACGAGCGAAAGACGAACCAGAAGATGCAACCCGATTTACTTTTCAACGTGATCGCGATCGCATTATTCACACACGCTCATTCAGGCGCCTTAAGGGCAAGACACAAGTGTTTGTAGAAGGAGGAGGGGATCACTACCGCACACGGCTCACACACACCATGGAAGTAGCGCAGATAAGCCGTGATGTAGCACGTACTCTTGGACTTAATGAAGACTTAACAGAATGCATCGCGCTCGCACACGACTTGGGACATCCCCCATTCGGCCACGCAGGCGAAACCGCACTCAATGATTGGATGCAAACATGCGGCATGAACTTTGAGCACAACGAACAATCGCATCGAATTGTTACACTATTAGAAGAGCATTCTTCTCAGGCTAAAGGACTAAATCTTAATCAAGAAGTTCTGGAAGGGTTGCTCAAACATAGCACTCCATACGATTCACCTGAACCAAAACTCCCTCATGCGCCATCGCTAGAAGCACAGGTTGTAAACATTGCAGATGAGATTGCATACACCGGACATGATTGCGAAGATGGGCTACACGCAAAACTATTTTCGATTCATGATTTATCTCAAACTGCACTTGCGGCTCGTGCTTACGAATGCGCAAAAGAACGTAGCACTTCACTGCGCGGATCTATAATTCACATACTTGTTACCGATCTATACAAAACAACATTTGAAGAGATCTCTTCACAACACATAAGTACCATTGATGATGCGTACTCAGCAAAAGTACCCTTGGTACACTTTTCGAAATCTCTGCGTGACGAACTAAATGAATTGCGCAGATTCTTATCCGAAAAAATGTACTTCTCTCCACTGGTTTTGGATCGTAGTGCTCAAGGTCAACAAGCTATTTTGACTTTGTGTAATTCTCTTAAAGAAAAACCTTCGGCAAAAGTTATTGAGCTACAGGAAAGAACAAACGGATCTCTGGAAGAAGCGATAAAAGATTATGTAGCTGGGATGACAGACTCATACGCACTAGAACAAGTGTAAGAAATTAAATCTCTCGCCTAATTAATAAACTCGAAATAAGAAATTAAAAATCCGAAACAAGCACACAATTTGAATAATAAAACATATTAATATTCAGATTTCGTATTTTGAATTTGTTTCGTATTTCCTATTTCGAATTTCTAATTTCTCCAACATCAATATGCAGGAAGAAACAACGTAGGATCAACATGTATTCCTCCTCGAATAACTTCAAAATGTAGATGTGGTCCTGTAGAGATAGGACCCGCGCCTGGTGTACCTGGACGACCACCAGAAAGCGCAATAGTGTCTCCGCGGTGAACGTACTGCCCTTCTTCAACTTGGAATCCAGAAACATGACCATAGAGAGTTGCTCCGCCTGAGTGTTTTAAGATTACATAATTGTATCCGCTCTCTCCTTCGTAAATTATTTCTACCACACCATCGGTAACAGCAAGAACAGGGGATCCTTGTTCAACTGGAATATCAATTGCTTCATGCGGAATACCAAAGCGATGAAGATAATCACGGTCGTGGAACCCTGCCGATATACCTTCCACCTTTGCCAGTGGCCATGTGAGGCGCAAAGGAACAGATCCATCACCACTTAATGCAAGTGCGCGAGCTTCTGCATCCCAGATTTCATTTAAAGCGCTGCGCATAATTTCTTCTGATGCAAACCTATCTTCCAGAAGAGAGATAAGTGACATACGCGCACGATTCCATTCCTGCATCTGATCTGTACTCCAATTTTCACTTCTATCATTGCGCTCTTGATCTAAAAGTCTTAATTGATAACGCAAAATTTCTTCACGTTGCTCAAGTACCGCTTGTACTGTGCGCTGTCTATAAACTTCCTGCTCTGCTTCTACCACCGATGCCTCATATCCTCCAACTGCCAAACTTTCACGTGCATCTATGGCCGACTGTAGCCAAACAAATAAGCCAATTGTCCCACCAAGAATAGCAAGGAGAGAAAACGGATGGCGAACTTCGATATCTATATGAAGCATCAAGATATGATAGCAGAAATTTGGGTTTTTTACCATGTCCTCAATGCAACCACGCCATTCACATATGTACAGCCGCCCCATTGGACCAATGTACAGCCGCCCCATTGGTGCGGCTCTAGCCGCGCCACTGGCGCGGCTCTACTTAGGGCAATACCTCGCTGCAAACTCATCTACCAAATTCTCGAATATACCATGGAATTCTTGCACGCGATTCGGAATAGGATCAAATGAATCCTCTTTTACATATAAACCCTGATTAATTTCGATCTGAATTCCCGGTACCAGAAATGGCGGGATACGACGTCGATGACAGTGATGACCTAAAATATATTTACCAGAATACGGGAAATTAATTTCTACAGAATATCCACGATCTTGGAAGAAGTCTCGGAAGAATAAAGTCTGTTCTCGTGAACACGAAGTGTAGTTTCCGTTTCCAATATTAATATCCGGACGCTCTTTGCCCTTGTCTGCTTTTAACTTAGGACCAACTGGCAAAAATGAGTGTCCATCAATCAAGAAACGCACATGTGGAATAAATTCATCAATCTTCTCGTGAAATGGATCGTGATATTTTTTAATCAGCATATCTACAATTTCTTGTGACGGTTCTTTGTGATACACATCTTTACCATCCCACGTTGTATGTACATTTACACCCTCTGCAGCCTGCACATGCTCCTTAGAAATATCATCTGGTGCACGATTAGCATCCACTATTACACGAGATGCGTTACTTTTTACCAAATATACATTCCCAACAGAAAAAATTTCATCTGTGTATAAATCTGTGTAGCCAAGCAATTCATCTTCAGAAAGTTTTACGTATTCCTTCACTTCTTCTGGAATCTTGTTAGAAGCATGTGGGATGGAAACCAATATTGGCCGTAGAGAAGATTCATTACCCATAAATAGCTTAAGATATTGTGTAGGTTTGTTTAAAGAAAAGCGTAGCAGGAATAACCGTATCACCTTCGCCAGATTCTATAACTACGCCAGAGAGAGTAAACGCCTTTACCTTCCCGCTTAGATTCTGGATAGATAATGTTTGTCCTACAGAAATTTGACTCTTTAGATGCTGACAAAGAAGTGCGTTCTCCAACACTGTGCGAGCTCCCAAAACTAGGCTTAATCCTCCAATGAGCAATACTGCTGCAACCACAATTAAAACATTGGTAGTTACAAACGAAAGATTTAAACCAAGCTGCTCTACAGCGGCAAGAAATACGAATACCAAAACGATAGTTTGAACTGCACGCCCAATTGAGCGCTCATATCCAAGATCTGTTCTGGAAAGTGATTGCACAACCAGAGTCTGCAGAAATCTTGCTAACAACATTCCAAAAACAATTATCAGGAATGCAGCAATAACTTGCGGAATGTATCCTGTTACAACTTCCAAAGCATGAGAGAGTTGCTCAAGATGCAAAATCTCTGATGCGAATACTAATGTTATTAGAATCGCCAACCAAAAAACCAAAAGCCCCAGAATCTCTGATGCACTTTTGGAAACACCAATACTCTTTAGCATGCGATCAAGCGGAGTTTTGGCAACCAGCTTATCCACTGCAAAGAACGCGAGGATCTTCACGCAGATTCTGTAAATAATCGAAGCCACTATCCAGCCAGCCAACACGATCAAAATCGCAAGTAGCGCCTCGGGTAGGATCTCTGTCATTTTTTGATAGGCCTGTGCTGTCGCATCACTGAGCAAACTGTGTGTGCGGTCTAGAACGGTATTCATGGAGTTTATTATAGCAAAAATAGGTGTTTGAAGCGAATCCATGTACCTAGAAAGTGAATAATGAATAGTGAATAGTGAAAAATGCCATGTAATTCATTTTCATTTTTCATTCTAAATTCTTAATTTCTCCGTTTCACTTTTTACTTCTCATAAGTAAGATGCTCTTAGTTCATTGTAATAAAGGCGCGTAGCTTCCACCTTCGCCAAGGCTACGGTGGACAAGCACACTGCCAAAGGCATAATCATCGTTGTTTATCGTTTATATAGGCGCGTAGCTCAGCTGGCTAGAGCACTGGTCTCCAAAACCAGGGGTCGTAGGTTCAAGTCCTACCGCGCCTGCCAGCCTTCGCGCAGCGAAGGCTGCCCACCATAGTCCTATGGACTTTGGAGGTGATTTTTATATTTACATAAACGCTGCGACTACGGCTGGCAAGCCAACCAGAGGCGAAGGTGGGCTACTTAAAGTTGTCCGCGAACGATCCGCGCCTGCCAAATTAATTATCAATTATCAATTATCAATTAAATCTCTTAAATTCCATTCCGAAGTGCAACACCCAAGTGCAACACCTGATTCCCTCTGAAATGCCATAGAGAGGAGGTACGGTAGAGAAGTCATTCCTACCACCTTCCCACCTCAGCTATGGCATACAGACAGCTTAATAGT